>NZ_JASGDD010000101.1:0-4498 GCF_047607365.1 Nocardioides sp. | reverse complement strand
GCGGCGACGAGGACGATCGCCGCGGTCGTGGCCGATCGGTCGTCCAGCCACGCGGCCAGGCCGGCGGCGGCCGCGGCGGCGGCGATGCTCCCGGCGATCTCGGCGAGGACCAGCTCCTGGGCGGTGCGGCGCTCGACGGCGTACCTGGCGGCGGAGGCGAGCACGAGGAGGACGAGCCCGCTCAGCGTGACGACCTGGGGCTCGTGACGGCTGCCGAACCAGCCGGCGTGCGTCGCCCCGACCGGGACGAGGGCGGCGAGGATCGCGGTCAGGGCGGTGAGCGCCTCGGCGGCGAGCCGGATGCGGCGGGACGCGGCGAGCCACGTGCCCGCCGCCGACGCGGCGGTCGCCAGGACGATGAGGATCGTGCGGCCGGAGTAGCCCAGCCAGCTCCAGGCGAAGGCGAGGAAGGTGATCGCGCCGGCGCCGAGCATGAGGGCGCCCAGTGCCAGGAGCAGTCCGGGGACGGTGAGCGCACGGGTGCCCACCGAGGGGTGCTGCTGGGGGTGCTGTGGCAGGGGAGGCGGCGTGACGGGTGGGCTCGTCACGATCGGTGCGCTGCCGGCGCGCAGCCGCGCGATGAGGGCGTCGGCCCGCTGCAGGGTCGCGAAGAGCTCGGAGCCGAGCGCGCCGCCCAGGGGAAGCCCGCACCACTGGCAGGCGGCGGCACCGGGCGTCAGGGCGCCGCGGCAGTCCGGGCAGCGCTGCGGATCCGCCAGCATCAGGGGAGCAGCCGTCCCATCCACTCCTCCACCTCGCCGGGGTGGCGGGGGAGGTGGTGCGAGAGGTTGCGGGCGCCGCCCTCCGACGCGGCCGTGACGAGGATGTCGTCCTCGATCCGGATCCCGATGCCGCGCATCTCGCCGGGCACGAGCAGGTCGTCGATCTGGAAGTAGAGCCCGGGCTCGACCGTCAGCACCATGCCCTCCTCCAGGGTGCCCTCGGTGTAGGCCTCCTTGGCGGCGGCGGCGCAGTCGTGCACGTCGATGCCGAGCATGTGGCTGACCGAGTGCAGCGTCCAGCGGGAGTAGACCTTGCTCGTCTCGTCGAGCGCCTCGTCCACCGAGACCGGGAGCAGGCCCATGTCGGAGAGGCCGTGGGCCAGGACCGAGACGGCGGCGTGGTGCGGGTCGCGGAACGCCGCCCCCGGGCGTACGGCGGCGATGCCGGCCTCCTGCGCGCGCAGGACGAGCGTGTAGAGCTCGCGATGCAGGGGCGAGTAGGTGCCCGACACGGGAAGGGTGCGGGTGATGTCGGCGGTGTAGAGGTTGCGGCCCTCCACGCCCATGTCGAGCAGGACCATGTCGTCCGGCTTCACCGGGCCGGTGTTGTCGATCCAGTGCAGCGTCGTCGCGTGCGCGCCGGCCCCGACGATCGAGTCGTAGCCGAGGTCGTTGCCCATCGCCCGCGCGCGACGGAAGAAGGTGCCCTCGATCCAGCGCTCGCCGTAGGTCCGCACGTCGTCCCACTCGCGGACGCAGTCCTCGAAGCCGAGCGCCGTGATCTCGCAGGCCTCGGAGAGCTCGGCGATCTCCCACTCGTCCTTGACCAGCCGCAGCTCGGAGGCGACCCGGGTGAGGTCGGGGTCCTCGTGGAGCACGCGGGTCGGGGTGCTGCCGCCGAGGTCGAGGGAGTCGATGTGCCGGACCTCGATGCCGAGGGAGTCCGACAGCTCGCGGGCGGACGGCCGGCGCCCGGCCCACAGCTCGCCGTAGGCGCGGTCGCGGAAGAACTCGTCGGTCTCCCGGCTCGATCGGGGACGGGCGTAGAGGACCGCCGAGCCGTCCGGCTCGATCACCAGCGAGGCGTCGGAGGTCTGGTTGCCGGTCAGATAGGTGTGCGCCGAGTCGGGACGGAAGCGGTAGTCGGTGTCGTTGGAGCGGACCTTGTAGGTACCGCTCGGGACGACCAGGCGCTCGCCGGGGAACGCCTCGGCGAGTCGGGCCCGGCGCGCGGCGGCGTACGGCGTGACGGGGTGGGCGGGCAGGTTGAGCTCGCGGTCGCCCCAGCCCTCGCGCATGAACGCCGACCACGCCTCCGGCACGGCCTGGTCGTGCGACTCGGTCTTCTCCTCGGTCATGGGACCATTCTTCTCATGCACAGGCAGGGTGTGGCGACCGGACGCGTCTTCACGATCGTCGTCTCGATCGTCGTGGCCCTGGCCGCGCTGCCGATGCTGCTCCTGCTCGCGCTGTCCGGGGCGCCGAGCACGCTCTTCTTCGCGACCGTCCTGGCCGCGCTGCCGGTCGTGCCGCTCGTGGCCGCCTACCTCTGGCTCGACCGCTACGAGCCCGAGCCGCGCGGGCTGCTCGCCCTCGGCCTGCTGTGGGGCGCGTTCGTGGCCTGCTTCGCGGCGGTGGTGCTCGAGGGCATCGGCGGCATCGTGACGGGCCTGGACAGCGACGCGAGCGTCGCCTTCCTCGCTCCCGTGGTCGAGGAGGCGGTCAAGGGCGCCTTCCTGATCGCGCTGCTGTGGTGGCGCCGCGACGAGCTCGACGGGGTCCTCGACGGGATCGTCTACGCCGGCATGGTCGGCATCGGCTTCGCCTTCACCGAGAACATCCTCTACCTCGCCGCCGCCTACAACGGCACCGACGGGATGGGGCCGGGCGGCACGGTCGCGCTCACCCAGACCTTCGTCATCCGCTGCCTGGCCAGCCCGTTCGCGCACCCGCTCTTCACCGCCTTCACGGGGGTGGGCGTCGGGCTCGCGGTCGGATCGCGCAAGCGGCTCGTCCGCCTCCTCCTCCCGCTGGCCGGGTACGCCGTCGCCGTGATCGGCCACAGCGCCTGGAACGCGTCGACGGTCTTCGGCCTGGCGGGGTTCGTGTCGGCGTACGTGGTCGTGATGGTGCCGGTGTTCGGTGGGGTCGTCGCCATGGCGATCTGGGCGCGAGGGAGCGAGGCCCGCCTGCTGGAGCGGGCGCTGGCGGACTGCGCCCGCCTCGGCTACCTCCCGGCCAGCGACCTGGGATGGATCGTCGACCTGGGCGCCCGGCGACGCGCGCGGGCCTTCGCGCGACAGCGTCGCGGGGCCGCGGGACTCGAGGCGATGCGGGTCTACCAGCAGGCCGCGATCGAGCTCGGCTTCCTGCATCACCGCTTCCTGCGAGGCACTCCGCCGCCCGATTTTGCTGCGCGGGGTCAGGTCTACGTCGACATCATCGATAGGGTCAGGCCGACCATCGCATTTCCCGGACAGGTGGTGCCCCTTCGATGACGGCTCCTGACGCAGGCTCTGACAGCACGCGCATGGTGACCGCACTGGTGCGACTGCGCCAGGCGCTCGCCGGTGTGGTGCTGCCCCTCGAGCTGCCCGGAGCGACCGCCGCCCGCACCATCCAGGACGAGCTGCTCGGCCAGCTCGAGGACTACGTCATCCCGCGCACGATGACGATCGACGCGCCGCTGCTGGCGGTCGTGGGCGGCTCGACCGGCGCCGGCAAGTCGACCCTGGTCAACTCGCTCGTGGGCGAGCGGGTCACCACGCCGGGGCTGCTGCGCCCCACCACCCGGTCGCCCGTCCTCGTGCACCACCCCGACGACGCGCACTGGTTCGGCCAGGACCGGCTGCTGCCCGACCTCGAGCGGGTCTCGCACGCGACCGATGACCCTGGCGCGCTGCAGCTGGTCGCCTCCGAGCGGGTGCCGGCCGGGCTGGCCATCCTCGATGCCCCCGACGTCGACTCCGTCGAGGAGCAGAACCGCGTCCTGGCGGCACAGCTCCTCGCCGCCGGCGACCTCTGGATCTTCGTCACCTCCGCGGCGCGGTACGCCGACCAGGTGCCGTGGGAGTTCCTCCGCTCGGCCGCCGAGCGGTCGACGGCGGTCGCGGTCGTGCTCGATCGGACGCCGGCCGACGCCGTGCAGACGGTGGCGACCCACCTCGCCCGGATGCTGGCGTCCCGCGGCCTCAAGGACAGCCCGCTCTTCATCGTCAACGAGGGCAAGCCGTCCGACGAGGGGATCCTCGAGCCCGAGCTGGTCGCCGAGATCCGGGGCTGGATCGAGATGCTGGCCGCCGACGCCGTCGCCCGTCATGCCGTCGTCCAGCAGACCCTCGATGGCGCCGTGCGCACCGTCGCCCGCCGCGCCCATCCCGTCGCCGACGCCTCGCGTGAGCAGGCGGAGGCGGCCGCGATGCTCCGCGAGGACGCCGCCCATGCCTACGACGAGGCTCTGCGGGCGATCCTCGCCGCGGTTGCCGACGGCACGATGCTGCGGGGCGAGGTGCTCGCCCGGTGGCAGGAGTTCGTCGGCACGGGGGAGCTGCTGCGCTCCCTGGAGACGCGGGTCGGCAAGCTGCGCGACCGCTTCGTCAGCGCCGTCAAGGGGAAGCCGCAGCAGGCCGAGCACGTCTCGGTCGCGGTCGAGTCCGGCCTCGAGCTGCTGATCCTCGAGCACGCCGAGGCGGCCGCCGAGCGGGCCGAGCGGGCCTGGGGCCAGCTCGACGCCGGTCGCGGCCTGCTGGCGACCGCGCCGACCGACCTGGGCCGCG
>NZ_JASGDD010000100.1:0-2510 GCF_047607365.1 Nocardioides sp. | reverse complement strand
GATGCGGTGCTTCTTCTCCTTGAGCTCCACCTCGGTGGCCGCGCCGACCTTGATCACGCAGACGCCGCCGGCGAGCTTGGCGACCCGCTCCTGCAGCTTCTCGCGGTCCCAGTCGGAATCGGTGCGGGCGATCTCGGCGTGCAGCTGAGCCACCCGTCCGGCGACCTCGGCGGCCGCGCCGGCACCGTCGACGATCGTGGTGTTGTCCTTGGTCACCACGATGCGGCGGGCCCGGCCCAGCACGTCCAGGCCGACCTGGTCGAGCTTGAGCCCGACCTCGGGCGCGACGACCTTGCCGCCGGTGAGGATCGCGATGTCCTCGAGCATGGCCTTGCGGCGATCGCCGAAGGCCGGGGCCTTGACCGCGACCGAGGTGAAGGTGCCGCGGATCTTGTTGACCACCAGGGTGGACAGCGCCTCGCCGTCGACGTCCTCGGCCACCACGAACAGGGTGCCGCCGGCGCCGATGACCTTCTCCAGCAGCGGGAGCAGGTCGTTCATCGAGGAGATCTTGCCCTGGTTGATCAGGATGTAGGGATCCTCGAGGACGGCCTCCATCCGCTCCGGGTCGGTCACGAAGTACGGGGACAGGTAGCCCTTGTCGAACTGCATGCCCTCGGTGAACTCGAGCTCGGTGCCGAAGGTCTGGGACTCGTCGACGGTGATCACACCGTCCTTGCCGACCTTGTCGAAGGCGTCGGCGATGAGCCGGCCGATCTCGGCATCACGAGCCGAGATGGTGGCCACGTTGGCCATGTCGTCGGTGTCGTCGACCTCGCGGGCCAGCTCGCGCAGCTTGTCGCTGACGGCCTCGACGGCCGCCTCGATGCCACGCTTCAGGCCGACCGGGTTGGCCCCGGACGCGACCGCGCGCAGGCCCTCGTGGACCAGCGCCTGGGCCAGCACGGTGGCGGTGGTGGTGCCGTCGCCGGCAACATCGTTGGTCTTGGTGGCGACCTCTTTGGCCAGTTGGGCGCCGAGGTTCTCGTAAGGATCGGTGAGCTCGACCTCCTTGGCGACGGTGACACCGTCGTTGGTGATGGTCGGGGCGCCCCACTTCTTGTCGAGCACCACGTAGCGGCCCTTGGGGCCGAGCGTCACCTTCACGGTGTTGGCGAGGATGTCCACGCCGCGCTCCAGGGAACGCCGCGCCTCCTCGTCGAACTGAAGGATCTTGGGCATGGTCTGCAGATTCCTTACTTGGAGACGACGGCGAGGATGTCGCGGGCGTTCAGGAGCAGGTACTCCTGGCCCTCGTACTTGACCTCGGTGCCGCCGTACTTGGAGAAGATCACGACGTCACCCTCGGCGACGTCGAGCGGGACGCGGTTGCCGTTGTCGTCGATGCGACCCGGGCCGGTGGCGATGACCTTGCCCTCCTGCGGCTTCTCCTTGGCGGTGTCCGGGATGACCAGGCCAGAGGCGGTGGTCTGCTCGGCCTCGAGGGGCTGGACGAGGATCCGGTCCTCGAGCGGCTTGATCGTGACTGCCACGTCAAAACCCTTTCTTGTGCTGGGCTCGCGCCCGTTGCTTGTCGGTTTCTCAGCCGGGGCGTCGTCGCGGGTGCCGCCGGCGGCCGTTCGC
Organism: Nocardioides sp.; assembly: GCF_047607365.1. Lineage (GTDB taxonomy): Bacteria > Actinomycetota > Actinomycetes > Propionibacteriales > Nocardioidaceae > Nocardioides. The sequence goes on along the minus strand of NZ_JASGDD010000100.1, from coordinate 926 downwards.
ACTCTCGGGGTGAGAGTGCTAACGCCGAATCTATCGCGGGCTTAGCACTCGTTCAACCTGAGTGCCAACGATGTGGTCGATCCGTCGGAGAACCTCTTCAGCCTCGCTGACTGGGCTCGCCGAAACCCGTAGCCCGCGGGGCCTCGACAAGCTCGACCAACGACAGCCAGCGGTTCCTACCGGACGATGAGGCGAGGTCCCGGGACCACCGTCCGCAGATCGCCAGGCTCAGAGGTGACCACCGCATGCCCCGCTTCCCGGGCGTGCAGAGCGACATGGACGTCGACGACATCGGGATGTCCACTGCGTCCGCACAGCAGGCCGACGGCCCGGGCCGTCGGGTCATCCGGCGGCGGGATCACCACCCGCGGGTCGCCGAACAGGCGAGCCACCCGGGCCTGCCGCGACCCTCCCCGCCAGGACTGGGCGACCACACCGGCCGGGACGGCCAGCGGGAGATCGTTCTCGATCGCTCGTCGAAGCCAGGAGAATACCGCGCTACACGAGGGAGAATCGTCGCGGAAGGGAGCAGATATGACACCGCTCGACGACCGGCTGGAGGCGCTGATCGCCGCCGAGTTCGGGGCCGGCGTGGCCGACCGGCTCTTCGAGCACGAGCACCTCTCTCGGGTGGTCGGCCTGCTGCTCACCGACGGACGCCGCATCGTGGTGAAGATCCGCCCGTCCGATCCGCGCCACCACGGCTGCAGTCAGGTGCAGCGCACCCTGTTCGCCGCGGGTTTCCCGTGTGCGCAGCTGCTGCACGGGCCGGTGGAGGTCGGCGACGACACGATGTCGGTCGAGAGGTACGTCACACCTCCCGGCCCGGCGACGGAGTACTCCGCGCCGAGCGCGGCGGCGTCCGGGGCGGCCTTCCGGCGGCTGGCGGGCCTGGCGCCGGCGGTCGCGGAGGTGCCCGACCTCGG
>NZ_JASGDD010000099.1:0-10818 GCF_047607365.1 Nocardioides sp. | reverse complement strand
GCGGTGCGGGTCGTCCCGGCGGCGCCGGTGGCGCCGGTGGCGCCGGTCGTCCCGGCGGCTTCGGTGGAGGCCCCGGCGGCGGTGGCGCCCCCGGGGGTGCTCCCGGCCGTCCCGGTGGCGGTGGCAACCGTCCCGGCCAGCGTGGCCAGACCCAGGGCGCCTTCGGCCGTCCCGGCGGTCCGTCGCGTCGCGGCCGGAAGTCCAAGCGGGCGCGTCGCCAGGAGTTCGAGGCCATGGAGGCCCCGACGATCGGCGGCATCCGCGTCCGCAAGGGCAACGGCGAGACCGTCCGCCTGCCGCGTGGCGCGAGCCTGACCGACTTCGCCGAGAAGATCGGCGTCGACGCCGCCCAGCTCGTCCAGATGCTGTTCAGCCTGGGCGAGATGGTGACCGCGACGCAGTCGGTCTCCGACGAGGTGCTCGAGCTGCTCGGCGAGGAGCTCAACTACGACGTCCAGGTCATCTCCCCCGAGGACGAGGACCGCGAGCTCCTCGAGAGCTTCGACATCGAGTTCGGCGACGAGGGCGACGAGTCCGACTGGACCGTCCGCCCGCCGGTCGTGACCGTCATGGGTCACGTCGACCACGGCAAGACGAAGCTCCTCGACGCGCTCCGCAGCGCGAACGTGGTGGCCGGTGAAGCCGGAGGCATCACGCAGCACATCGGCGCCTACCAGGTCTCCACCGAGGTCGGTGGCGAGGACCGGAGGATCACCTTCATCGACACCCCGGGTCACGAGGCGTTCACCGCCATGCGTGCCCGCGGCTCGCAGTCCTCCGACATCGCGGTCCTCGTGGTCGCGGCCGACGACGGCGTCATGCCGCAGACGGTGGAGGCGCTCAACCACGCCAAGGCGGCCGGTGTGCCGATCGTGGTCGCGGTCAACAAGATCGACAAGCCGGACGCCGACCCGACCAAGGTCCGCGGCCAGCTGACCGAGTACGGCCTCATCCCCGAGGAGTACGGCGGCGACGCGATGTTCGTCGACGTGTCGGCGAAGTCCAACCTCAACCTGGACAAGCTGCTCGAGGCGATCGTCCTCACCGCCGACGCCTCCCTCGACCTGCGGGCCAACGCCACGCAGGACGCCCAGGGCCTGGTCATCGAGGCGCACCTCGACCGCGGTCGCGGCCCGGTCGCCACGGTGCTCGTCCAGCGCGGCACCCTGCGCGTCGGCGACTCGATCGTCGCCGGTCCGGCCTTCGGCCGCGTCCGGGCGATGCTCGACGAGTACGGCAAGGAGATCACCGAGGCCACGCCGGCCCGGCCCGCGATGGTGCTCGGCCTCTCGGCCGTGCCCGGCGCTGGCCAGACCTTCCTCGTGGTCGAGGACGACCGGATGGCCCGCCAGATCGCCGAGCAGCGCGAGTCGCGCGAGCGCGCGGCCCAGCTGGCCAAGCGCACGGTCCGCCGCTCGCTCGAGGACTTCATGAAGTCGATGGAGTCGGGCGAGTCCCAGACCCTCAACCTCATCCTCAAGGGCGACGTGTCCGGCTCGGTCGAGGCCCTCGAGGACGCTCTGTCCCAGATCGAGGTCGGCGACGAGGTCGGCATCCGCGTCATCGACCGCGGTGTCGGCGCCATCACCGAGACCAACGTCGACCTGGCCGCCGCCTCCGACGCGATCATCATCGGCTTCAACGTCCGCCCGCAGGGCAAGGCGACCGAGATGGCCGACAAGGAGGGCGTGGAGATCCGGTACTACACCGTCATCTACCAGGCCATCGAGGAGATCGAGGCCGCGCTCAAGGGCATGCTCAAGCCGGAGTACGAGGAGCGCACGCTCGGCCAGGCCGAGATCCGCGCGATCTTCCGCTCGTCCAAGATCGGCAACATCGCGGGCTGCATGGTCATCGACGGCGTCATCCGCCGCAACGCCAAGGTGCGCGTCCTGCGCGACGGCGCCGTGGTCTACGACAACGCCGACCTGGCCTCGCTCAAGCGCGAGAAGGACGACGCGTCCGAGGTCCGCGAGGGCTTCGAGTGCGGTCTCGTGGTCCGCAACTTCCAGGACATCAAGGAAGGCGACATCGTCGAGGCGTTCGAGCTCGTGGAGATCCCGAGGTCCTGATGAGCAACCCCAGGGTCCGCAAGATCGCGGACCGCATCCAGGTCATCGTGGCCCAGATGCTGGAGCGCCGGATCAAGGACCCGCGCCTCGGTTTCGTCACCGTCACCGACGTGCGGGTCTCCGGCGACAGCCAGCAGGCCTCGATCTTCTACACCGCGATGAGCGACGACCCGGCCGAGCTCGCCGCCACCGCGGCGGCGCTCGAATCGGCGAAGGGGCTCCTGCGGTCCGAGGTCGCCAAGCAGCTCGGCATGCGACACGCGCCGACGCTCGAGTTCCACCACGACGCCCTGCCCGAGACCGCGCGACACCTCGACGAGGTGCTGGCGCGGGCGAAGGCCCAGGACGACGCGGTGGCGGCCTCGCGCGGATCGGCCTACGCCGGCGACGAGGACCCGTACAAGAAGCCCCGGGAGGCGTCGGAGGACGACCTCGACGACGCTGCCTGGGACGACGAGTGAGCGAGTGACCGAGGCCAAGCCGTCCGGCCTGGTGATCGTCGACAAGGGCCCGGGCGTCACGTCGCACGACGTGGTGTCCCGGGTCCGTCGCCTTGCCGGCACCCGCAAGGTCGGCCACGCCGGCACGCTCGACCCGATGGCCACCGGCGTGCTCGTCGTCGGCGTCGAGCGCGCGACCCGGCTGCTCGGCCACCTCATGCTCACCGAGAAGGCGTACGACGCCACTGTCCGCCTCGGCATCGCCACCCACACCGACGACGCGGAGGGCGGGGTCGTCGCCACGGCCGAGCCGGGTGCGGTGGAGGCGTTGAGCGAGGCGGAGATCCGGGCCGCGTTCGCGACCCAGGTCGGCGAGATCGAGCAGGTGCCGACCACCGTCAGCGCCATCAAGGTGGACGGCAAGCGTGCCTACGCCCTCGCTCGGGAGGGTGCCGCGGTCGAGCTGAAGGCCCGGCCCGTGACGATCCACGAGCTCACCGTCGGCGGGCTCCGCGGCGTCGGCACCGGCTCCCTCGAGGCCGACATCTCGGTGCGCTGCTCCTCCGGCACCTACATCCGGGCGATCGCCCGGGACGTCGGCGCGATCCTCGGCGTCGGCGGTCATCTGACCGCGCTGCGCCGGACCGCGGTCGGCCCCTACACCCTCGCGCAGGCCGCCACGCTCGAGGAGCTGGGCGAGGCGCAGGCCGGCGGGCGGAGCCTGCTGCTGCCCATCGGCGCCGCCGCGCGGGCCGCCTTCCCGTCGTACGACCTCGACGAGGAGCAGGAGCGCGAGGTGCGCCACGGCCGACGGATCGCGCTGGCCGTCGACGGGCTGACCGCGGTCTTCGCGCTCGACGGGGAGTTCCTCGCGCTCTACGAGCCGGTTCCCGGAACGCCCCTCGCCCGCCCCGTCGCCGTCTTCGTCGGCTAGCCCGCCCGGATCCGGCCCGGTCCGGAGGCAGCCCTCAGCAGCCGCCGCTGCCGAAGTAGGACTGCGTCAGGTACGACTCCCTGCCGACGTAGATCGAGGTGACCTTCGCTCCCGCGAGCTGGTCCCAGCTCGTCGGCGGGTTCTCGTAGTCGTAGCCCCAGTCGATCCAGAAGTTGATCCAGCGCTTGCCCGACCGCACCGCGAGCAGGGGCTGGTACTTCGCCAGGTCCGCCGTCCTCTGCACCCCGGAGACCTTCGCCTCGACGTCCGCGACGGTCGAGCCGATCGTGATGCCCTCCTTGGTCGCGATGCTCTTGTTCTTGGCCTTCGCCTTGAAGACGCCGACACCCGCCAGCTTCGCGCTCTTGGTCCAGTCCTTGTGCTTGCGGTAGTCCCAGGTCAGATAGAGTGCCTTGCCCGCGGCGCCCTTCGCGGCCGGGGGCACGGTGTACCTGGAGCCGCAGGCGGTGGCCTTGCTCGGCTTGGTGTACAACGACGACTTCAGGGCCTTCGAGCCGGTCGTCCCGATGACGTAGGGCCCGACGCCCTTGCCCGAGATGACCCAGGTGCCCGCCTTCGCCGCGGACGACGGTGACGCGGCCTGCAGACTCACCGCGGCGACCAGCGCCACGACGGTCGTCAACAACCTCATGCCCAGACGAATCTCCGAACGCATGGCGACCTTCTCTCCCAAGGCCCGAGATGCGACAACGACACGATGTGTGCTTCCTGTGAGGAAGGTAGACGGCGAGGAGGCCCTCCGGCAAGGCTCATGTTCGGACTACTAAGGTGATCGTCGTGGTGTTGTGGCGCTCCGTCGGCGAGGTGCCGGCCGACCTCGGCCGCACGGTCGTCGTCATCGGGAACTTCGACGGCGTGCATCGTGGGCACCAGCACGTCCTCGCGCTCGCACGCGAGCGGGCCGACGCCGGGGGCCTCACCATGGTGGCCATCACCTTCGACCCGCACCCGATGGCGGTGCTCCGGCCCGAGCACGCGCCGACGACCCTCACCTCGCTCGATCTGCGCGCCGAGCTCCTCGAGCACTACGGCGCCGACGCGGTCCTCGCGCTGCCGTTCGACCGGGACGTCGCGGCCTGGTCGGCCGACGACTTCGCCCAGCGGGTGCTGGTCGACGCTCTCCACGCCCGGCTCGCGGTCGTCGGCGCGAACTTCCGCTACGGCCGCAAGGCGTCCGGCGACGTCCGGACCCTGGCCGACTTCGGCGCGGGCCACGACTTCGAGGTGACCTCGATCGATCTCGACGGCGGACCCCAGGTCTGGTCGTCGACCTACGTCCGGACCTGCCTGGCGGCAGGCGACGTCGAGGGGGCCGCCGAGGCGCTCGGCCGGCCCTACGCCGTACGCGGGGTGGTGGTGAAGGGCGACCAGCGCGGACGCGAGCTCGGCTTCCCGACGGCCAACGTCCCGACCGACGCGCTCGATGCCGTCCCCCCCGACGGCGTGTACGCCGGATGGCTGACGCGCCTGGACACCGGCGAGCGGTTCCCCGGAGCGATCAGCGTCGGCACCAACCCGACCTTCGAGGGGGTGATCGGCCGCCGCGTCGAGACCTACGTGCTCGACCGCACCGACCTGGACCTCTACGGCGTCGAGGTGCAGGTCGAGTTCGTCGAGCGCCTCCGCGGGCAGGTCGCCTACACCGGCATCGAGCCGCTCATCGAGCAGATCCGCGCCGACGTGGAGGACACCCGCCGCGTCCTGGGACTCCCGCTGGCGTGACCGAGCCACGCGAGGGCGACCAGCCGGCGGGCGGCGCCGATCCGCTCGCCGGCCTCGAGCTCTGGTTCGCCCGCCACGGCCTGACCTACTTCGTCCCGGAGGAGCGCGCCGCGGTCCGCGAGGCGCTGCGTCCGCGCCGGGCGCTCCCGCTCGTGGCCGCCGTGCTCGTCGTCGCGGGCGCCGGGGGAGTGGCGCTCACCCTGCTGTCGGACGACCTCGGCGCCGGCCCGGCGCTCCTCCTCACCCTCGGCGGCGTCGCCGCGCTGGGCTATGCGATGACCGCGCTGCGCGCCCGGCCGATCCTGGCGTGGGCGCTGAGCCGCACCTTCGGCTCGCTCTCGCGCCTGCTGCCGATGATGTCGCGCGCGCTGCCGCTGCTCCTGCTCTTCGTGACCTTCCTCTTCATCAACGCCGAGGTCTGGCAGCTCGCCGCCTCCCTCAACGCGGGCGTGCTCTGGCTGACGGTGCTGCTCTTCGGCGCCTGTGCGGTGGCGTTCCTCCTGGTCCGGCTGCCCGAGGAGGTCGACCGCGTGGACGACGACGTCGACGGCGCCTTCCTGACGCGCGCCTGTGCGGGCACGCCGTTCGAGGAGCCGTGCGCGCGCCTCCTCGCCGATCCTGCCGATCTTGCCGATCCTGCCGGTCCCGCCGCCGACCCGGTCGCCTACGCCGAGGTCAGCGGATTCGAGCGCTGGAACCTCATCCTCGCCCTGCTCGTCATCCAGGCCGTCCAGGTGCTGTTGCTGGCCCTCGGCGTCTTCGTCTTCTTCCTGCTCTTCGGCGCGCTGGCCATGACCGACGGCGTCCAGCTGGCCTGGACGGGTCACGACCAGCTGCACAGCGCCTCGTGGCTGCCCACGGTCTCGGTCGAGCTGCTCCAGGTCTCGGTCTTCCTCGCCGCGTTCTCGGGCCTCTACCTGACGGTGTCGACGGTCGTGGACGACACCTATCGCGAGCAGTTCTTCGGAGGCGTGCTCCGCGAGCTCGAGCGCGCCGTCGGCGTACGCGCCGTCTATCGCGCTCTCAGAGCTGCTGGACCACCCGCGGGCTCGCCGACGGCTTGAGCCACCGCAGGATCCACCTCATCTGGCTCGGCACGCCCAGCTGGGTGCAGCCCTCGGTCGGCTTCCAGGCCCGGCCGGCCGACGGCGAGGTGTGGTAGAAGATCCCGCTGCCCTTGCCGGCCACCGGCTTGGCGCCCCTGCCGGGGTGGACGCGGAAGTTGTTGTAGTCGACGACGAAGCCGTAGCGCATCGACGGCCGGTCGCCCGAGGTGCGTCCGGGGATCTCGACCCACGAGTTGTAGTTCGCGCCGCTGGTCGGCACCGCCGAGGTCGCCTTGCGCCGCTTCCACGGCATCGAGCCGACGCGCTTGGACGTGGTGAAGGTGATCGAGATGTCGAAGACGCCGACCGGGGAGTGCATGTCGCCCTCGCGCTTCTTGCCCCAGCCCTTCGGCGCGATCACCGACCGGAACTCGCGGACCAGCTGCCAGGTGCCGGTCGTGTCCTTCTGCCATGCCTGCGTGACGGTGCAGTAGATCTTCCGGCACCAGCGGGTCGAGCTGATCGTGCGCACCACCTGGCTCGTCCTCGCCGGCACGAGGGACGCGAAGGTGGCCACGTCGGCCGCGGGGGTCCGCGCCGATGCCGCCGCCTGGGCGCTCGGCACGCCGGGCACCGTCGCGAGGCCGGCGAGGAGCAGCACGAGGACCGGGAGGAGCATCAGGCGGCGCACAGGAGCATTGTGCCGGAACCGCGCGAACTCGGAGTGTCAACCGCAGTAGTGCGGAATGCGTAGTAGTGTGCCATGCATGGATAGCACTCAGCTGCTCAAGGGCGTGCTCGACCTCACCGTCCTGGCGGTCGTCGAGCACGAGGACGCATACGGGTACGACGTCGTGCGCAAGCTGCGCGACGGCGGACTCAACGACGTGGGCGACGCCTCCGTCTACGGCACGCTGCGCCGGCTCTACTCGGCGGGGGCGCTGACGTCGTACGTCGTCCCGTCGGAGTCCGGCCCGCACCGTAAGTACTACGGCATCACTCCTGTCGGCCGCGACCAGCTCAAGCAGCAGAGCGACGACTGGTCCGTCTTCTCCTCCACCGTCACCTCCATCCTCGAGGGAGCCATCGCATGACCACGACCAAGCCCGACCAGACGATGGGCGCGTTCCTCGGAGACTTCCTCGCCGCGGTCCGTGCCGAGCTCTCCGACCTCAGCGTCACCGATCGCGCCGAGATCACCGACGGCCTCGAGGCCGACCTCGCCGAGCTCGTCGCCGACCGCGGGCCCGAGGCCCTGGGCGACCCCGTGGCCTACGCTCGCGAGCTCCGCTCCGCCGCCGGCATCCCCGAGCGCAGCGGCACGCGGACCGCCCGTCGCTCCCTCGGCGACCGGATCACCGCGCTCCTCGACGCGGCCCGCGCCGTCGCCGACCGCCAGATCGCCAGACTCCCCGGCGACCACCAGCCGCTCATCGACTGGCTCCGCCCGCTGTGGTGGATCGTGCGTGGTGCCGCGATCGGTGGGATCTATGCCGGCAACGACGGTCTCGGCCCCGGGCCGGTGATCGTGGCGATCACCGGCGTCGCGATCAGCGTGCAGCTGGGTCGCGGCCGGCTCTGGCCCGGCGGGCGCCGCGGTGTGCTCGCCCGCGTGGTGCTGCTGGCGGTCAACGCCGCGTCCGTCGTCGCGGCGATCGTGTCCGTCTCCCTCATCAACGACGCGCAGCAGCACTCCTTCTGGAACGGATGGGAGAGCGGCTACGAGGAGGCCCAGGGCGAGTATGGCTCCGTCGACGCCGGCCCCGCGCACACCGACGAGGCCGGGATCTACTCCGACGGCCACTGGGTCTCCCAGGTCTTTCCCTACGACGCGGCGGGCAACCCGCTGGTCGGAGTGCAGCTCTTCGACCAGACCGGCCGGCCGATCTCCGTCGTCACCCAGCCCGACTGCACCTCGACCACGACGGACCCGCTGCCGCGCGAGGAGCCGACCGCGGGCGGGGAGCTCAACTACGTCTGCCAGGACGAGGAGTCGGGCGAGGCCCTGCAGTCGCGGATCTTCTACCCCTGGACCAACGGCGCGGCCCAGCTCTACAACGTCTTCCCGCTGACCAGCCGCACGCAGAACTCGCCGGACCTCTCGGCGACCGCCTTCGCCGAGGAGCTCAAGCCGTCGGTCGGGACCCTTCCCTTCGCCACCGTGCCGCCGGTCTCCCTGCCGGGGGTGGCGACGACGCCCGCCGGCTGAGGCGGCGCGGGGCTCAGTCCGCGTCGAGGTCGCGCTCGACGAGGGCGGCGATGGCGTCGACGCCAGCGGGATCCTCGCCCGCGACCTCGACGCTGTCGCCGTTCTTCGCGCCCAGCGTCATGATCATCAGCGACGAGCCGGCGTCGACCCCGTTGATGGTCACGGGGCTGTTGAGGCCGCCGGCGGCCTCGGCGATGATCGCCGCGGGCCGGGCGTGGAGCCCGACGGCGGACCCGACGACGACTGACTTGCTGGGCATGGCTCTCCTCGGTTGGGTGGGTGACTCTCAGGACGGCTGCCGCACGAGCAGCGGTCGGACGAGGGTGGACTCCGTCCGCACCTCGGCCGGGGTCGGGATGGTGGTGCCGGGCAGCGAGGCCGCCGCGCTGCCGTAGGCGACGGCGAGCGCGAGCCGCTCGGCCGGCGGCAGGCCCTGGAGGTCGGCGAGCAGGTAGCCGAACAGGCTGGAGTCGCCGGCCCCGACGGTGCTCACGACGGTCGTCGGAGTCGGCGTGGCGTGCCAGGCGCCGGTGGCGTCCAGCAGCAGCGCGCCCCGGGCGCCGAGGGTCACGAGGACGGTGCCGATGCCGCGGTCCACGAGCGTCTGGGCGGCCCGCGCGGCGGCGACCGGGTCGTCCTCCAGCACGGAGGGGTCGGCTCCGGTGATCGAGGCCAGCTCCTCGGCGTTGGGCTTGATCAGGGCCGGCGCGCTCGCCGGCAGCCGGTCGACCAGCGCCGACAGCGGGGCGTCGCTGGTGTCGACGGCGACCCGGCTCAGCCCGCTCAGGCGGGACACGAGGTCGGCGTACAGGCCGGCCGGCGCGCCCGGTGGCAGGGACCCGGCCAGCACCGTCCAGGAGGCGCCGCGCGCCTCGCTCACCACGGCCGCCGTCAGGTCGTCCAGGTGCTCGCCGCGGATCGGCTCGCCGGGGCTGTTGAGCTTGGTGGTGGTGCCGTCGGGCTCGGTGAGGGTGAGGTTGACCCGGATGTCACCGGCCGGTGCCGACGTACGGCAGTGGATGCCCGCCTCCTCCAGCTCGCGCACGAAGGGGTCGCCCGGCAGCGCGGGGAGGACGGCCACGGTGTCGAGCCCCGCCGCGACGGCGGCCCGCGAGATGTTGACGCCCTTGCCCCCCGCCTGCGAGGTCACGTGCTCGACCCGGTGGACCGCGCCCCGCACCAGCGCTCCGGGAAGCGTGAGCGTGCGGTCGACGCTGGGATTGGCGGTGAGGGTGACGATCGGCCCCGCACCCGGCCGGAGCGCGTTCACGGCTAGACCCGGATCACGTCGACGCCGGCGGCGTCGAAGGCCTGGACGTCCGACGGGCTGACGCTGTCGTCGGTGACGAGCACGTCGATCTCGTCGAGCGAGGCGAAGCGGACCGCGCGCTCCTGCCCGATCTTGGTGGCGTCGGCGAGGACGACGACGCGCTGGCCGCCGTGCACGATGGCGCGCTTGGTCGCCGCCTCCTCGCTGTCGGGCGTGGACAGGCCGTGCCGGACCGAGACGGCGTTGGTCCCGACGAAGGCGAGGTCCGCCCGGAACTGCCCGATCGCCTGTGCCGTCTCGTGCCCCACGGCTGCCTGCGTGGCCGTCCGGACCTTCCCGGGCAGCAGGTGCAGCTCGATATGGGGGAGCGGTGCCACGATCGCCGCGATCGGGACCGAGTGCGTGATGACCGTCCACTGCTCGGTGGTCGGCAGAAGCGAGACGAGCCGGGCGGTGGTGCTGCCGGCATCGATGAGCAGGGTGCCACCGCCCTGCGGGAGCAGGGCGACGGCGGCCTGGGCGATCCGGCCCTTCTCGGGGGTGTGGTCCTGGTCGCGGTCGGAGAGCCGCGGCTCGAGCATGGTCACCGACCGCAGGGACACCGCCCCGCCGTGGACGCGGCGCACCAGCTGCAGCCGCTCGAGCTGGGAGAGGTCGCGACGCACGGTCTCGGTCGTCACCTGGAAGCGGGTCGCCAGCTCCGTCACCGCGACCCGGCCGCGGGTCGACACGAGCTCGGCGATCGCCTGGTGGCGCTCTTCGGCATACATCCCCGTGTGCTCCTCACCCCGGCGCCATGACGCACCTTCGTTCGTGTTGTTTTAGTCCCGAATGTGTTGACTGTCAAGGTGGGTTGGGTTTGGATTGTGGCCATGGTCACCATCACCGCAGCTGCTGGCCGAAGCGCCACCGACGTCGTCCTGACCGGGACTCCGGTGGTTCCGGGGCTGGCCTACGGGCCTGTGCTCATGGTGGCGCAGGACCTCGACCTGGCGGCCTTGGCATCGTACGGCGACGGCGGACACGCCACGCCCGCCGACGCGCTGGCCGCCTTCGACGCGGCGGCCGACCGGGTGGCGGACGGCTACGTCGCGAAGGCCGCGC
>NZ_JASGDD010000098.1:0-9141 GCF_047607365.1 Nocardioides sp. | reverse complement strand
GAGCCGAGCCAGCGGCCGCGCGACGACGAGTCGCCGGCGGCCGCCGGCGCCCAGGAGTCCCACGCCGGCCGGTACGTCGCCGCCGGGGTCGCGGCACTGGTCGCCCTCGTCGCGCTCCTGCCCACCGTCGTACGCCGCCGGCGCCGCCGGACGCGACTGCGCCGTGCCTCGCCGGAGGACCTGTGGGCCGAGCTGCGCGACACCTCCGTCGACCTGGGCATGGTGTGGCCGGAGGGCGCGTCGATCCGCTCCCAGGCGGCGACCGTGCACGTGAGCGAGGACGCCGATCGCGCGCTCGGGCGGCTCGTCGGCGTGATGGAGGAGGCCCGCTACTCGCCTCGCGAGGTGGAGGCGGGAGCGAGCGGTCGCGGCGACGACCTCCGGGCGGTGACGCGGGCGCTGCACGAGGCGGCCGGGCCGCGGGCCAAGCGATGGGCGCGGGTCTTCCCGCGCTCGCTCATCCGCTGACGCGGACGCCTCGTCTGACGTGGCTGCTCCGGCGCCGGCCGGGAGCGGCGCTCACCAGCCGTCGCGGCGACGGCTCTCCCAGCGCTGCTCCATGCGCTGCATGAAGGTGCCCGACTTCTTCGGGCGCTTGGGACGCCCGGAGGAGCGCCCGCCGTCGAAGACGGTGAACCCGTGGCTGGCATGGGGCTGCTGCGCCGCCTCGGCGAGCGGCTGGCGGGCCTTGATCGCGGCGAGCCCGAAGGTCGCCGAGCCGAGCATGACGACGAAGCCGAGGACGCTCACGACGGGGAGCTGGGTGATGACGCCGGTCATCAAGAGTGCCACGCCGACGATGAACGCGGCGCCGGCGAGGATCGCGCGACGCTGGGCGGCGCGGCGGAGGTTGGTGCCGCGCAGGGTGGAGGCGAACTTCGGGTCCTCCTGGAGGAGCGCGCGCTCCATCTGCTCGAGCAGTCGGAGCTCCTCGTCGGAGAGTGGCACCGGTTCCTCCCAGAGTTCAGCGGTGGATGCCGCTCAGTCTAGACAGCCGCCGCGAAACTCGGTAGGGCGACCACCGAAATTGGCGCCCGTGGGCGTCAACGGGTCGCGAGCAGGTGCAGCTGCGCGGCGAGCGGGAGGAACTCGGCCCGCCCCGCCACCGCCCGCTCGAGGTCGGCGAGCGCGGCGACCGAGCCCGGCTCCACGTCGAGGATGGCGCCGGGAACGAGGTCGGTGAAGACCCGGTTGCCGTGGACCACGTCGACCGCGAAGGCGGCGTCGGTGAGCAGCCGGGTGGCCTCGGCGGCGGTGAAACGCCGCCCCGTGCGGCCCAGCGGCTCGGTGGCGTCGAGCAGGGTCAGGGCCTCGGCGAAGTGGCCGGCGACCGCCCGGGCCAGCACGGCGGCGTTGCGCTGCGCGACGAGCAGGCTCAGCCGACCGCCCGGGCGCAGCACGCCGTGCAGGGCGGCCAGGGCGGCCGGCGGGTCGGGCACGACCTCGAGGACGCCGTGGCAGAGCACCACGTCGACGCTGTCGGGGGCGACGTCGAGGCTGGTCAGGTCGCCCTGGTGGGCGGAGACGGCGACGCCGAGCTCGCGCGCCCTGCGGTCGAGCGCGGCGAGCGCGTCGGGGCTGGGGTCGACGACGCTCACCCGGTGGCCGAGGCCGGCCACCCGGACGGCGAACCCGCCGGTGCCGCCGCCGATGTCGAGGACGTCGAGCGGGTCCCCCGCGAGGAGCGGCTCGAGGGCCTCCCAGACCACCGTGGACCGGACGGAGCCGCGACTCGCTGACATGACGACCACCCTAGGGCGTGGCCCTGCCGCCGGCCGAAGCGCGTCCGGGGGCGTCCGCGCCCGGTCGTCAGACCGCGTCGCGGACGGGGGCCGCCACCGGGACGTGGACGGTCAGGCCCAGCCCCTCCTCGACCGCCGCCAGGAACCGGTCGGCCGCCGCGATCAGGTCCTCGGCCTCGGCGGCGGTCACCGCCTTGGCCGAGCCGGCCTCGGCGGCCGCCCGCTTGGCCGCGCCCGCCGAGAAGAACGCCGCCCAGCCGGCCATCTCGGGCGAGGTCGATGACAGCAGGACCCAGGCGTTGCGCTTGCGCCGGTTGACCGGGCCGGGTGCGGCACGCGCCGCGAGCCAGGCCGCCGCCGCCCGGAGCGCGGCCACGTGGGCGTTCACGTAGCGCGACGGCGGGTCGGCGCTCCCGACCGCCTCCGCGAGGGACATCGCGGAGCGCTCGAGGTAGACGTGGGTGGTGGCGGGGAGGAAGGCCGAGGTGCTCATGACTCCAGTGAAGCCGCGACCACCGACATTTCCGCGCGCTCCGGAGCGCTCCGGGGCGCTCCCCGCGCCTCCGCTGCCGCCTACTCCAGCGGATCCTCGATCCGCTCGTGGATGTAGGCCGTGGTCGCCGGGTGCCACAGGGGCACCATCAACGCCACGAACATCGCCATCAGCACGACGGCGCACACCGAGAAGAGCCCGGGCTGGCCGACGCGGAATCCCGCGAACGCCGCCACACCGGTGAAGAAGAGCAGCACCGTGATCGCCATCCGCGCCCACTCGAAGCCGTTGCGGAGGAAGAGGGCCAGCACGCCGACGAGACTGGCGAGCACGACGTACTCGGTGATCCCCACCGGGACGAAGCGCGGCGGCGTCACCGAGCCGTTCTTGACGGCGTCGAGCCCGCGGGTCTCGAGCACCTCCCGCACCGCGCTGTTGCCCTGCGCCCAGACCCGGATGAGGTCGTCCTGGCGCACCACCACGAGCACCACGGTCGCGGCGCCGACCAGGATCATCCCGACGATGATCCGCAGCGCCAGCACCAGCGTCCACGGCGGCGCGTCGGGATCGACGTCGGCGGCACCGGCGGAGGTCGCGGGCGGATCGGGCTGGTTCAGCATGGCGGGTCAACCATAGTCCGACGACGCTGAGCGACACTGAGCGCATGGACACCCTCGCGCTGACGTTCTCGACCGGATGGGCGAGCGGCGTCAACGCCTACCTGGTGGTGCTGGTGCTCGGCGTCGCCGACCGGCTCGGGGACCTCAGCCAGGTCCCGGACGCGCTCGGCACCTGGCCGGTCCTCGCGGCGGCCGGCGGGCTCTACGCGATGGAGTTCGTGGCGGACAAGATCCCGTACGTCGACTCCACCTGGGACGCGATCTCGACCGCCATCCGGCCGACCGTCGGCGCCGTCGTGGGCGTGCTGCTCGCGGGCGACGCCGACTCCCTCGACCAGGCGGTCGGCGGGGTGACGGGCGGGGTCACCGGCCTGCTGGCGCATCTCTCCAAGTCGGGCGGCAGGCTGGCCCTCAACACCTCGCCGGAGCCGGTGACCACGATCGCGGCCAGTCTCGGGGAGGACGTCGCCGTGCTCGGCGTCGTGGCGCTCGCGATCCGGCATCCGCACCTGGCCGCGGCCATCGCCGGACTGCTGCTGATCGCCGGGCTGGTGACCGCCTGTCTCGCCGCCCGCCTGATCCGGCGGGGCTGGCGGCGCTGGAAGGCACGGCCGGGCGTGGAGCCGCTCTTCTCCTGGCAGCGCCCCCGCTGAGCCCGTCACCCCGACCACTAGTGTTCGGCCCGTGGCACGGGCGGTGGTGATCGGCGGCGGCTTCGGCGGTCTCGCCGCCGCGGCCCGGCTGGCCAAGCAGCGCCACGAGGTCACGGTGGTCTCCCCCGAGCTCGGCGGCGCGCTCACGCCCTTCGAGCACGAGGACTCCCCCGGCTTCTCGTGGGACGTCGTCTCGCACACCCTCCTGCCCGCGGTCGCGCGCGACCTCTTCCGCAAGTCCGGGCGGCCGCTGGAGCGAGAGCTGGAGCTCGAGCCGGTCCCGGTCGTGCGCGAGCACCGCTGGCGCGACGACGCCGTCCGCCGGGTCAGCGGCGGGTCGCGCGCGGTCCAGCTCGAGGAGCTCGGCCAGGCCTGGGTCGACCACGTCGAGGGCTACGCCGACGTGTGGGAGCTGACCCGGCAGCACCTCTTCGAGGCGCGTACGACGTCCCCGCCCCGCGACGTGACGCGACTGCTCCGCTCCCGCGAGATGCTCGCGTCCCGGCTGCGCGGCGACTTCCGCGACAGGCGACTGCGCGACGTCGCCGCCTGGCCGTTCGAGCTCGCCGGACACCATCCGCGCGACGTCCCGGCCTGGGCGGGCCTGACCGCCTATCTCGAGCAGCGCTTCGGAGCCTGGCGGCCGGTGGGCGGGATGGCGGCGCTGCGCGACGCGCTCGTCGAGCGACTCGGCACCCGCTCGGCGAGCGTCGTGACCGGGACGGCGAGCGACGTCATCGTCGAGGGCGGCCGGGCCGTCGGCGTACGGACCTCGGAGGGGGACCTCGACGCGGACGCCGTCGTGGTCGCGATCGACCCGCGGTCGCTGCCGGCCCTGGAGCCGCTCACCACCGCGACGATGCCGGTCCTGCCGCCGACCGTGGTGCACCTGGGGCTGGTCGGCGACCTGCCGGTGATCGAGCACGACGTCGTCCTGCACGGCGATCCCCAGCTGGTGATCCGGCCCGGCGGCCGTGCGCCCGACGGCGCGGTGGCGTGGACGGTGCTGGTGCGCGGGCGGCTGATGGAGGACGTCGACATCGCGCTGCGCCGCCACGGCGTCCGTGTGCTGCCCGACCAGGTCGTCGCCCGCCACCACCGCTCGCCGGCCCGGCTGGTCACCGACTGGCACGGCTCGCCCGGCGGGGTGGCCTGGCGCGGTCGGGCCTCGACGTACCAGCGGGTCGGGCCGCGCACGCCGGTCCCGAACGTCTACGCGTGCGGCGCCGCCTCCGTCAGCGGCGACGGCCTGCCCTTCGTCGGCCTCTCGGCGGCCCTGGTGGCCACCGCCCTCGCCGAGTAGGGCCTCCCCGCGCCGTGAATGGGGCCTTGCCTCGGTCGGGTCAGGCCGGCGCGGGGATGTTCAGCTGCTCGAAGATCTCGAGGGTCGCCTTGGAGCGGTTGAGCGTGTAGAAGTGCAGGCCGGGCGCGCCACCGGCGAGTAGCTCCTCGCAGAGCTCGGCGGCCAGGGCGATCCCCTCGGCGCGTACGGCGGCGGCGTCCCCCGCCGAGCCGATCCGCTGCGCCACCTCCTCGGGCACGGAGGTGCCGATGAGCTCGCCCTGGCGCCGGATGGCGTTGAGGTTCAGGATCGGCATGATGCCCGGCAGGATCGGGATGTCCACGCCGCGGTCGCGGACCCGCTCGACCAGGCCGAAGTAGTCCGAGGCACGGAAGAACATCTGGGTGACGGCGAAGGTCGCACCCGCGCGGGCCTTGGCCACGAGGACGTCGGCGTCCGCCTCGATCGAGGAGGCGCTCGGGTGGCCCTCCGGGAAGGCCGCGACGCCGATGTCGAAGCCGCCCCGGGCGGCGATCCGCTCGACCAGCTCCCGGGCGTAGGTGAAGCCGCCCTCGGTCGGGCTCCACTCGGCGCGCGGGCCCTCGGCCGGGTCTCCGCGCAGCGCCATGATGTTGGCGACCCCGGCGGCGGCGTACTGGTCCAGGAGGAGATCGATCTCCCCGGTGGTCAGCCCGACGCAGGTGACGTGCGCCATCGGCACCATCGAGGTCTCGCGGGCGATGCGCTCGGTCACACGGACCGTGCCGTGCTCCCCCACCCCGGTGCGGGTCACCGAGACGAACGTCGGGCGGTAGGGCTCCAGCGCCTCGATCGCCTGCCAGAGCTGGTCCTCGCCCGCCTCGTCCTTGGGCGGGAAGAACTCGAACGAGAACGACTTGCCGCCCTCACGGATCAGCTGGCCGATGGGGGTCGTGCTGTCCTGCGGCATGGCCACATCCTAGGGTCGACACGTGACCGGCTGGGATGCGAGCGCGTTTCGTGGACGGGTGCAGCGGGAGCTCGACGCCTTCCTCGACCGGCAGGCGCCCCTCCTCGAGCCGCTCGGCCCCGACGCCACCCGGCTGCTGGACCAGGCCCGGGTGAGCATGACCGGCGGCAAGCGGTTCCGGGCGGCGTTCTGCCAGTGGGGCTTCCGCGCGGTCGCCGCGACGTCCGGGGAGACGGGCGAGCCGGCGCTGGACCGCGCGTGCGCCGCCCTCGAGCTGCTGCATGCCTCGGCGCTGGTCCACGACGACTACATGGACGGCTCCGACACCCGGCGCGGCAACCCCGCGACGCACGTCCACTTCGCCCGCGAGCACGTCTCCGCCGGGTGGAGCGGCCCGCCGGCGGCGTACGGCGGCGCGGGGGCGATCCTGCTCGGCGACCTGCTCCTCGCCTGGGCCGACGAGCTGCTGCGGGGCTCGGGCTTCGCGTGGGAGGTGCTGGGGCCCGCGATGGCGATCTTCGACGTCTGCCGGACCGAGGTGATCGCCGGGCAGTTCCTCGACGTCTCGGTGCAGGCGCGGGGGCGGGCCGACGTGGCGACGGCGATGACGGTGCTGCGCTACAAGTCGGCGAAGTACTCCGTCGAGCGGCCGCTGCACCTCGGCGCCGCGCTCGCCGGAGCGGCCCCGGCGCAGCTGGAGGCGCTGACCGCGTTCGGGCTGCCGCTGGGCGAGGCGTTCCAGCTGCGCGACGACGTGCTGGGGGTGTTCGGCGACCCGTCGGTCACCGGGAAGCCGGCCGGCGACGACCTCGTCGAGGGCAAGCGGACGGTGCTGGTGGCGGAGACGCTCGGGCGGGCCTCGGACGAGGACGCGGCACGGCTCGACGCCTCACTGGGCGGCCCGCTCACGGAGGCCGAGGTCGGGGCCCTGCGCTCGATCATCACGACCTCGGGCGCCCTCGACGCGGTCGAGGCACGCATCGCCGCCCTCACCGCCACCGCGCTCGACGCGCTGCGGAGCTCGGGCCTCGACGCCCGCGCGGTCGCGGTGCTCGCGTCACTCGCCGACGCCGCCACCCAGCGCGCTCTCTGAGCCGTCGCCCGGCAGGAGGACCGTGAGGGCGGCCTCCTCGGCGCGGGTGGCGAAGACGTCGAGGATCGCCGCGAAGCCGGCCGGGTCGGCGGCGGCGAGCGCCGGCCAGCCGTCCCACACGAGCAGCGTCGGCTCGTCGAGGTCTCGCAGGGCGTCGTAGAGGGCGTCGAGGTTGAGGCCGAAGTCGTCGCCGGCTCCGACCACGCGCGCGAACAGCGCGAGGAAGGCCTGCTTGGTGACCACGTCGTGGCCGTCGAGGAGGAACGCCGTGACGTCGTCGAGCCGGGCCGCCTCGGCCAGTGCCTCGGCGTCGTCCTCCTCCACCCGGTGGACCCCGGGCTGCCACTCCCCCGCGGTCATCGGCGGATCCTCGCGAAGCTCTCGTAGTGGTCGGCGGTCCAGTAGAGCTCGCCGCCCTCGCCCGTGATGATCCGTCGCGCCCCGCGCGTGGTCGCGCCGGGGGTGTCGACGGTGTACTCGTGGTAGTAGCCCCGTGACCGCTTCGGCAGCACGCCCTCGAAGTTGCCGAAGACGGAGCCGTCCTTGCCCGGATACGGATGAGGCCCGCCGCCGTCGATGTCGTCGAGCACGTCGAGCGCCTCGTCGGGCAGGTCGGAGAGGTCGACCCAGGGCAGCCCGGACGCGTCCGCCGACGGCGAGGGGCTCGCCGACGTACGCGCGGAGGCACCCGACGTGCCGGCGCCGTCGCCGCCCGCCTGCCCCCAGAGCCACAGGGCGCCGACGAGGACGATCAGGACGACCCCGCCGACGTTGCGGAGGGCCCGGCCGCTCACGCGCGAGGGCCCTGGGTCGGCAACACGGCCTAGAGGGCCATGGCCTGGGCGCGGCGCTTGGCCTCCGAGCCGCGGTTCTCGCGCAGCGCGTCGATCGGCCGCCCGGGCAGGTCGGCGTCGAGGAAGAGCCAGGCGATGGCCTCGCGGTCGTCGTACCCGCCGTCGTGGAGGACCGTCAGGATGCCGGGCAGCCCCTTGACGATCTCGCCGCCGTCGAGGAAGAGGGCGGGGATCCTCTGACCGCCGCCCTTGACGCCGAGGGTCGGCACGGCCTGGGCGAGCTGGTGCTCGCGGACGAGCGTGCGGACCTTGCCGACGGTGACGCCGAGGGCCTCGGCGGCCTCGCTCCAGTCGAGCCATTCCGCCACGAGGGCGGCCAGGTCCTGGTCCGCGAGGCGCGGCGCGGCATCACTCTCAGTCATGCGGCCGATCGTACGATGGACCGCATGCAGCAGGTCGACGCGCGCCGTGAGAGCGCCTCGGACCCCCTGCTCGGCCGCATCCTCGAGGGCCGCTACCTGCTGACGGCGCGGATCGCGCGCGGAGGGATGGCGGGCGTCTACGAGGCCCACGACCGGCGGCTCGACCGCATCGTCGCGGTCAAGGTGATGCACACCGGGATGGGCGACGACAAGGCGTACGCCGCGCGGTTCGTCCGCGAGGCGCGCGCCGCGGCACGCCTCGACCACCCCAACGTGGTGCAGGTCTTCGACCAGGGCGACGACGAGGGCACGCTCTTCCTCGTCATGGAGCTGGTCCGCGGCAGCACGCTGCGCGACCGGATGGTCCTCGGCAAGCCGGTGCCGCCCGGCCGCGCGGTCGCCGTGATGGAGCCGGTCCTCAAGGCGCTGGCCGCGGCCCACCGCGCCGGCCTGGTGCACCGCGACGTCAAGCCCGAGAACGTCCTCATCACCCCGGAGACCTCCTCGGAGCCGAGCCGGATCAAGGTCGCGGACTTCGGTCTCGCCCGCGCGGTGACCGCCGAGACCCAGCACACCTCGACCGGCGTCCTCATCGGCACGGTGTCCTACATCGCCCCCGAGATCGTCACCGACGGCCGCGCCGACCAGCGGTCGGACGTCTACTCGGCGGGAGTCATGCTCTACGAGCTGCTCACCGGGCGGAAGCCGCACGAGGGCGAGTCCCCGATCCAGGTCGCCTACAAGCACGTCCACTCCGATGTCCCGCGTGCCTCCGACTCCGTGGTCGAGGGCCTTCCGGCGTACGTCGACGCGCTGGTCGCCCGGGCCACGGCCCGCGACCCCGACCTTCGCCCGGCCGATGCGGGCGTGATGCTGCGCCAGCTCCAGCGGGTCTCCCAGGCTCTCGCCCATGGCGTGCGCGAGGACGTCGACCTGACGGCGGACCTGGCCCTGCCGGCCCGGCCGCTGCACGAGCCGACGACCTCCGACGACCTCACCCCGCCGGGCGCCGACCCGGAGGCCACCGCCGTGCGACGGCGTACGGCGGAGGTGAGGTCGTCGGAGGTCGTCGGCTCGTGCAGCGGCCGGGCCG
>NZ_JASGDD010000097.1:0-20881 GCF_047607365.1 Nocardioides sp. | reverse complement strand
CTCGACGCCGGCGCGCTGCGCGACCGCTTCGACGCGATCGCCGCCGGCCGGCTCGACGCGGCCACTCGCCTCCGCCCGTCGGGCCCCGACCAGCTCGCGCCCTCGGTCGTGGTCCGCCCCGAGGCCAGTGAGCAGTCGACGGTCATCGAGGTCCGGGCCACCGACCGCCCCGGCATCGTCTACCTCGTCTGCCGCGCCCTCGCCGCCCTCGACATGACCGTCCGCTCCGCCCACGTCGACACCCTCGGTCCGCAGGCGGTCGACGTGTTCTACGTGCAAGAGGCCCATGCCGGCGTACTCGGCGACCAGCGCGCCGCCGAGGCCGCCCACGCCGTCCGCGCCGCACTCTCGGGTGAGGAGTCGCCGGTTAACCGGTAACTGGGTAACTTCTCGGCCAGCACACCCCCCGAGAGGTTCCCATTTCGCCGGTTAACCGGTGACTCCTCACCACCGCCTAGACTCTGCGGCGTGTTCGCCACCCTCTCCGACCGCCTTGCCGAGACCTTCAAGAGCCTGCGGGGCAAGGGTCGGCTCTCCGAGGCCGACATCGACGCGACCGCGCGCGAGATCCGGATCGCGCTGCTCGAGGCCGACGTCGCGCTGCCGGTGGTCAAGGAGTTCGTGGGGGCGGTCAAGGAGCGTGCCCGCGGCGCGGAGGTCTCGCAGGCGCTGAACCCGGCCCAGCAGATCGTGAAGATCGTCAACGAGGAGCTCATCACGATCCTCGGCGGCGAGACCCGCCGTCTGCGCTACGCCAAGTCCGGGCCGACCGTCATCATGCTCGCCGGCCTCCAGGGAGCCGGCAAGACCACGCTCGCGGCCAAGCTCGCGCTCTGGCTGAAGGAGCAGGGAAAGCAGCCGCTGCTGGTCGCCTGCGACCTCCAGCGCCCCAACGCCGTCAACCAGCTCCAGGTCAACGGCGACAAGGTCGGCGTCCCGGTCTTCGCCCCGCAGCCCGGCAACGGCGTGGGCGACCCCGTCGAGGTGGCGCGCGCGGGCGTCGAGGAGGCCAAGCGCACGCTCCACGACGTCGTCATCATCGACACCGCCGGCCGCCTCGGCATCGACGCCGAGCTGATGCAGCAGGCCAGCGACATCCGCGACGCCACGCAGCCCGACGAGGTGCTGTTCGTCGTCGACGCGATGATCGGCCAGGACGCCGTCACCACCGCCCAGGCCTTCCTCGACGGCGTCGGGTACGACGGCGTGGTGCTGACCAAGCTCGACGGCGACGCCCGCGGTGGCGCCGCGCTGTCGATCGTCAGCCTCACCGGCAAGCCGATCATGTTCGCCTCCGCCGGCGAGAAGATGACCGACTTCGACCTCTTCCACCCCGACCGCATGGCCGGCCGGATCCTCGACATGGGCGACATGCTCACTCTCATCGAGCAGGCCGAGAAGGCGTTCGACGCCGAGGAGGCCGAGAAGGCCGCGGCCAAGCTCGCCGGCGGCGAGTTCACGCTCGACGACTTCCTCACCCAGATGCAGCAGCTGAAGAAGCTCGGCTCGATGTCCAAGCTCATGGGGATGCTCCCGGGGATGGGCCAGTTCAAGGAGCAGCTGGCCAACTTCGACGAGCGCGAGGTCGACCGGATCCAGGCGATCATCCAGTCGATGACGAGGGCCGAGCGCGCCAACCCCAAGCTGCTCGACGGCTCGCGACGGAACCGCATCGCCCGCGGCTCGGGGCGCTCGGTCTCCGACGTCAACCAACTCGTCGAGCGGTTCACCGAGGCCGCCCGGATGATGAAGCAGCTCGCCTCCGGCGGCGGCATGCCCGGCATGCCCGGCGCCCCTGGGATGGGGTACTCCAAGCGCGCCGCCGCCCGCCAGGCCCCGCAGCAGAAGAAGGGCAAGGGCGCCCGCCGGTCGGGCAACCCCGCCAAGGCCGCGCAGCAGGCGAAGGCCGCCTCCGCCAAGCAGCCCGCCGCCACGAGCCCCTTCGGCCAGCAGGGCCAGCCGAGCGAGACCGACTACGCGGACGCGCTGAAGAACCTCGATCTCCCCGCCGACTTCTCCAAGTTCCTCAAATAGCCGAATGGGGCCTTTCCTCATGTCGAGTGGGGGCTCGCGGTGAGCGTGCTCATCGTCGACGGGGCCAACGTCGTCGGCGCGCGGCCGGACGGGTGGTGGAAGGACCGGGCGGGGGCGGCCGCCCGCCTCTACGACGCGCTCTGCGCCGCCCACCTCGAGGCCGAGACCGTGATCCTGGTGCTCGAGGGACAGGCCAAGTCGGGCGTGCCCGCCACTCGCACGCCCGGCATGCGGGTGGTGCACGCGCCGAAGGACGGCGACTCCACCATCGTCGCCCAGGCGCGCGCCGCTCACGACCGCGGCGACCGGGTCACCGTCGTCACGAGCGACCGTGCGCTGGCGGCCAACGTGTCGGCGTACGGCGACGTGCGGCCCTCCAGCTGGCTCCTCGGTCGCCTGCCGTAACTGCCGGCCAACCCGCCGCGGACCCGTCGGCTGGCGAGGTTCGCCAGCGGTTATCTTCGGGGTGTGACGGCGTTGAGGTTCCACGGCCCGGTCCTTCCCTCCGGCGACGTCCGGGACCTGTACGTCGTCGGCGACCGCGTCACCTACGAGCCGCAGCCCGGGGCGGACGTCGTCGCGCGGGGCTGGATCGTCCCGGGCCTCGTCGACGCGCACTGCCACCTCGGCCTCGGCCCGGTCGGTGCGATCAGTCACGAGGAGACCGAGGCGCAGGCGATCGCCGACCGCGACGGGGGAGCGCTGCTCATCCGCGACTGCGGCTCGGCGTCCGACACGCGCTGGGTCCAGCAGCGTGAGGACCTGCCGCGACTCATCCGCGCCGGACGTCACGTGGGCCGCACGCGCCGCTACATGCGCGGGTACGCCGACGAGGTCGAGCCCGACGGACTGGTCGACGCGGTCACCCGCCAGGCGCGCAGCGGCGACGGCTGGGTCAAGCTCGTCGGCGACTGGATCGACCGCGTGGCGGGCGATCTGGAGCCGAGCTTCGCGGCGGAGGAGTTCGCCGCCGCCGTACGCGCCGCGCACGACGCGGGCGCCAAGGTCACCGCCCACTGCTTCGGCCACGACGTGCTGCGCGGCCTCATCGACGCCGGTATCGACTGCATCGAGCACGGCACCGGCCTGACCCCCGAGCTGGCCGCGACGATGGTCGAGCGGCACGTCGCACTGGTCCCGACCGTCGCCCAGCTCGAGCTCTTCCCGCATCTGGCCGAGGCCGGCGCCGCCAGGTTCCCGCGCTATGCGGGCACCATGGAGGACCTCTACGCCCGCCGCCGCGAGACCCTCATGACCGCCTACGAGACCGGCGTCGTCATGTACGCCGGCTCCGACGGCGCCGCGATCCAGCAGCACGGCACCCTCCACCGCGAGATCGCCGCGATGCACGAGCTCGGCCTCCCCGCCGACTACGTCCTCGGCGCCGCCAGCTGGCGCGCCCGCGCCTGGCTCGGCTTCAGCCCCGACCTCGCCGAGGGCGCCGAGGCCGACTTCGTCGTCTACGCCCGCGACCCGCTCGCCGACCTCTCCGTCACCGCCGAGCGCCCGCTCGCGCTGGTCCTGCGCGGCATGGTCATCGGCTGATCCCGATCCGCCCCGCGCCCGGATCGGGCGCGGTGAGCATCTCGTCCGCGACCGGGTAGAGCACCCGTGCGCGGTTGGTCTTCACCAGCTCCTCGCCGACCACCACGCCGGTCCGCCGGTCGATCGAGGTCCGCCAGATCTGGTTGGAGCGCCACACCTCGTCACCCCGTCGCTCGAACGCCTCGTCCCTCGCGGCGACGTG
This sequence comes from Nocardioides sp., assembly GCF_047607365.1. Classification (GTDB taxonomy): domain Bacteria; phylum Actinomycetota; class Actinomycetes; order Propionibacteriales; family Nocardioidaceae; genus Nocardioides. The sequence goes on along the minus strand of NZ_JASGDD010000097.1, from coordinate 17,100 downwards.
GTAGCTCACGGGCAGCGGCGCCGAGGAGCGCAGCTCGCCGGCCAGGTGCCGCTCGCCGACCCGGGTGAGGAGCTGGAAGGTCACGCCGGTGTCGTTGCGCACCACGAGGTCGACGTAGTTCCACACGATCGAGCAGCCCACGCCCCACGGCAGCACCCGCCCGTTGTCGGGGAAGGGGTCGAAGCTGTGCTCGGAGCGCTCGGTGACCGTCAGCGGCGAGTGCAGGACCATCCAGTGGATCAGATTGGCGAGCTGGCAGATCCCCCCGCCGACGCCGGGCACGGCGCGCCCGCCGGAGAGACGCATCCCCTCGACGTACCCCTTCCGGTGCGTGCAGCTGCCGACCACCTTGTTGAAGGAGAAGGTCTCGCCCGGCCGGATCAGCAGCCCGTCGGTGTGCCTCGACGCCAGTCGCAGGTTGACCACCTTGTTGTGCTGCATCCACATCTCGGTCTCGCCCAGCTCGCGGAGCAGCAGCGACGAATGCCGTTGGAGGCGCTCCGGCAGCGTGACGCCGTACGACGACGCCCACCGCACCCGGCCGCGCCGCTCGTCCACGCGCCAGCGGAGCCAGCGCCGCAGCCGGTGGAGCCACATCGCGGCGGGCAGGAGCCAGGGGTGGCGTCGAGACAGGGGGACGCGAGCCCCGGATGCGCCCATAGCGGGAGTCTGGCACCGATTTCTGCGTCGTCGCACCCTCTGGCAGACTTCTCTGCTGAGTCCTGTGCGGCCGGCCCCTCTCACCGGCCGTGGCAGTGCCCATCCGAGACCCGGGCGCATCGGTGTTCCCCACCTGAAGCCGGCGGGCCTCACCCATACATACGCAAAGGAATTCCACACTCGTGGCCACCAAGATTCGCCTGAAGCGGCTCGGCAAGATCCGCGTCCCGCAGTACCGCATCGTCGTCGTCGACTCGCGCGCCAAGCGCGACGGCAAGGTGATCGAGGAGATCGGCAAGTACCACCCCAAGGAGGACCCGTCCTTCATCGAGGTGAAGGGCGACCGCGCCCAGTACTGGCTCGGCGTCGGCGCGCAGCCGTCCGAGGCCGTCGCCGCCATCCTCAAGGTCACCGGCGACTGGCAGAAGTTCAAGGGCCTCCCGGGCGCCGAGGGCACCCTGAAGACCGCTGCCCCCAAGCCCGACAAGCTCGAGCTCTTCAACAAGGCCCTCGCCGAGGCGCACGCCGAGCCGACCCTCGACGCCGTCACCGCGAAGAGCAAGAAGAAGGCCGAGCCGGCCGCCGAGGAGGCCCCGGCCGCCGAGGCCGAGGCCACCGAGGGCGAGGCCTGATGCTCGCCGAGGCGCTCGAGCACCTCGTGCGAGGTGTGGTCGACCACCCCGACGACGTCACCGTCCGTGACAAGCAGCTTCGCCGGGGCTCGATCCTCGAGGTCCGGGTCCACCCCGACGACCTCGGCAAGGTGATCGGCCGCAGCGGCCGCACCGCGAGCGCCTTCCGCACCGTCATCAACGCCCTCGCGGGCCGCGACGGCGCGCGGATCGACTTCGTCGACGTGGACAAGCGCCGCTGACGCAGCAGTACGCACGAGTTCGGCCCGCCCCACCCGGGGCGGGCCGTTCCGCATTTCCGGCATCCGCCAGATGATCCGTTTGCGGACATCCGGGAGCCAGCCGGGAGAATGCTGCCCGTGAGCGACACCATCGAGGTCCTGGTCGGGCGGATCGGGAAGCCCCACGGCCTGCGCGGACACGTGACGATCGACGTGCGCACCGACGAGCCCGAGCGGCGCTTCGCCGAGGGCGCTCGGCTGCGCGCCGAGGCGCCGAGGGGCTCGGCCTTCAGCGCCACCGCCCTCACCGTCGAGAGCGCCCGCCGGCACCAGGGGGTGCTCCACCTGCTCTTCGACGGGATCGCCGACCGGACCGCCGCCGAGGCGGCGCGCGGCGTCCTGCTCTACGCCGACGTCCCGGCCGCCGAGACCCCCGAGGACCCCGACGAGTTCTACGACCACCAGCTCGTCGGCCTGGCCGCCCACGACACCGCGGGCGCGCTGCTGGGGGAGGTCACCGGCCTGGTCCACGGCGGAGCCCAGGACCTCCTGCAGCTGCGCACCACCCCCGAGCTGGGCCGCCGCACCGTCCTCGTGCCGTTCGTGAGGGCGCTGGTCCCGACCGTCGACCTCGCCGCGGGCAGCGTCGTCATCGCCGACCGGCCCGGGCTCGTCCACCCGCTCCCGGAGGACGCGGCGGAGGGCGGCGCGTGAGACTCGACTACCTCACGATCTTCCCCGCCTATCTCGAGCCCCTCCGCCTCAGCCTGCCGGGCAAGGCCGTCGCGGCGGGTCTCATCGAGGTGCACGCCCACGACCTGCGGCAGTGGGCGCACGACCGCCACCACAAGGTCGACGACACGCCGTACGGCGGCGGGGCCGGCATGGTGATGAAGCCCGAGCCCTTCGGCGAGGCCTTCGAGGCCCTCGCCGTGGATCGCGAGACCACGATCGTCTTCACCACCCCCAGCGGCGAGCCCATGACGCAGGCCCTCGCCCACGACCTCGCGACCTGCAGCAGGATCGTCTTCGCCTGCGGTCGCTACGAGGGCATCGACCAGCGCGTCCTCGACCACGCCCGCGACATCGCGGAGGTCCGCGAGATCAGCCTCGGCGACTACGTGCTCAACGGGGGAGAGGTGGCGGCGCTCGCCATCACCGAGGCGGTGGTGCGGCTCCTGCCGGGGTTCATGGGCAACGCCGAGAGCCTGACCGAGGAGTCCCACACCGCGGCGAGTGGCGGCCTCCTCGAGTACCCCGTCTACACCAAGCCCGCCACCTGGCGCGGTCGCGACGTCCCGCCGGTCCTGCTCGCCGGCGACCACGCGAAGGTGGCCGCCTGGCGGCGCCAGCAGCAGCTCGCCCGCACCGCCGTACGCCGTCCGGACCTGCTCCACCCCAGCGCGGCGGCCACCGAGTGGACGCCTGTGCCCGCGACGCCGGGCGACGCCGGCGAGCTGATGACCCTCATGCGCGCGTGCTGGGTCTCCGAGGCGGTCTCCTCCGGCACGCTCGCCGTCCCCGCGCTGCACGAGACCCTCGCCGAGGTCGCGGAGACCATCGCCACCTGGGACACCTACGTCGTCCGCTCCGGTGGCCGCCTGGTCGGCTCGGTCCGCGGCCGGGTGGAGCCCGACGGCGCCGGGGGCCGGCACTGGAACATCGGCCGGCTGTGCGTCGCGCCCGATCTGCAGGGCCGCGGGCTCGGCCGGGTGCTGCTCGAGCACATCGAGCGCGTCGCGCCCGCCGAGGCGACGTCGTACTGGCTCTTCACGGGCGCGAACAGCGCCCGCAACCAGCGGATCTACCGGAAGGCGGGCTTCCGCCTGCGCCCGGATCTGGCCTCGCCGCCCGGGACCGTCGTCCTCACCAAGCCCCGCGGCTGAGGCAACGCTTACCAAATCCGGCCGTTCTGTTACACAGTCGAAACATGTCTAGCGCGCTCCTGTCACCTGCGGTCGAGAGTCTGCGGCGATGTGTGCGGCGGCTCGGGCGCCCTCGGCCACACTCGCAACCGATCGCAACCAATCGCAATCAATGAGGTAGGTATGGACGTCGAACTCGCATGGCTGTTGCTCTGCGCCGCCCTGGTCATCTTCATGACCCCGGGGCTGGCCTTCTTCTACGGCGGCTTGGTCCAGTCCAAGTCCGTCGTCTCGATGATGATGCTGAGTTTCGGCTCGATCGCCGTCGTCACCATCCTGTACGTGCTCTACGGCGGCACGGGCATCGCCGGCAACGGCACCAGTGGTGGCAGCAAGCTCTTCGGCAACCCGTTCGAGGACTTCGGCATGACCGACCTGGTCAAGACCGCCGGCACCGGTGACGCGGGCAACCTCTTCGGTGGCCACGCCTTCCTGGTGGCCTTCTGCATCATCACCGTCGCGCTGGTCTCCGGCTCCATCGCCGGCCGTGCGCGCTTCTGGCCGTGGATGCTCTACGCGGCGCTCTTCGCGACCTTCGTCGTCTTCCCGACCTTCCGCTGGATCTGGGGCATCGACGCCGACGGCAACTTCTACGGCTGGCTGGCCAACAACGTCGCCGGGCTCAAGATCGGCGCGCTCGACTGGGCCGGCGGCACCGTGATCCACCAGTCCGCCGGTGCGGCCGCCCTGGCCCTGGCGCTCGTCCTCGGCAAGCGCAAGGTCGGCTTCTCCAAGGAGGAGGCCGTCGCCCACAACGTGCCGCTCGTGCTCATCGGCGCCGCGATCCTGTGGTTCGGCTGGTTCGGCTTCAACACCGGCGTCCACGGCGTGGACGCGGGCCAGACGTCGCTGATCTTCCTCAACACGCTGCTCGCTCCCTCCGCCGCGCTGCTCGGCTGGATCGTCGTCGAGCAGTTCAAGGACGGCAAGCCCACGGCTGTCGGCGCCGCCTCCGGCATCGTCACCGGCCTGGTCGCCATCACCCCGGCGTGCGCCTTCCTCACCCCGGTGTGGGCGCTCGTCCTCGGCCTGGCCTCCGGCGCGATCTGCGCCCTGGCCATCGAGCTGAAGTTCAAGTTCGGCTTCGACGACTCCCTCGACGTCGTCGGCATCCACCTCGTCGGCGGGTTCGTCGGCTGCGCCTGGGTGGGCCTCTTCGGCTCCTCGACCCTGGTCGGCCGCGGCACCGTCGTCGACGGCTTCGAGTTCAAGCAGCTCGCGGCGCAGGTCATCTCCTCGCTCATCGTCATCGCCTTCTCCTTCATCGTGTCGTTCATCTTCGGCACCGTGATCGAGAAGACGATCGGCTTCCGCGCGAAGGAGGACATCGAGATCGCCGGCATCGACGCGCAGCACGAGGAGGGCTACGCCTACTGAGGCGTCGCTCCGCTCGACGGTGAGGCCCGTCCCGGTTCGCCGGGGCGGGCCTCTCGCTCGCCTGGGGCTCCGACGGTCACCGTGACACCTTGCCCGCGGGAGTGACCCCGGCGAGCCGCCTCGGCGCGGGTCAGGCGCGGTCCTGCAGCAGGCGGCTCTCGCGCCGGATCCTCCTCCGCAGCCCGTCCACGAGCTCCAGTACCCCGGGCGCGACCCACACGGGCGCCTTCCGGGTCCGCGGGGCACGCCGGATCACCCCGGCCGCGGCCAGCGCGGCGACCGCGGTGTCGGTCTCCGGCGGCTCGAGCGCCAGCCGCTCGGCGACGAGGGCGGTGGTCACGAACGGGTCCTCGGTGAGCAGGTCGAGCAGCCGGAAGACCGGGGTGCCCGGCCGCGGATCCCCGGCCGTCGCCCCCCAGGAGGCCCGGAGGGCGACCAGGTCGTCGGCCGTCGTACGCGCGGCGCCGGTGGCGATGCTGGTCGCCGAGGCGAGCATCGCCACCATCGTGTGCGCGTTGCCCGCGCGGTAGTCGCCCAGCGCGCCGAAGTAGCGCTCGCGGTGGGCGACGAGCGCCGAGGCGATCGGGACGACGAGGTGGCGCGTCGCGCGCCGGCGGCGCAGCACGGCGTGGATCAGCGCGCGGCCGATCCGGCCGTTGCCGTCGATGAAGGGGTGGATGGACTCGAACTGGGCGTGCACGATCGCCGCCTGGGCGAGGATCGGCACGTCGTCGCGGTTGGCGAAGGCGACGAGGTCCGCGAGGTAGTCGTCGACCGTCTCCGGGGGCGGGGGCACGTGCAGCGCGCCCGTCGGGGCGTAGTCGCTGCCGCCCACCCAGTTCTGCACCGTGCGCACCCGCCCGGCCCGCGCCCGCTCGTCGGGCTGGTGCTCGAAGAGCTCGTGGTGGGCGGCCAGGATCGCCTCGAGCCGGATCCGGCGGGTGCGGTCGGCGTCGTCGATCAGGCGGCTCATCGCGCGGGTCGCCGAGGCCATGGAGAGCGCGCTCGCGGTCGCGCCCACACCGAGGAGGGCGCGGCCGTAGTCGGCCAGGCTGGCCTCCACGTCCTCGATCTTGGAGGAGTCGACCGCCTCGGTGCGCAGCTCGAGGGCGTTGAGGCCGGCGAGCGTCCGCCCGTGGACCAGGTCGAGGTTGCGCAGGTCGCCCAGGCTCGCCGACGTCATCGCGGCCAGCGGGCGCTCCATCGCGTAGTCGCGCTCCGCGATCAGGGGCGGCAGCGAGACGGTGACCTCGCGGACCTTCCGGTCGCTGCTCGGGCCGCGGATCGTGCGCTGCCGCCAGGGCCGGGCCTCGTAGGTGTGGGGGAGCCAGTCGATTTCGGGGTGCTCCTCGTCCTGTGGCACACTTTTCGGTTGGTGCGGGACGCCTCTGCCACCGGGGAACCGCCGACTCGCACCGGCTGCATTATTACCATCCATCACCATCGTCCGCGGCTGACCGGTGCGCATTCGCGAGGAGAATCATGAGCAACCTGCTTGCCGAGATCGGCAACGCCAGCAAGCGCGAGGACGTCCCCGCCTTCCGGGCCGGCGACACCGTCAAGGTCCACGTCAAGGTCGTCGAGGGCAACCGCTCGCGCGTCCAGGTCTTCCAGGGCGTCGTCATCCGCGTCCACGGGTCCGGCATCGGCCGCACCTTCACCGTCCGCAAGGTCTCCTTCGGCGTCGGCGTCGAGCGCACCTTCCCGTTGCACTCCCCGATCTTCGAGCAGATCGAGGTCGTCACCCGTGGTGACGTCCGCCGCGCCAAGCTCTACTACCTGCGCAACCTGCGCGGCAAGAAGGCGAAGATCAAGGAGCGCCGCGAGGCCTGAGCGATCCGCTCGCTCCTAAGATCCACCCTGTGACGCCCGTTTCCACCCGCCGACGACTGTCGGCGTGGCAGGAGACGGGCGTCCTGCTTCTCGTCGCCCTGGTGCTGTCGATCGCCGTCAAGGCCCTCCTGCTGCAGGCGTTCTACATCCCGAGCGAGTCGATGGAGCCGGGCCTGGTGAAGAACGACCGGATCCTCGTGGAGAAGCCGTCCTACTGGTTCGGCGGCAGCCCGCAGCGCGGCGACGTCGTGGTCTTCAAGGACCCGGGCGGGTGGCTGGGCGACGAGGAGATCTCCTCCGCGGGCAACCCGATCACGCAGCTGCTCACCAAGGTCGGGCTCTACCCCTCCGGCGGTCACCTGGTGAAGCGCGTCGTCGGCGTGCCCGGGGACGTCATCGAGTGCTGTGGCGATCAGGGGCGGATCAGCGTGAACGGCGTGACGCTCGACGAGACGTCGTACGCGCGGCCCAGCGCGGTCGGGTGCGACAACAACACCGCGGGCTCCTGCTTCGGGCCGATGCCGCGGATCGCGCACTGGAGGGCCGGTCCGGTGCCCGCCGGGATGCTCTTCGTGATGGGCGACAACCGCAACCACTCGGCGGACTCGTCCTACCACCTGTGCACCGAGGCCGAGACGGAGTGCTCGGACAGCCCGTGGGTGCCGGAGGACCTCGTCGTCGGCAAGGTCTTCGCCGTCGTGTGGCCCTGGGGGCACAAGCGGTTCGAGCACCGGCCCGACGACTTCGCGGACGGGAGCATCTCGTGACCGCCGCCCCGAGCCTGCGGGTCGAGCGGAGCCTCCTGCGCGGGGGAGCGGCGCGCCTCGCGGCCGCCGACGAGGTCGGCCGCGGCGCGCTCTGCGGCCCGGTCACCATCGGCATGGTCGTCGTCTCGGCCACGACCCGCACCGCGCCCCAGGGCGTGCGCGACTCCAAGCTCCTCACGCCCGAGGCCCGCGAGCGGCTCGCGCCCAGGGTGATGCGCTGGGCGGACGCGTGGGCCGTGGGCCACGCGATGCCCGACGAGATCGACGCCCTCGGCCTCACGGCCGCCCTGCGCCTGGCCGGCCACCGCGCCCTCGCGGGACTCGGCCCGGTCGACCGGGTCCTGCTCGACGGCAACCACGACTACCTCACTCCGCCGGCCCAGGAGGCGCTGTTCGGGGCGCCCGAGAGCGACGCGGCCCTCGGGGCGGCCGGTGTCGTCGTACCCCCGGTGACGACCCGGATCAAGGCGGACCTCACCTGCGCGGCCGTCGCCGCCGCGAGCATCCTCGCCAAGACCGCCCGCGACGCGATCATGACAGAGCTGCACGAGGAGTTCCCCGACTATCTCTGGGCCGAGAACAAGGGCTACTCCGCGCCCGCCCACATCGACGCCCTCGCCCGCCTCGGGGTGACGGTGCACCACCGCCGCAGCTGGTCCCTGCCGGGACTGGCTCCGGCGATAGAGTCGGCGGTGTGATGCAGCGATGAGCGCGGAGGACCTCGAGAAGTACGAGACCGAGATGGAGCTGACGCTCTATCGCGAGTATCGCGACGTCGTCGGCATCTTCAAGTACGTCGTCGAGACGGACCGCCGCTTCTACCTCTGCAACGCCGTGGACGTGAAGGCGCGCACCGAGGGAGAGGTCTTCTTCGAGGTGTCGATGAGCGACTGCTGGGTGTGGGACATGTACCGCCCGGCGCGCTTCGCCAAGAACGTCAAGGTCCTCACGTTCAAGGACGTCAACGTCGAGGAGCTGCAACCGGCGGAGATCGACCCACCCAAGCCGTGACCCCGGTTCCGAGGGGCCACTTCCCCTAGTCATTTCGGGCCATATCTGTTACCGGATTGTGTCGTTCTGCCTCACAATGGTCCCGAGCGGCCCGACAATGGACCCAGGCCACTCGACCGGTCATCAGGCCGGCATGGGACGAGGGGGATGCCGCATGGCGCCGACGGTGCGGGCGAGGCGGACAGCGCGTGCGACGCGCGGCGCTGCCGCCGTGGAGTTCGCCTTCGTGGTCCCCATCCTCCTTCTCCTCGTGTTCGGCCTCATCTGCTACGGCTACATGTTCAGCTTCCGGCAGAACCTCTCCCAGGCGGCGTCCGAGGGAGCCCGTGCCGCGGTGGGGGCCTACTCGTCGTCGACGTGCGCGACTCTCGCCACCTCCGGGTGCGTCGTCACCACCTCGGTTCAGACGGCCGTGGCCTCCTCTCTCTCCACCTACAGGCTGTCCTGCGGCTCCGGCTACCTCACCTGCACCATCTCGCTCGTGAGCACCGCTGCCAGCGGATGCCCGTCGGGCCACACGTGCGTCAAGGTCGACGTGTCCTACCCGTACCGCGCCCACCCGCTCATCCCCACCGTTCCGGGTCTGGGAGTGACGATGCCGTCCAACCTGAGCTTCACGTCGGTGGTGCAGGTCGCATGAGCGGCGGTCGGCGGATGCGTGCGTGGCTGCGGCACCGGCTCGCGGCGGCCCGCGGGCGGCAGCGGGGCGCCACGGCGATCGTCGTCGCGGTCGTCGTCGCGGTCGTCGCCGTTCCTCTCGGAGGGCTCGCCGTCGACATCGGGATGCAGCGCGTCGGCAGGTCGGATGCGCAGGCGTTGGCCGACGTGGCGTCGCAGGACGCCGCGCGAGCGATGGGTGCCGCCGTGTCGTCCGGCACGACCTCGTCGTCCACGCTCACGAGCCTGGCCCAGTCCGCGGCCACGACCTCCGTCGCCGCGCAGGTGGGCGCCCTCGGCACGTCGAGCCCGACCGTGACGGCGTACGTCGGAACCCTCGCCAGCGGCACGTACTCCTCCAACCAGGCGCTTGGCTGCAATGGAAACGCCTACAACTCCTACTTCTCGGCCGCCGGATCCGGCACCACCCCCAATGCCGTCCTGGTCGTCGTCAGCAACTCGGTGGACTACACCTTCATGCCGGGCACCGGCGGCTACTGCAGATCCTCGATCGCCACCGCCAATCCCACCGCGTGCCTGCAGGTCGGCTCCTGGGCTGCCCGGCTCAACAGCTCCAACTCCGCGCTGCTGACGCTTCTGCTCAACAGGGTCCTCGGGGGGTCGACTCCGCTCACCGTGAGTGCCGCTTCGTACGAGGGGCTCGTCGGCGCCTCGGTTCCCTTGTCGGCCCTCGCCGTGCAGCTGGGAGTCGGCAGCGTCCAGCAGCTGGCGAACACGTCGGTGTCGCTCTCGACGCTCGCCGTCGCGGCGGCGACGGTCCTGCAGAACAACGGCAACGTCGTGCAGGCCACGCTGCTCAGTGCGATCGCTGCCCAGATCACTGCCACGACGACGGTGACGCTGGGCAAGATCGTGGACGTCTCGTCCGGGGGAGGCTCCGTCGCCGATGCGTCGATCGACGTGCTCACGCTGCTGGCCGGCGAGGCGTTCGTCGCCAACGGCACGAACGTGATCTCGGTGCCGTCGCTCGGCACGAACATCGGGCTCTCGGGCACCGCGCTCACGACCTCCGTGAAGGTGACCGAGTCACCTCAGGAGAAGTGCGGACCGGTCGGCACGTCGGCGAGCACGGCGCAGGCCGACGTGACGATCAGCGGCAATGCGGCCAGCGTCGCCACGCCCTCGTCGTTGACCGGTCTCAGCCTCGGCGTGGGGGCCGGAGGCACTGCCGTCAACGTGAGTCTCGCGAAGGCGACCGGAACCATCACGAAGATCGTCTGCGGTGCGGGGACCACCGCGAGTCCCCAGGGCATCGACGTCAGCGTCGCATCGGGCCTGCTCTCGGCGAGCGTCTCGCAGGACATCACGGTCAACGGCTCGATCGACACGAGCGGAAGCGTGCTGGGCAGCCTTCTGGGTAGCCTTCTGGGCAGCGTGGTGAAGGTGAACATCTCCGGGCGCCTGCGGCTGACCGTCACGACCGGCACCGTCGGCGGGTCGACGGCTCCGGCGAGCATCCGGATCCCGCCGAAGACCTTCACCACACCGACGTCGAGCTCGTCCACGGCCCTGGCGGTCAACGGCCTCGGGGTGACCGCGACGTGGCTCGACTCGGCGGGCAACGTCACCAGCGGTCCGACGCTCACGGCGTACGCCGGCATTCTCGGGCTCAGCCTGTCGACCACGGTGCTGAGCTCGGGCCAGATCACCCAGCTCGTGAACTCGCTGGTGTCGAACCTGGCGAGCGGCGTGCTGAGCCCCGTCCTCAGCCTGGTCGACTCGACCCTGCTCACCCCGCTGATGAACCTGCTCGGGCTGAGCGTCGGTGGCGCCGACGTCTTCATGCCCAGCGCTCCGAAGTGCGACACCCCGATGCTCGCGGGCTGACGACTCCCCTCGGGCACTCACCGCCGGCAGGAGGCCGCATGGTCCGGGACTCGTGCGCGGACGCGGACGTGAGCGCCGGCCGACCTACTTCGGCAGCGCGATGAGCTTGATCCCGCCCGTGACCTGGCCGAGCGCGGTCACGAAGATGGAGCCCATGTCGTCGCCCGTGGCGGCGCAGAAGAAGTAGTCCGCGTCTCCGTTCTCGGCGGCGCGGCCCTCGGCGGTGCTGCAGTCGCCGTTGGCCGAGGCGGTGACGCCCTGGCCGCCCGCGGCCGCGGCGAGGACGTCGGGGACCTTGTCGTTGCCGCCGCCCTGGACGACGGCCGTGGTGGTGTACGTCAGCGTGACGGCCTTGCCGCACGTGGACAGCAGGACGTAGGGGCTGGACGACGTGCCGCCGCCGCTCACGCAGGTGCTGCTGGTGAGCTTGGTGCCGCCGCTGGTGACCTTCGAGAGATAGCTGGTCACGCCGGCCACGTCCTTCACCTTGTCGCCGCTGCCGCCGTCGAAGACGTAGTTGCTGTCCCCGCACAGCGTCGAGTTGTCGAGGTTGTAGCCGACCGTCACGATCAGGTCCTCGGGACTGTAGGCCTTGAACGCCGCGGCGACGCCGGCGAAGTTCGCGCACGCGCTCTGGCCGCCGGTGTAGGTGGTGGTCGTGGTCGAGTTGACGTAGCTGATGGCGTACGACGCCGTGGTCGGCGCTCCGTGGCTGACCCAGCAGCCGTAGCTGGTCCCGTCCTGTGCGCCGAACGTCCCCGACGAGCAGGTCGGCACCGGCGTGGAGACGGTGGCGTAGCAGTAGGAGCCGGACTTCGTGTAGCCGGTTGCGCACAGCAGCCCCGAGAGACTGATCCGGCTCAGGCACAGGCTCGTGCTCACCGCGCTGAGGTAGTAGTACGTCGTCCCCGACACCTTCGCGCAGGTCGGTGTGACCGTCGACGACAGCCCCCAGCAGACCGAGCCCACGAGGGTGTCGGTCGAGGTGCCGCACGTGGACTTCGCGTAGCTCGTCGGGCAGGAGCTTCCGCCGCTGATCGGCACCGCCCCCGACGGGCAGGTGGTCGAGCTGGAGGTCGAGGTGGTCGAGCGCTGGAAGTCCGAGAACACGTCGTACCCGTTGCCGCAGCCGGTGACGGTCGAGGTCAGGTCGGTGGCGGTGCCGCAGTAGTTCTGGCTCGCATCGGTGGTCGACTTCGTGTAGACCTCCTGCGGCTGCCCGTCGGTCTCGAAGATGATCACGTTGCGGACCTGGCCGGACCGGGACGAGCCGCCGAGCGTGTCGACGTTCCATCCGGAGGAGTCCATCAGCGCCTTGTCGCCGAGGACGTAGCGCGCGGCCGCCTTGAGCGGTGAGGCGAGGTAGGTGCCGTAGCTGACCTGCGGTCCGCTGCCGCCGTACGCGCTCGGCTCGAGGCATGCGAGGGCCTTCGCCAGGCTGCTGCCGCTGTTGAGCACCCCGCTGGAGAGGTAGGTGCTGGAGAACTGCAGAGGGATCCACAGCTTGGAGGAGTTCGTGCTGAGCGCGTCGCCGCTGTTGGTCCAGTTGACGCTGCCGCGGCTCGTCGTGACCGAGGTCGGCGGGGCGACGCTGGAGCATGCGGTGAAGCCGGTGCGGCTCGTCGCGGCGCTGCGCCCGATCGTGCCCAGCGCGACGTACTGCACCGACGGCGTCATCGCGCCGAGCATGCTGCGGATGCCCTCGATCATCGAGTCCTCGTCCGCGTTGCTCATCGAGGCGGTGCGGTCGGTGACGATCACGACGTTCATCGGGTTGGGGGCGACCGAGCCGCAGGTGCCCTTGCAGGCGACCGCGACCTGGGCGCCTGTCGAGCCCTTGTCGGTGCCGATCACCGGAGCGAACTCGAAGGGCACGTCCTGGCTGGCCCCCACGCGGATCGTGTTGCAGGTGATCGCCTGGTTGTTGGCGATCGAGAGGCCGGGACTCCAGTCGTTGCCCGGGCTCGCCTGGAGGGCGCACGGCACCGCACAGAGCGTGCTGCTGCACGTCATGGCGAACGTGGCGCCGTCCCAGGTCCGCGTGCGGCTCTGGTAGTCCGACTGCAGCCAGGTCGTCACGGTGCTCGCGGCGTCGGGGTTGCAGACGCCGCTCGTCTGCGTGGACGAGGGGATCTGGTAGGACGCGACCTGCGCCGGCGTCGCCGCGACGCCGTCGCTGGTGAGCTTGCGCGGGACCACGCACCAGAAGGTGATCTCGGACGGGTCGAGGGTGCCCCGGCCGTTCTTGGCGAAGTACGTCATCGCGTTGGTCGCGGCCCTCTCGATGCCGTCGGTCGCGTCGAGGTAGTACGCCGCGGCGGTGGCCGCCGCGTCCAGCTGGTTCATCAGGAGGTGCCTGCGGTTCACCTGCGAGGCGATGTCGACGCTCAGCGCGGCCGCCGCGAACAGCACGACGGCGAGCGCGGAGACGATGATGGCGACGGCGCCGCGCTGATCGCGGAGCCGGAGGAGCAGGCGCATCATTCCCGGACCATCTCCGAGGTCCCCTCGAGGAGGATCGTGCTGCCGGTGCAGGAGCTGCTGCCGATCAGGCCGCAGACCGCGCCCACGGGGGTGATCCAGTGATGGGTGTAGGCGATGGAGACCTTTACGGAGGAGCCGGAGACGGCGTAGGAGTCGTAGTTCGTCGCGTTGGTGCAGTCGGACCCGGTCGCGTTGGTGCAGGTGATCGTCACGCTCACGCTGGTCCCCGGATAGTCGATGCCGACGTTCTCGAGCTCGTCCGTCACGACCGCGACGATGGCGGCGTAGCTGCCGTCGAGACTGGCCGTGCGCGCGGCGTCGCGAGCCACGTTGTTGATGACGTTGTCCCGATCGATCATCCAGCCGAAGTCGACGATGCCGAAGACCAGGAGCATCAGCATCGGGAAGATCAGGGCGAACTCCACGATCACCGCTCCGCGCTCGCGCCCGGCCTCGGGCGGGGCCGCGCTGGTGTGCGGCTCGTCCGGCCCGCGCAACGCATGAGCTCGCATCTCGCGGTTGCCTCCCTCCCTGGAGACAACCCCCGGGTGCCGGACAGTAGGCGTGCTCGCGATCCCGCGGGAAGGCATACGACGCGACATGCGCCCCTCGCGTCACAAAATGAGCCACTCGTGCTACCGGTCCTGGGACCGTGACCGGGATATTCACCACGGTTCCCGGGACCGTCCCGATCCGTCGGCGCCGCGGCGGAGCCTGGCATCGCATCGGCCCGATCGGGTCGCGACAGCGAGGAGGCGCCGTGGTGGCGACAGCAGCACAGCGAAGCAGCCTGGGGGCGTACGGCGAGCGTGTCGCCGCCGACCTGCTCCGCGAGGCGGGGATGGTCGTGCTCGACCGCAACTGGCGATGCCCGGAGGGAGAGCTCGACCTCGTCCTGCGCGACGGCGACGACCTGGTCGCCTGCGAGGTGAAGACCCGCAGCGGCCTCACCTGCGGCACTCCGCACGAGGCCGTCACCGCCGCGAAGCTGGACCGGCTCCGGCGGCTCGCCATGCGCTGGGCGGCCGAGCACGGGGTGCGGCCGCCCGGCGTCCGGATCGACCTCGTGGCGATCGTCCGCCCTCCCCGCGGCGCCGCCCGTGTCGATCACGTGAGGGGGTTGCTCTGATGTTCGCGCGCACCCGCGGCGTGGCCCTGACGGGGTCCACGGGCCACCTCGTCGACGTCCAGGCCGACGTGTCCTCCGGCACGCCCGGCACGACGCTCGTCGGCCGCGCCGACACCATGCTCGGCGAGGGGCGCGACCGGGTCCGGATGGCGGTGCAGAACACCGAGCTCACCTGGCCGTCCAACCAGCGGATCACGGTGCTGCTCTCGCCGGCCGACCTGCCCAAGGTCGGCACCCACTACGACCTCGCGGTCGCGATCGCGGTGCTCGCCGCGACGGGCGAGGTGCCCCCGGACGCCCTGGACGGCATCGCCCTGATCGGGGAGCTGAGCCTCGACGGCGGCCTGCGCCCGGTGGCCGGGATCCTGCCGATGGTGCTGGCCGCCTCGCGTCACGGGATCCACCGCGTCGTCGTCCCCGAGACCCAGGCCGCCGAGGCCGCGATGGTGCCCGGGATGGAGGTGCTCGGGCTCCGCTCGCTCGGTCAGGTCGTCGCCGAGCTCAAGGGGGAGGAGGTCCCCTGCGCGCCACCGGTGCCACCGCCGAGCTCCGGCGGCTTCCTGGGCTGGCGGGGGCAGCAGCGGCTGGAGGAGCTCGACATGGGTGACCTGCGCGGGCTCGCCGACGCCAAGCTCGCCGTCGAGATCGCCGCGGCGGGTGGGCATCACCTCCTTCTCACGGGACCGAAGGGGTGCGGCAAGACCTCCCTCGCCGAGCGGATCCCCGGGATCCTGCCCGACCTCGAGCACGGCACCGCCGTCGAGCTGATGGCGCTCCGCTCGCTCGCCGGGCGGCTCGACCCGGCCGAGGGACTGATCCGCCGCCCGCCGTACGCGGCCCCGCATCACGACGCCAGCAAGCCGGCGCTGGTCGGGGGCGGCACGGGCCGGGTCACGCCGGGGCAGATCAGCCTGGCCCACGGCGGGGTCGTGTTCCTCGACGAGTTCCCCCTGTTCCGCACCGACGTCATCGACGCGCTCCGCGATCCGATGGAGAACGGCGACATCACCGTCTCCCGGGGCGAGGAGTCCGCGACCCTGCCGGCGCGTGCGCTCATCGTCTTCGCCTCCAACCCCTGCCCGTGCGGCAACGACGGCAACATGCGCGCGGCGTGCACCTGCCGGGGAGGGGAGAAGCGCGAGTACCAGCGACGTGTGCGCGGGCCGATCAGCGACCGGATCGACATCACCCGCCTGCTCCAGCCGCCGAGCCCGGGCGAGATGGTGGCCGACCCGCGGACGAGCGCGGAGATGCGAGCGGCCGTGACCGTGGCGCGGGAGCGGCAGGCCGCCCGCTACGCAGGCACCGACTGGCGCCTCAACGGCGAGGTGCCCGGCGCCGTCCTCCGCGAGCGCTGGCCGCTCGAGCCCGCGGCCGAGCGGGAGCTGCATCGGGCCGTGGCCGGTGCGAGGCTGACCAATCGCGGGATGGTGCGGGTCCACCGGCTGGCCTGGACCGTCGCCGACCTCCTCGGGCGCGACGTCCCGGGGGTCGCGGAGCTGCGCGTCGCGCTCGCCCTCCGCACCGGTGCGGCGCTCCCGGACGGAGTCGCGAGCCGGAGGCTCGTGGGATGAGCGTGAGCGACGCCGAGCGTCACGACCGCCTGGTGCTCAGCCTGATCTTCGAGCCGGGCGAGCCGGTGGTCGCCGATCTCATCGCGAGGTATGGCGCCAGTGAGACCCTCGCCCTGGTCCATGACGACCTGGTGGCGGCCGATGTCATCACCGACGCGGGGGAGCGGCTGCCGCAGATCAGACCCGACGGCGTCCTGCGGCATGCCGAGCAGATCGGCGCCCGCTTCGTCGTCCCCGGCGATGAGGAGTGGCCCGAGCAGCTGGCCGACCTCGCCCATGCCGGGCGGCTCTCGAGCCGAGGAGGCGTTCCGATCGGCCTGTGGGTCAAGGGGAGGCCGCTCCACGAGCTGGTGCCGCGGGTGGCGGTGGTGGGCTCCCGCGCGGCGACGACCTACGGCACCAACGCGGCCGGACTCATCGCGGCCGAGCTCGCCGCCGCGGGCTGGGTGGTGATGTCCGGCGGCGCCTACGGGATCGACGAGGCCGCCCACCGTGCCGCTCTCGCCGTGGGCGCTCCGTCGGTCGTCGCGCTCGCGCACGGGCTCGACCGGGTCTACCCGGTCGGCAACGAGGAGCTCGTGGCCGAGTGCTCGCGGGAGGGCGCTCTGGTCTCCGAGCTGGCCCCGGGAGCGTCGCCGATGCGGGTCCGGTTCCTCTCCCGCAACCGGGTGATCGCCGCGATGTCGGCCGGCACGGTCGTGGTCGAGGCAGGGACGCGCAGCGGCGCCCTCAACACGGCCCACTGGACCACCCGGCTCTCACGTCCCCTCCTCGCCGTGCCCGGCCCGGCCTCGAGCGCGGTCTCGGCCGGCACGCACGACCTGATCCGCAGCGGGGCGGCGGTCCTCGCCACCACGGGCGCGGAGGTGCTCGAGGTCGTCGACGCCACCGGCGCGTCGCTGGTCGAGCCGCCGCGCGCTCCCGAGGGCCGCCGCGACCGACTCGACCCCCGCGCCCGTCGGCTCCTCGAGGCCGTTCCGGT
>NZ_JASGDD010000096.1:0-4988 GCF_047607365.1 Nocardioides sp. | reverse complement strand
GTCGCCGCCCGCGGCGTTGGCCCCGGCGAGGCGGCCCTGCTCGGCGGCGGCGGTCCAGTGCTGGCCGGGGTGCCCGGCGAGGCTGGCGCAGTCGCCGGCCGCCCAGACGTGGGCCAGCGACGTCGCCATCGCGGGGTCGACCACCACTCCCCCGACCGCGTCGAGCTCGATCCCCGATCCGGCGAGCCACGCGGTCTCGGGCGTGGCGCCGAGGCCGAGGACGACCACCGCGGCGGGGAGCTCCCGCCCGTCGTCGAGTACGACGGCGGCGACCCGTCCACCGTCGACCCGGATCTCGGCGACGGTCGCTCCGAGCAGCACGTCGACCCCGGCATGGTGGTGGATCGCGACGAGGTGCTCGGCCGCGGTCTCGCTCATGGCGCGGGCCAACGGCCGCGGCGCGGCCTCGACGAGGGTGACCGGGAGTCCTCGCGCGCGGGCGGCGCTGGCGACCTCCGACCCGATGAACCCGGCGCCGATGACCACAACGGGCCCGCCGGCGTCCAGCGCCTCGCGCAGGGCACGGGCGTCGTCGAGCCCGCGCAGCTGGTGGACGCCCGCTGCCGCACCCTCGACGGCCCGGGACCCGGGCAGCGACCTCGGCCGCGAGCCCGTGGCGATCACGAGGGCGTCGTACGCGATCTCCTCGCCGGGCACCCGGACCACGCGCCGCTCGGGGTCGAGCCCCAGGGCGGGGGTCGAGAGCCGGAGGTCGATGTCGAGCTCGGCGAGAGTCTCGGCCGAGCGGAGCGGCACCGCCTCGGACGGGCCGCCGACGGCGAGCAGCTCCTTCGACAGCGGCGGGCGGTCGTAGGGCTGGTGGGGCTCGGCCGACAGCACGGTGATCGGCCCGCTCCATCCCGCGGCCCGCGCGCCCTCCACCGCCCGTACGCCGGCGAGCGACCCTCCGACGACGACCAGGCGGCGCCCCGTCATCGCGGACGTCGCGGTCATGACTCGGTCACGATTCCACGAGCCGAAGCGCCGAGACCGGGCACGACTCGACCGCGGCCCGCACATAGGACCGCTCGCCGTCGGGCACCTCGGACGAGAGCAGCTCGACGAAGCCGTCGTCGCCGACCCGGAAGAAGTCGTCGGCCTGCGTCTCGCACATCCCGATCCCCTCGCACTTGTGCAGGTCGGCCGTCACCTTGATGGTCATCGGAGTCCCCGCTCTGAGCGGAGCGGGGCGAGCATCCAAGCCTGGCGACTCATCGGAGCGACTCCGTGAGGGCGATGAAGTCGACCTTCTCGCGCACCCCGCAGTCGGGGCAGCACCAGTCGTCGGGGATGTCCCTCCACGCGGTGCCGGCGGCGAAGCCCTCGAGCTCGTTGCCCTCGGCGACCTCGTAGACGTAGCCGCAGCCGGGGCAGCGCGCGGCCATCACGTCGTCCCCGAAGTCGTGCCGGGTGAGGTCGGCCAGCTCGGCGTCGGAGATCTCCTGCGGCAGCGGGTAGCGCGCGACCAGCTTGTCGAACCTTCCCGGCTGGACGTTGGCGAGCCGGATGTCGCCGTCGACGTGGTCGACCACGCGCTGATCCATGAGCTTGCGGAAGAGCGGGGGGAAGAGCGAGACGACGATCATGCCGGCGTACCCGGTGGGGAGCACCGGGCTCTCCTTGTAGTCCCGCAGCGCCTGGTAGCGACGCGTCGGGTTGGCGTGGTGGTCGCTGTGCCGCTGCAGGTGGTAGAGCAGGACGTTGGTGGCGATGTTGTTGGAGTTCCACGAGTGCGACGGGTCGACCCGCTCGTAGCGCTGACGGTCGCCGTTGCCGACCTTCTGCCGCAGCATCCCGTAGTGCTCCATGAAGTTGACCACCTCGAGCAGCGAGAACCCGAAGACGCCCTGGATGAGGAGGTACGGCAGCACCCCCACGCCCAGCCAGAGCACGACGCCGCCCCACAGCGCGATCGACATCAGCCAGGCGTTGATCACGTCGTTGCCGAGGTGGAAGGGGTGGGTGTCCTTGCGCTCGTAGCGGCGCTTCTCGAGGTGCCACGCGGACTTGAGGGAGCCGCCGACGGTACGCGGCCAGAACCGGTAGAAGTTCTCGCCGAGACGGCTGCTGGCGGGGTCCTCGGGGGTGGCGACGCGGACGTGGTGGCCGCGGTTGTGCTCGAGGTAGAAGTGGCCGTAGAAGCTCTGCGCCAGCGCGATCTTCGAGAGCCAGCGCTCGTGGCTCTCCTTCTTGTGACCGAGCTCGTGGGCGGTGTTGATGCCGATGCCGCCGACCACTCCGATGGTGCAGGCCAGGCCGATCTTGTCGAGCGTGCCGAGGTCGCCGCGGGCGATGACGTACATCGAGGTCAGGAAGCCGGCGTACTGGATCGGCAGGAACGCGAAGGTGATGTAGCGGTAGTACCTGTCGTTCTCCAGCGCCTCGATGACGTCGTCGGGCGGGTTGGAGCCGTCGCGGCCGATGACGAGGTCGAGCAGCGGGACGACGACGAACAGGATGATCGGCCCGGTCCAGTAGAACGCGCTCCACCCCGTGAGCTCGCCGCCGGCGAGCGCCACGAAGACGAGGCTCGGCACCACGAGGCCGATCAGCCAGAGATACCTCTTCTTGTCGCGCCACTGGGTGGTCGTCCCGGTGTCGACGGTGCCGCTTGCGTCCAGACTCGCCATGGTCATCACTCCTCTTGGGCTCCTGGCGTCGTTGCCGTTTGTCAGGATGCCCGAGTTGTGAGTCACATTCATCGGTCCACGGGTGAGTTAATCGACCCACTTCTTGTTGATATGAACAATCGGCG
This sequence comes from Nocardioides sp., assembly GCF_047607365.1. Classification (GTDB taxonomy): domain Bacteria; phylum Actinomycetota; class Actinomycetes; order Propionibacteriales; family Nocardioidaceae; genus Nocardioides. The sequence continues at coordinate 2,233 of NZ_JASGDD010000096.1, read as the reverse complement.
GTCGCCGTACGCCGATGCGTCGACGCGCCGGAGGAGCCGGAGGAGCCGGCCCGGCCCGCCCCGACGTCGCCCTATCATCGCCGGCATGAGCCTGTGGTCCGCCGACGAGCTGATCAGCCCGGTGGTGGCGGCCGCCGCCTTCGCGGTGCACCTGCTCACCGTCGTACGCGCGATCACCCGGCCCAACCGGACGCCGGCGTCGCGGGTGGCCTGGGTCGCGGTGATCATGTGCCTGCCGCTGGTGGGCGTGGTCGCCTACGCGCTGCTGGGCGAGACGAGCATCGGACGCGGCCGCGTCGAGCGGCTGCGCGAGGCCGAGCGCCGCCTGGCGAGGCCGCTCGCCCCGCCCGCCTACCTCGCCGATCCCGACGCCCGGACCATCGCCGCCCTGTGCACCTCGATCAACGGCTTCGCGCCGGTGGCCGGCAACCGCGTCACGCTGCTGGGCGAGGCGTCCGACGACCCCGCTCACCCCGCCCTCGACTCCGACCGGGCGATCGACGCCCTGATCGAGGCGATCGAGGGCGCCGCCGAGCACGTCCACATCAGCTTCTACATCTGGCTCGACGACCACAGCGGCGGGCGGGTCGCGAACGCCGTCGCCGCGGCAGCCCGCCGCGGCGTCGTCTGCCGGGTGATGGTCGACGCGCTGGGCTCGCGGGACTTCCTGCGCGGACCTCGTCGCCGTGAGCTCGAGGAGGCGGGCGCGCGGGTGATCGCCGCGCTGGAGGACATCCCCCGGCTGGGGCACCTCGCCGTCGGCCGGGTCGACCTGCGCAACCACCGCAAGCTGGTCGTCGTCGACAACCGGATCGCCTTCTGCGGCAGCCAGAACTGCGCCGACCCCGCGTTCGCGCCCAAGGCGAGGTACGGGCCCTGGATCGACCTGCTGCTGCGCTGCGAGGGCCCGGTCGTGCGCCAGGCCCAGCACCTCTTCCTGGCCAGCTGGATCGCCGAGACCGGCGACGACCTCGACGGGCTCCCGGCCGCCGACCCGCAGCCCGAGGTGGTCGAGCCGGGCGTGACGCTGCAGGTCTTCGGCACCGGGCCGACGACACCGGGCGCCGCGATGTCGGACGCCTTCGTCGCGGCGATGTACGCCGCCGAGCGCGAGCTCATCGTCACGACGCCGTACTTCGTCCCCGACGAGGGCCTGCTCCGCGCGCTCTGCGCGGCGCCTCGGCGCGGCGTGAGGACGACCCTGATCCTGCCCGCGCGCTGCGACTCCAGGCTGGTCGCGGCGGCGAGCAGGAGCACGTACGCCGACCTCCTGGCGTGCGGCGTCGAGCTGCACGCCTACCCGCTCGGCCTCCTGCACGCCAAGTCGGTGACCGTCGACGGACGGCTGGCTCTCGTCGGCTCGGCGAACATGGACCGCCGCAGCCTCGAGCTCAACTTCGAGAACAACCTGCTGATCCACGACGAGCCGACCACGGCCGCGATCCGGCGCCGCCAGCTGGGCTACCTCTCCGAGGCCACCCCGGTGACCGCGGCCGACGTCGCGGCCTGGTCGTTCTGGACCCGGCTGGCGAACAACGTCGTCGCGATGATGTCGCCCGTCCTCTGACCGGCGCCCGCGGTCGAGCACTCGGCCCACGAGGGTCTCCTCGACGTGGGGCCGCTCGACGTGGGGCCGCTCAGCGGCCGTCCGCCCGGCGGCGTGCGGCGCGATCCATCTCGCCGAGCGCCGTGGCGAACGCCGCCCGGAGGACGGGGCGCGCGGCGACGCCGAGGGCGGCTCCCACCGGGGGCCGGCCGAGGGCCACCGTCGAGGTCCACGCGGCCTCGGTGTGATCGCCTCGATCGGCGAGCTCGATCCGCCCGAAGCGGTGGTCGAAGGGCACCGACGCGCCGCGGATCAGGTAGTCGAAGCGTGCGGGCGCCTCCAGGCCGACGATCTCCTCGACCAGGTGCCCGGCGACGAGGTCCACCCGTCGCACGGTGCCGACGCTCCGGTCTCCGTCGCGGCCGGAGCGGAGGATCTCGACGCTCCGGACGCCGCGCACGGTGGCGAAGCGCGCCGGGTCGACGAGGACGTCGAAGAGCGCGGCGGCCGGCGCCTCGAGACGCCGCCGTACGGTGACGGTGATCGTGCTCACGCCCGTCCTCCCGAGGACAGGTCGAGGACGACCGGGGCGGCGTCCTGATCCTCCTCGGCGCCCGTGCCGCCGAGGCCGTCGAGGCCGTCGGGGCCGCCGAGGCCGCCGAGGCCGTCGGGGCCGCCGGGGCCGGC
>NZ_JASGDD010000095.1:0-5953 GCF_047607365.1 Nocardioides sp. | reverse complement strand
GCCGTCGGGCCGGCCAGGTCGATCACGATCGCGTCCGCGCCATCCTGGAGCGCCGCCCTCGCCGCGTCCCGCGCGCTCACCGGCACCGGCCGCGCGTCGGGGCGCCAGGCGTGCAGCGTGGCGAGCGAGGTGAAGGCGAGCAGCGCGGTCCGGCCGTCGGCGCCGGTGACCAGCACCGTCGCCATGTCGGCGGTCTTGTCGTGGGCCCGGCCGTGCTCGTCGATCGCCAGCTCGCCGAGGACGGCCACGACCGGGACGAGGAGCCGGGCGCCGGTGAGCGCCGCCATGACGGCGTACCCGTCCCGGGAGGCGAGGGCGGCGACGAGGGCCTCGTCCGCGGCGCCGTCGTCGTCGGGGAAGGCCGGCGAGGCCAGCTCTCGATCTCGGCCACGGTCACGCACCCGCCGAGTGTCGCACCCTGCATGGAAGACTGCGGATTCGTGAGCACCGATCCCGCGCGGCCGTCGAGCCCCGCGAGCGCCGTGGAGCGCAACCGGCTGTGGGCACGCCTCTCGGACGCGGTGGCGCGGCACGAGGAGCCGTTGGCGACGCCGGTCATGGTCGTCGACCTCGACGCCTTCGCCGCGAACGCCGCCGACCTCGTGCGGCGGGCGGCCGGCACCCCGATCCGGGTCGCGTCGAAGTCGCTGCGCGTGCCCGCGCTGATCAGCCGGGCGCTGGCCCACCCAGGCTTCGCCGGCGTGCTCGGCTACACCCTCGCCGAGGCGCTCTGGCTCGAGGGCGAGGGGATCAGCGACGACATCGTGGTGGCCTACCCGACCGTGGACCGAGCCGCCCTGACCCGTCTCGTGGGGTCGCCGTCGGCGGCCGCGCACATCACCCTCATGGTCGACTCGGTCGACCACCTCGACGTCATCGACTCGGTCCGCTCCTCGCGCGCGGTGCCGATCCGGGTGGCGATCGACCTCGACGCCGGGCTGGACCTGCGCGTCACCCGCATCGGCCCGCGCCGCTCCCCCGTCCGCTCCGCGGACGACGCGCTGGCCCTGGCCCGGGCGATCGCCTCGCGGCCGGGCTTCCGGCTCGTGGGCGTGATGACCTACGAGGGCCAGGTCGCGGGCGTCCCCGACGACGTGCCCGGCCAGCGGATCCGCTCGGCGCTGGTCCGCACGCTCAAGGACCGCTCGATCGAGCAGCTGCTCGGGCGCCGCGCGACGGTCGTCGAGGGGCTGCACGACCTGCTGGGCGCCGGCGGGCTGGAGTTCTGGAACGCCGGCGGCTCCGGCTCGATCGAGAGCTCGGCCTCGGATCCGGTCGTCACCGAGGTGACCGCCGGGTCGGGGCTGCTGGTCTCCGGGCTCTTCGACCACTACCGCAGCTTCTCGCCGCGGCCGGCGGCCTTCTACGGGCTGCCCGTCACCCGCCGGCCGGACCCGTCCACCGCGACGGTCCACGGCGGCGGCCTCGTGGCCTCCGGCGCGGCGGGCCCGGACCGGCTGCCGATCCCCTGGGCGCCCGCGGGGCTCTCGCTCACCGGGCTCGAGGGCGCCGGCGAGGTGCAGACGCCGCTCGTCGGCGAGACCGCGTCGCGCCTGCGAGTCGGGGACCTGGTGTGGTTCCGGCACGCGAAGTCCGGGGAGCTCTTCGAGCACACGACGACCGCGCATCTCGTCGCGGGCGGTCGGATCATCGACTCGGTCCCCACCTACCGGGGTCATGGCCTCGCCTTCTGATCCCCTGCCCGAGCGCACCCAGGTGCTCGCGATCGACGGCCCGGCGGGGTCGGGCAAGACCACCCTGGCGAGCACGCTGCGGCTCCTCCAGCCCTGCGTCGTGATCCACATGGACGACCTCTACGACGGCTGGGACGGCCTCGACGCGGGGATCGCCCAGGTCGAGGCGATCCTCGCCGCGCTGGCCGCGGGCGAGCCGGCCGGCTACCGGCGCTACGACTGGGCCGCCGGGGCCTACGCCGCCACGGTGGCGATCCCGGCGACGCCGCTGCTGGTGATCGAGGGGGTGGGTGCCGGCGGCACCGAGCGCGCGCCGGACTGCCTCGTGTGGATGGACGCGCCCGCCGGCGTACGGCGGGAGCGGGCTCTGGCGCGAGGCGACTTCGGCGCGCCCGCCGATCAGCGATGGGAGCACTGGGCGGCGCTCGAGGCGGCCCACTTCGCTCGGGCACGCACCCGGGAGCGGGCCGACCTGGTCGTCGAGCCCTGACTCACTCCGGAGCGGCGAGCCGTCCGTCGGCGAGGCGCCCACCCGACTGCTTCACCAGGCGTTGGTAGGGCACCACCTCCATCGACTCGACACCCTCCAAGGCGCCGGTGCGGGCGGTGCCGAACTCGTAGAGATGGGCGAGGTCGCGGCAGCTGGCCGAGGCGAGCAGGTTGTCGCGCCCCGAGGTGGCCGCCGCGAAGCCGACCTCGGGCATGGCGGCCAGCGCCTCGCCCACCGCCTGGATCCTGCCGGGCCGGACCCGGAGGTGGACGCGTGCGCTGACGTCGTACCCGAACGCGCCGACCGCGAGGTCGAGGTCGATGACGAGCACGCCGGCGTCGAGGAGGCGCTGCAGGCGCCGGCTGACCCGGCCCTCGCTGACGCCGGCGGCCGCCGCCAGGTGGGCGGTGCTCGCCCGCCCGTCGAGCGCCAGCTCACGGAAGAGCACGGGGTCCCAGGGCTCGGTCCCCACCTCGGCCTTCGCCCGAGCCGGCCCGACGGCCCGCGACCGACCGCCGGTCAGGGCCTCCACCTCGTCGGCGCGGAGCAGCGGCGCGAATCCCTCCCAGTCGTGGGGCGTGAGCCCGAGAAAGAGGTGGAGGACCACACTCGCCTCGATGTCGAGGACGTGCGCCGCCCGCGGCAGGATGCGCGTCAGCAGCAGGTCGCGCTGCTCCACCGACACCGAGCGCACCGAGAACGACACCTCGGTGCCCGCTGCCGCGATGCCGAGCCACGCGACGTCGCCGCGGGCGGCGAGTGCCCGGCTGAGCGCATCGGCGCCGTCGGGCCGGCAGCGCACCCGGACGTGCCAGAGCTCCTGGCCGACGGCCAGCGGGTTGACGGTGCCGAAGACCCGCAGCGCGCCCTGCCGGTGCAGGGCGCCGTAGCGCCGTGCCACGGTGCGCTCGTGCAGGCCGAGCACGTCGGCCAGCCGGGCGAAGCTGGCTCGTGGGGCGAGCTGCAGCGCGCGGACCAAGCGCAGGTCGTCCTCGCTCCACGGTACGGCGGCTGTCTGGATCACTCACGGATCCTCTCGCAGATGTCGGCTTCCGTCACAGGGTCCACGAGACCGAGCGCATACCAACGCCTCGACCGAGATCGTGGACCGTCGGTCCCGCCCGACGGCGTACACCTCTGGCATGACCCAGAATCCCTCGGCCGCCACCGGCGACGCTCCGGCACGCCGCTGGTGGACGCTCGGCGTCGTGTGCGCCGCGACGTTCATGCTCCTGCTCGACGTGACGATCGTCGTCGTCGCCCTGCCCGACATCCAGCGGCACCTGGATGCGACCCTGGGACAGGTCCAGTGGGTGACCGACGCCTATGCGCTGAGCCTGGCGGCGCTGCTCCTGACCGCCGGCGTGCTCGCCGACCGGTTCGGCCGCAGGCTCCTCTTCCTCATCGGGCTGGCGATCTTCACCGCCGGCTCCGTGCTCTGCGCGGCGGCGCAGGACCCGGTGATGCTGATCGTCTCGCGTGCCGCCCAGGGCGTTGGCGGCGCGGTGCTCTTCTCGACGGCGCTGGCGATCCTCGCCGCCACCTTCCACGGCCGCGAGCGCAGCATCGCGTTCGGGATCTGGGGCGCGATCACCGGCGTCTCGACCGCCCTCGGGCCGATCCTCGGCGGCCTCCTGACCAGCGGCGTGAACTGGCGGGCCGTCTTCTGGGTCAACCTGCCGATCGGGGTCGTCGCGTTCGTCGTCGCACGACGCCAGCTCGCCGAGACCCGCGCTCCGCACGCCCGTCGTCCCGACTGGTGGGGATTCGCCACGTTGACCACGGGTCTCGTCAGCCTGGTCTACGGACTGATCCGGGCGAGCGAGGAGGGGTGGGGCGACAGCCTGGTGATCGCGTGCCTCGCGGCCGCGGCGGTGCTGATCGTCTCCTTCGGCCTCGTCGAGCGCATCGTCCCGCACCCGATGTTCGACCTCGGGCTGCTCCGGATCCCCACCTTCGTGGGCGGCTCGGTCGCCGCCTTCGCGATGAACGGATCGCTCTTCGCGATGCTGATCTACCTGACGATCTACCTGCAGAACGCCCTCGGGTACTCGGCACTCCAGGCAGGGGTGCGCCTGCTCCTCATGTCGGGCCTCGCGATGGTGGCGGCGACGATCGCCGGCCGCGCCTCGGCCCACGTGCCGGTGCGCCTCCTGGTCGGTCCGGGGCTCCTCCTCGTGGGCGTCGGCCTGCTGACCATGTCGGGGCTCGGCACGGACAGCTCGTGGACCCACCTGGCGCCCGGGCTCGTGCTGGGAGGCATCGGCACCGGCATGGTGAACCCGCCCCTGGCCTCGACCGCGGTCGGCGTCGTGCACCACCATCAGGCCGGGATGGCGTCGGGCGCGAACACGACGTTCCGCCAGGTCGGCATCGCGGTCGGCGTGGCCGCCTACGGCTCCATCCTCGGCTCCTCCACCGGGCACGACCCGGCGACGGCCTCACCGGAGGCCTTCGTCGACGGGCTCAATCGGCTGTTCGTCGCGTCGGGGAGCGTGGCCCTGGTCGGCGGCCTCGCCGCGCTGGCGCTCATCCGGCAGCGCGACTTCGCCACGCAGCACTAGGGCGCACGTCCTACTGGAAGGGCGTGGTCCGGGCGACGGCGAGTGAGCGCTTGAGCGAGAACGGGGAGGCCTGGTTGATCAGCCAGGGCCGGCCGAACCAGAGGTAGCCGTCGGCGTACGCGAGCGCGATCTGCTGCTGGGCGGCGCTCAGGCCGAGCCGGGAGTCCGTCACGTTGGTAGTCGGCGGGATCCCGAGCGTGTCGCACCGGGTCTGGCTCGTGCTCGAGCAGGTGTTGGCGTTGTCGAACGGGCCGCCCGGCTTCCCGGCGCGGTTCTGCGCCCAGGTGAAGGGCCGGCCGTTGTCGGCGGTGTCGATCACGAAGTGCTTGCCGGTGATCCCCTGCGCGGCCAGGGCGTCCACGATCTGCTTGCCGTAGTCGAGGTTGTCGGCGACCGAGGTGTAGTGCGTGGCGCCGAGCGCGAACCCGCGGGTGTACTCGACCCCGGCGGCCTGGAGGACCGGGATGATCTTCGCCATCGACAGCCAGTCGGAGTCCGAGGCGTCGAGGTAGACGCTGGTGCGCGGCAGCGCGGAGAGCTTCTGCGCGGCGTAGCGGACCAGCGCGAGCCGGGTCGCGGGGTCCTTCGTGCGCTTCTCCCAGGAGTTGTTGGGCACCGCGTTGAGGCCGAGGTCGGGCTCCAGCACGATCGCCGTGCGGGCGTTGCCGATCGCCTTCGCGGCGGCGTCGATCCACGCGCGGTAGTCGCTCTGCTGCTTCCTCGACAGCGCCCTGCCGCGGGCGTTCTCGCCGCCGGGCCACTCGCGGAAGAGGGCGAGCTGCACGAGCGTGTCCGCGCCGCCCTCCTTCTGCTGCGCCTTGATGGTCGAGCTGATCGCCGAGCCGATCGACCTGGTGGAGAAGGTGCTGGTGAACCACAGCATCCGCGGCTGGAGGGCGATCTTGGCGAGCAGGGCCTTGTTCGTGCCGGAGGCACGCTGGTACGCCGGGTAGATGCCGTTCCACGGGCCGCGGTAGACACCCCACGTGCCGCCTGCGAGGGGATTCTGCGCCAGCGCCGCCCGCTCCGCCTCCCGCTGCGCGCGCTCGGCGAGGACGGACTCCTTGAGCGTGAACCGGTGACCCGCCACGACCGGCTGCGGCGTGGTCGCCGCGGAGGCGAGCCGGGCCCCGTCGCCGTCGGTGCCGTCGGGCTCGCCGGCGTGCCCGCCGACCCCCACGATCGCCGCGGTCACGACGATCGCG
>NZ_JASGDD010000094.1:0-30447 GCF_047607365.1 Nocardioides sp. | reverse complement strand
CCCCCCCCCCCCCCCCCCCGCGAAATCAGGAAATTTCAGGGGTTTGGGGTTTGCGGTGGTTCAGGTCTTTCAACGCGTGCGTACCGACTCGCGTCAATACATCCAGTTGCGCAGCGTCACCGACAGTCGCCCACCTGACGATTGCTCAGACGGTCTCGGCCAGAGCGCCGCGCCGCCTACTCGCGTAGTGGCTGCGCGTCCGGCCAATCGCGGCCCGTTCTCGCCTCGAGCAGCGACAAGTGGCCCTCGCCTGCCGCTTCTGACAGGCGCGATCGCTCTCACTGCCGTCCTATTTGTCGCCTCTGCTTGCGGCGAGCAATCCACTACACGCGCTACGGCAACCTCTTCAAAGGCACCTGCGACGGGCATCTTCAGCGGCGATCTCTCGGATGCCTGCACCGAGGCCGAGAAGAAAGCAACGTCCCTCTTGGCGGCGGACGGCGCTGACTACGCAACCAAGTACGGCAGGGCGCTCAAGCAGGTCACTCTGCCGAACAATAACGGCTTCGCCACGAACTGCGAGTTCACCCTCATCGAGTCGGGACAGCCCGACGACAGCGGCACCGACGTGCAATTGGAAGTCGACTACGACTTCTCCGGGAGCGGGTCGCTCGCCGACGCGCTCAGCATCTACTTCACCGACTCGGATACCGACTACCCCGCCCGCACCATGAGCAGCGGGGAGGACGTCTGGCTCGTGAGTGACCCTTTGGGTTCCAAGCTCCCATACCCCGCGATCTTGAGCGCGGACGGTGCCGAGCAGTGGTACGCCTTCGCCGACTTCAACTCGCAAACGGGGCTGACGGCGGAAGAGCAACTCAGCGTCCTCTACGCCTGGCTCGACGCCAGCGGCTTCAACGGCGGCCCCTTGAGTACCGCCGGCGACCGCCAGTGCCTGAGCACCGATGACGCCGCGGCCGGCATCGCCTCATCCGGGCCAGACCTGACCGTCGACAACGTCCAGTGTGCGCAGGGGTGGGCGGTGGTGGACGCGTTCAACGACAGCGACGAAGGCACGTTCATGTTCCACCGAGAGTCAGGCACCTGGGTCAGCGTCGACCCGTACGACACCTGCGCGCAGCAGCCAATTCCACCAGCGCTGTACAGCGTGGCATGTCCCGACAGTTGAGCCGGTGCGGCGGACACCCGCTATCGGTCATCGCTCACCCATGACGTGGTCTCGGGGTTGAGGCACCGCGACGTGACCAGAGCCATGCACTCGGTCACTCTCCAACGAGGGAGCACCCCATGAAGATCGACGACATCATTGAGGCGTCTGCCAACGTCGGCGTGCAGACCGTTGGCACCCGGCCATTCCTGCAACTTGTGCAGACCTGGCTACCGCCCCTGGCGGATGAGTTCGCCAAGCACGTCACTGTTGAGGACAAGCCCGGGGTACTACTGGCAGTCACTCCCCTCGCGGTGGATGCCAAAGACCCACGAGGCTGCTTGCTCGTGCTGAAGGGTAAGACCATCTTGGCTTGGAGTGCTGGTGTCCTCCGGCCAACTACCTCCAGCGTGGTGCTGCCCATCTCTAGGCCCGAGCAACTGGTGCATGCCGAGACACGGCCCAAGAGTTGGAAGCAGCCCGAGCGCTGGGTCTTCGACCTCATGGACCCACCGATGTACGCAGTCGAGGTATTCAACGACGGGAACATGAAGGGTGCAATTGAGCTGGCGCGGATGGTGGCCAGTGGAGCGGTGACGGTGGATGAGTGACGGTGGATGAGTGAGTGGCCGTCGGAAGGCTTGCCTGCTGCCTCGCAACTGTTGGCCTCTTGGTTGGCAGCCTGACGGCTTGCGGATCGTCCGACGCGGGCTGGTTCTAAAAGGCCCGGTTGACACAAGATTCGACACGCCGACCGCCATCAGCTCAGGCACGGCGGCAGCGACGAGCACTTCTCTGGCTACCGTACCGTCCAGCGACGACGACTCAGATGGCACCACCACCTCTAGCGCTGTGGGCACCAGTAGCGCAGCACGATTTGTTCGTTGCGCGCGGGAGCAGTAATGCGCAGTCCCTCTACGCAGGACGGTACTTGAACACGCTGTGCCCCATCGTGAGCGTTGGCTCGAGGAAGTCCGGCGCCGGGGGCCTGTGCAGCGAGGAGGCTCCCGGTAGGTATCGCGTCAGATCGCGCAGAATCTGAGGAGCCCGCAGTCCGCCTGCTGAAGACCCGTCGTCATTGCGTAGACCCAGTCAGTTCGCCCACGCCTCCTAGCTGCCTTCAGCGCGTACTCGCGCACGTCATCCGGGATTGTCGGGGCCTCCTTGTTCATCTCGCTGAGACAGACAGCAATTGCGGCCGCGCGATCGGACCAATAAGCCGCCGCATCCTCATCTCGAAAGGTCTCCGCGAGCCGCCACGCAGTTGACCAATGGGGATACACGGTGCCCACAAGCTCAAGGTCGACCACGACGTCATCACCAAATTCTGCTGCGAATAACTTTCGTACCGGGTCAACAACTTCCACGAAAAACTCGTCTAATGAATGGCTCCGACCGTCCATAAAGCTCAGAGACGAGAAAACGAGGCCAGCTAGCCGGACTTTTCGCTGACCAAATGAGTTCACAAATTTAAGACCAAGTAGGTCGTTCATGGCGCGACTATCGACATCCGGAATGTAGTCCGAAATCCAATTTAGATCTATCGAATCTTGCTTCTTGGGCAAGTCTTCATAATACTTCCTCAGTTGACGAGCCTGCCAGATCGTGAAAGCGATTAGGCGAAGGATCCGCTCGTAACATTCCCCCAGCGCGTCGGAGCGTTCTTGACCGACTAATGCGCGCACACGAATTAAGCTAACTTTAACCTCTTCGCGAAGATTGATTACATAGCGCGTATCTTCCGGTGGTGTCACAGCCGCCAGACCCGTTGCATACTGCAGCCACTTTTCAGCCGATGCATCGCTGTATACGGCGGCCGTTGAAAAATCAATGATTCCATATTCGGCGCCTGCAGCGGGAAGCCCGTCTCGTGCCCAATCAAATGTCTCGCGCATAAGGCTATCGAACTCAACCATACTGTTACCGTCGTAGGCATGCATCGCAGCCATGAGCCCGTTTGCCGCCGCCCGGATCTCACCTGCAACCGATTCGAGCGCACCGACGCTCCGAAATGCACGGCACGCGTCGCGAAATAGCGCGGTCGACTGCTCGAAGTTCCCTAGCCAGGAAGCAGCGAGGCCTCCGGCGTACTTCCAACGACCGATTTCGAGCCGCATATTCGGTTCGTAGGAATCTATTTCGTGCTTAGCCCATACCAACCGCTGGGCTCCAATAACCACAGACTCTAACGTAGGCCTATTTGCCGAAACTGCCATGTTTGAATACAGATGAGGAACAACTGATGTCAGGATGGTGCCCGGATCAAGAACTTGTCGGTGTATTAATTCAGTGGTGAGCTGCGCCGCTGGCCGACGGCGTTCGGGGTGCCAGGTGTCAGCGATAATGAGTTCAGCACACATTGTGTAGTCATAATCGTCAATTCGCAGCTTCTTTCCGTTGAGCACGTTGTATATTTCTTCTTTTCCTGCGTCGTCTGTCGGGACGTGGGCTGCTATTGCACGGTGATCCCCGCATTGGATTCGGACGCGCATCACGGCAGCGGCGATGAGGCCTGCGGAGTTGCTGTCGGCGTCGCCGCGAAGAACCATGGACTGGATCACCTCTGTTCGCAGCACTCCAGCCCAGCTCACCATCACGGGCGGGAGGAGGTATCCAGCGAACCAGTGCCAGCAGGCCAGCTCTGCCGCGGCGGTCGTCACCAAGCGCTCGCAGACGCTGCGGACTTCACTATCTCCGAAGATCTCGACCAAGATAAGGGCCGTGAATGGCTTCATGATAACTGAGCCGTCCGCTTGCAGTATTGCGAAGTTCGCATCTATCAATTCGCGTATCGCGCCTTCAACCCCGAGCCTCAGAACGGGCCGTATGCCAGGCTCACCGTGCCGCAGAACATCGGCTACTCCGCGTTCTCGAAAAAGATCTACGAATGGTGACGTTCGACCTGGCAGTGACCTGTGCGCAGCCGATTTTGTATCTGTATGCCGAATGAGGCTCTCAAGGACCAGTGCCGGCAACGTGAGATCCGCACTCGCCGTGAGGGATTCGAGAATTAGTCTAGCGTGATCCCCGTAGGCGCTGGCGCCGATGCGCTCAAGCGACTTTCGATAAATGTTGCCAATCGCTGCGGTTCCTGAGGATTTCCGAAAGTCAGCCGCGTATTGGTCTAGGTCTAGGTCGTCGCACAGCGCTTGGATGTCGGCAGCTAACTCGCTCGAACGTATAAGGGCACAGGCATTGCTCATGGCCAGAGCACGCCCGAACAATGCTGTTCCGAGTCTCTTGGACTGGTCCACGGTTGCCTGAGGAAGCCGCCGCCAGATGAATTCGCCAGACATACTCAGATCGAAATCACCAACCGTGATCGGCTGCGACCACGGTTCGAAGCTTTCGAAGGTCGGCTGAGGATGACGACTAATGACAATGATCGGCGTGAGGAAGTCAACCGCACCCTCGAACAAACCGGCTGTAGCGGTAGTGTCCTGGTCGTAGCCGTCGAATACGACCAGCTCTGGCCCGGTACCAGCGATGAGCACCTCGGCAAGACGTGCAACCAAGAGTGCGGGATGGACGGGCGGAGCCATCGCTGACGACTCTGCAGCCACGAGCAGTTCCGTGTCTCGTATGAACGCGCTTTCGTTATCGCATCGGATGAAGACAGCTCGAACCGCGGCCTGCTCCAGGACATGGTTCACCAAGTACGACTTCCCGGTTCCCACGTCGCCGGTAACCCAGATGAGGCCCGCCTCCGCCTTCAGTGCTGCGGTGAGCTCGCTCTCTAGATCCGGGCGCAGGACATGGGTACTCGCGACAGCCGGGACCGGAGGCCGCGGCTTCTCGCGACGTTGCACGTAACGCAGGAGTGCGGAGGCAAGTTCGAGGCGCATAGCATCGGCAATTTCCCCAGCCAGACTGAGCAAATTGTCCGTCTCGTTGGCTAGGTCGCGACACACGAGGTCGTAGCCAGTCGTGCGGCGAGTCCTAAGCTTCTCCGCGCCTGTTGAATCAGTGTCGGGGAAGGGACCGGCGGTCAGGCCTGGCAGCATGCGCTCGGCGATGTAGCTGAGGCGAAGACGATGAACCTCGTCATGGTCGTGACGCCGGCCCCGATAGACAATTGGCAGCTTGCGACGTCGGTAGTCCTTGCTGACCTGGCCACCGCACGCCACCTGAAGGAGTTTGATGAAGGCGTCGTAGCGGCCTTCGGGCAAGGTATCGCGGCCTACGCGCTCTAGCAGCTGCTGGAGTTCCTCAGGGAGTGGCTCAGTCTCTTTATACCTATATCGGGGAGTGGCCAGCACCTTCGAGGAGAGCTTGGTGATCGCCGAGGCCACGGCGGCGGCCTCTTTCGGCTGCACGCGATGCGCATCAGCCTGCTCCTCGGTCACCCAGCGCAGTCTTGCAGACAATCGCCCGCCGGGAAGGAGGATTGAGGCTGCCAGCTACTGCTGGAACTTGCCGTGGCCACGGCGGCGAGCCTCGGCGAACTGGGCAGCGAGCGCCGAGACCATGCTGGCGAAGACGTAGTCCGGGAGCAGCCGTTGGAGCTCTTCCATGTCGCCGTGTGAGACACCGGGGCTATCCCCGTCGTTCTCTGGATGGGTGACGGCGCGCACCCACAAGTCGATGTCATCAGGCCCAAGGAAAGCCGTTCCCTCGTAGTCGGCATCCTGCTTGTGGTAATGCCAGTAAGCAGTGACCACATAACGCCCGATGTTCGCCGTAGCGAGCCGCACGATCCCGCGCTCCGGGTTGTTGAGCAAGCGCTCGATGAGCTCTCGGCCCTCCATGGGGTCACGTCTACTGATAGTCCGACCGATGCCCTTACTGAGCGCCCACCGGCGGTCCATGCCAGTTTGGAACTCTTCGGGTGGCGGCGGTTCGGGCCCCCATTCGTCGCCAACTGGTTCGGGTTCCAAACCAGCCCAGTAGCGGTCTTCCCACTCGGACACCGCCTGCCGATGCTGCACGCCAGGATCGGTCTGATGAACCAAGACTGCGAGCGCTTCGATCTCCGCCGCCGTCATGCCACTTAGGTCGAAGCTCAAAACGTCACGCGGTGACGTGTTGTACTCAAGCGGAGGGATCCCCGGGATATGGACGGGGGGCACATGTTCGGACATTGGGGCAGTCATAGCTGCGTCCTTGTTTAACTTTTAAAGTATACCATCTATATGTGTTTTAGTCAATAGAATCTTGTCCCCCTGCCGCCTGCGTTGCTCGGCGACCGATCGAGAGCAACGCAATCTGCAACGCTTAGCCAGCGAGAACGCGCCATGTCTACGGTGGAGGCGTTCGCGCAGCATCGGGGCCAGATCAGCCCAGCGGACACCGAGGTGGTCCGGACTCCTCACTCGACCCGAGAACCTGTGACCCGCTCGCTCGAGCGGGTCACAGCTCTCTCCATCCACCGTTGAGCGAGGCCCAACCATGAACAAGCACGTCTCGACAGGTTCCCCAGAACCTGACCGTCAGCCCGAAGTCGCCCACCGAGCGCGGGATTGGCAGATCTACGTCACCACGATGAACCGGTTCGCAACCATTCATGGCGATCTGGCCCTGTCCCTCAAGGATATCCGTACCGCCAGCGGCAACATTCCGGCGCTCCGCCAAGACGCCGCCGAGTTCTTCGACGAGATCCGGGCTCACTTGAGCGCGATCGAGGCCGAGCTCGCCTGCGGCTCCATGGCCTGATCCCTCCGCCTGTGTCCCGGGCGAGGAGTCGCTTCGCCCGGGCGCAGGCCCAACCGCGAAAGGAGCATCATGAGCAACACCAACATCACTACGGCGACCGAACGGGCTCCCGGCCAACGAGCCGCCCTGCTGCCCCTCATGTGGCGACTCCACCGAGTCACTCGGGGCACGGGCTGGATGACCAACCTCGACGGCTACCTGGCCGGCATTGAGGACGCTGTTGCGGACCTGCGGCGTCACGCGTCGCCCGATGACGGCAGTGCGGACGCATGAGCCGCGAGACCTCCCGGGACATTGAACGGGCAATCAACGGTCGGATCTCTCGCACCGCGATCACCCGTCAGGAACGCATGGCGCTTCAGGACATCCGTGCCGTCCACGCGGACGCCGCGGTTGTGCAGGCCCAGATCGCCGCTATCGCGGACGTGACGGAGTACGCGTTTTACAAGGCTCTTGACCTCGATGACGCTCGTCAGCGTCTGGCGGGCGGGGATCCAGCTATCGCAGCACTGCTCGCCACGTTCGAGGCGACGGCCATCGCTGGCATGCAGAACATCATCCGCCGGCACTCCAACAACCCGTGACAGCCATGCCGCGCCGACGTCCCCCGCCCCAGACGCAGTGCCCCGTGTCAGGCCAGACCTGTCCCCACCGTGAACCGCCACCGGCCTGTCAGCAATGGATGGCCGACCGAATCCAGACCGCAGTGGATGAGTCCAACGCCGCCGCTGTCATGCCAACAGATCGTCCCGATCGAGAAAGGAAAGTCAATGCTCTTCTTGCTTGTCTGCCTGAATCTGGCCGCCTCCGCCTCCCTGGTCTACGCATGGCACAACAGCCGACCGAGGCCCTGGGAGATCCCGGAGTGTCCGAACTGTCGTTCGAACGCAGCCAACGCCGAAGTCGAGGCGCTCTACCGCCTCGGGGTGGAAAGGATGCGTGACGCTGCAGCCAGTCAGCGTCCGCGGTTCCCGCTGTCGGATGTGCGGTAGGGCAGCTCGATGCTGCTCGACCGGCTCCTCGCGGCCTGCTTAGCAGTGCTTGCGGGTGCGGCGGCGATATACGTCGCGGTACGTCTTCTCGAAGCCGTCGCACCCGCACTGCTCATCATCGCCGCCATCGTGGGCGGGCTGACCATCGTCAGCTTCGTTGGGCGCCTGCTTTGGCGCCGCATCGAGTCACGACGCTGGTAGCTGGTCATTTCGTAGACAATTCCACAACATGATTCTTCGTGTACGTAATCAGCAGAAAAGAACTGTCTGATACAACAAAAGGCTGGTGTCTTTTCGGGCGTCATCTCGCCCGTCGCACCGGACGCCTCTCTGCTTGCACATGGTCCCGGGATGAGTTTTAACAGTACTCATCCCGGGCGTGCTCCCCCACTTCTCGGGCGACTATCTCATCAACCTACAAACCCCGTATCCGCTTTCGGTTGCAGCCGAAAGCACGGGAGGAAGGAGCTTTTATATGGTAACACAAAGTACCGATATTGACGCAGGGTCAAATACCGTTCCTGCGTTCACGACAATCCTGGCGGACCCGCCGTGGGACGTGCAGCAACGCGGCCCGCTCGGCGCCGAACGACACTACGACCTCATGAGCCTGGAGGCCATCAAGCACATGCCGGTCGGCGACCTGGCAGCGCCAGACTCTCATTGCTGGCTGTGGGTCACCAACGCCACGCTTCGCGCCGGCTACGACGTCATGGAGGCCTGGGGCTTCACCCCGCGCTCCCCCTTGACCTGGATCAAGCCGCGCATCGGACTCGGCCAATACCTGCGTAACTCGACCGAGCATCTCATTCTCGGTACGCGTGGCAACGCGCCCGTGAAGTTCCGAGCGCAGCCGACGTGGATGTTCGCTCCCCTCCAACGGCACAGCGAGAAGCCCCAGGAGCAGTACGCGGTTATCGAGCGGATCTCGGACGGGCCGTACCTGGAGCTCTTCGCCCGCCGCCGGCCGCCGTCCGATAAGAGCTGGTCGATCTGGGGCAACGAGGTCGACAGCGACATCGTGATCCCCGGCTACCCGGTGCCATCAGACGAACGACACCCACGTAGCAGCGACAGGGAGGCCAGTGATGCCGCGTCGTCGTAAACGCACTACGAACCGGAAGCCGCAAGACGAGCGGCGACTCACTGTCCGTGCCATTCGTCGCGGTGAACCAGATCCGAAGAAGATCTCGCGCGCGTTCATCGGCTTAGCCCTCGCTCGGGCCGAGGCCGAGGCGCGCGCCCAAGCAGAGGCTGCCACGCAGACGAAAGATGAAGCAGAAGGTTCTACCGATGCCTCGTCGTAAGCGCGCCGCGGATGCCGGTGAGGCGTGGGTGTTCTCGCGACTCCATCTCCCCCGGCCGCTCGATGCCGAAGTGGTCGAGGCTGCCCTGCTGCGGCTCGCCACCGACCGCGCGGCGCCACCGCTAGTGTCCGAGGCACGCGCTGAGCCCGGCCGCCTAATCCAGCACCTCGTGGGCACACCCGTTGAACATGTCCGCTGGGTCCAACGGACACTTCGCCACCTCATTCCCGGGCTCGTGATCGCCGCTCATGACGAGCCCCGGCAGCCGGTCGAACGATCAGCTCGGGTCCGGCTGCGGCCTCATGAGCTGGCGTTGGCCACTGACCGGGCCGAGCTGAACAGCCTCAGCCTGCTGGCCGCGTTGGCCGCTCGGTTCGAGGAGGGTGAGCGTCTGGTGCTCCAAGTGGTGCTGGGCCCGCGCACCAGTCCACGACATCTACCGAAGGAGATTGCAGATCCGACGCAGCGCTGGTGGCAGCTCCTCACCAAGGGCGAAGTGCCGGCCGCCAGCGCAGTCCGGGAGCAGATCGACCGCCGCACCGGACAACATGGCTTCGCGGCCGTGGTGAGGATCGGGGTCAGCGCCTCGACAGCCGAGCGGCGCCAGCAACTGATCATCGGGGTACTCGGAGCGCTGTCTACTGCCGAGGACCGTGGCACTTACCTCGATCTCACCTTCGAGCCCACCGCTCGCCTCAACCAACCGAAGCTGCCGTGGTGGTGGCGCAGCCGCCTCTCCGCCGCCGAGTTGACCGCGCTGCTCAGCTGGCCTCTCGGTGAGCGTGATCTGCCTGGCGTGCCACCATTGCACCCAAGACTTCTGCTTCCCGTGCCGGAGTTGACCGACGCCGGCGGAGCCGACCGCGTCGTAGGCATCAGCCCATTGCCTGGCGTGCCGAAGCCCATCATGCTTACGGCGGCGGGCAGCTTGTTCCACACGGTCGTAACCGGCCCGACCGGCTCCGGGAAGAGCGTCGGAGTCTTCCTGCCCCTCATCCGCGCTGACATCCATGCCGGACGCGCGGTGCTGGTCATCGATCCGAAGAAGCAACTCATCGACAAGATCATCGATACGGCCATACCCGCGGACCGGGTTGACGACGTTGTGCTGCTCGATCCAAGCCAGCAGCAGGTGCCGGGATTCAATCCGCTCGATGTCGGCAGTCGTGATCCGGACGTCGTTGTCGATGGTCTCCTGGCCGTCTTTGCGGCGGTCTTCTCCGAAGGATGGGGACCACGGACGCAAGACATCACTCACGCGGGCCTCCTCACCCTGGCACGCGTCGGGGCGATGCGGGCACATCAGGGACAAGAGCCATTCACGTTGCTGCATCTTCCGCAGTTGTTCGCTGACGAACCATTTCGCCGCTCGGTTATCGGATACGTGGCAGACGACGAGGGCCTTGGCTCGTTCTGGGCAGCGTGGCAAGCCCAGAGCCCACAGGCGCAGGCCACCGCCCTCCTGGCCCCATCGAACAAGTGGCGCCAGTACCTGATGCGTCCCTCCGTCCGACGCATCCTCGGCCAGCCCCGACCGAAGCTGCGGCTCCGAGACGTGTTCCGCGAGCGCAAGATCGTGCTCGTCCCGCTCAACGACGGCCTCATCGGCCCGATCACTGCGCAACTTCTCGGCGGCCTGATCGTCGCCGAAGCCTGGGCTGCGACCTTGGAACGCGCAGCTGAGGCAGACCCGACCAACCGCCCGGCATCCGTGTGGATTGACGAGGTGCAGAACTACCTTCACCTCCCCACGAGTCTCGACGACGCGCTCGCGGCGAGCCGGTCGATGGGTGTCGCCTGGAACATGGCCCATCAGTTCCGTTCCCAGATGCCGCCCGCCATGTTGGCGGCCGCCGATTCCAATGCGTCTAACAAAGTCATATTCAGACCGAAGGACCCCAGAGACGCCGCCGCCTACGCTCGCATGGCTCCCGAGCTTGAGGCTCTCGACTTCATGGCCCTGCCCCAGTATGAGGCCTACGCGACGCTCGTAGCTGGTGGCGCGCAGCAACCATGGTGCTCCCTCCGGACGCTGCCACCACCTGAGACCACCGGGCTCGGCGATCGGGTTCGCGCCGCTTCGCGAGAGCAATACGGCACGGCAGCGCACGGGACTGCGATCGGCCGGGCCAGCGCGGCTATGGAGCGCCTAGACCTGGTGGGAAGGAAGCGGCGATCATGACGAATACCGGCTTCCTTCACGACGAGCGCGGCGAGGAGATTCGAGAATTTGAAACGAAAGCACTTGTCCGTTCGCTCGTCATCTCGTGTTGCTTATCGTCCTCTCGTTCTGCCTGGTCATCGGCCATCTCCCGGCTCCTTCGGGAGGGGACTGACCCCGTGTTACGGGGTCTCAAGGGGCCGAGTGCCGGTCGCTGCGGGGGCAGCGGATGACTCGCCTGCGACTCGACCACCTCAGCGGCGCGCTGACCGAGCGGGATTACCGGCTGCTGCGTGACATCGAGCAGTACCGCCTCCTGACCAGTCGACAGATCCAGCGGCTGCACTTCGACCAGGCCCATCCAACCGGCGTCGCTGCCGCCCGAGCCTGCAACCGAGCCCTGACTCGACTCAAAGACATCGGCGTCCTCAAGGCGCTCCAGCGACGGGTAGGTGGCGTGCGGTCAGGGTCAGCGAGCTTCGTCTGGTACCTCGGTGCTGCCGGCGAACGGGCACTGCGGGTCACCCATCCGGATCTCATGAGGGGTCGACGCAACTACCGAGAACCCTCACGCCACTTCGTCGAACACACGCTGGCGATCGCCGAGATCGCAGTACGGGCCATCGAGGCACAACGGCACGGCGAACTGGAAGTACTGACGATTCAGACTGAACCAGCCAGCTGGCAGGCCTCACTCGCCGGCTTCGGTACCACTCAAACGCTCAAGCCGGATCTGCGGCTCGTGACTGCCAGCAGCGACTACGAGCACCACACCTTCATCGAGGTCGACCTGGCCAGCGAGCATCTGCCGGTCATCGTGCGGCAGTGCCTGGCCTACCAGACCCACCGCGCCACGGGGCGCTACCAGGCCGAGCACGGCCTCTACCCGCTGGTCGTCTGGGTCGTGCCCACCGAGCACCGCCGCCGCCAGATTCGGGAGCGGATCCGGACCGAGCACCAGCTCAACGAGCAGCTCTTCGTCGTCATCACGAGTGATCAGGTCATCGAACTGCTGCGGGACGGCATCGAGGCATTCGACAGGGGGCGGCCGGATCGGAGCAACGAAGGCCGTGAGCAGGAAGGAGGGACGGCATGAACCATGAACGCCACGACCCCGAACCCGGCTCGGTGCCACGGCACCGTGCGGACGTACCGGATATGCCGTACGACGGAGAGGCAGCCCGTGACACAACCGCGGATGCCTTCATCGCCGACGTCATCGCGCACGCACCGGACGCCATCGCCGGCCGGGCCATCGAGGCCACGTACCTGCGCTACGGCATGGCCTTCGCCGTCTACCTGACACTCGACGGCGTCGACCGCTACGCGCCCGACCATCGGCCAGCGCATTGCAGCACCGATCCGCCCCTCATTGAGGTGGAGTTCAAGAACGCCTACTACGGCTCGTTTGCAGACCGGGAGGCGATCGTGGATGACACCATCGCGTCCTTCGACTGGGGCACAGAGCTGCGCCGCGCGCTGCAGAGCCACCCGGACCTGGAACAGATGGTCAGGTTCGACCGCGACGCCATTTGGGGCTTCGTCAGCGATCACTACGACATCCGCGAAGCCCACGACGGCTTCCACGTCTTCGAGCGCTGGCCATGAACTCCCAGCCCAACCCACCGGAACGGCCGCCACCAACCAGCGGCACCGGCGCCCGCTGACAGCCACAGCGGCGCCGAACCGCTCCCAACCGGGCTTCCCTCGGCCCTGGCCCGGCGGCCGGGCGCCTCCGCCCCGGACAGGCCCGCCTACGGCCCGCCAGGCGCGGTCCCGCCCAGCGCCTGCCAGCGACCCCCGTTGCACCCGCCGGGTGCCGGATTTCGGACTGGACTCTTCGGGCGAAGAGAGCGTCACTGTAAGGAGGCCGTTTTCACTCCAGCCCCATAGGCACCATCACGAGTGCCAGAACAACTAACGAAGAAAGGAGGCTCTATGCCTACATCAGAACAACCAACACCCACACCCGTAGCCCCGGCACAGGAAGGCCTCGACGGCATGCCCGAGGCCCTGTCGGAACAGTCGACGGGAGGCGAACAGGAGCAGCGCTTCCGCACGGTTGCCGTCCGCGTCGAGGACACCGTCCACGCCCAACTCAGCTTCATCGCCGACCTGGCAGGCACCAGCTTGTCGGAGGAAGTACGGCGAGCAATCGAAGGACGCATCGCCAGCGCCCAAGAGGACCCGGCGCTCATTGAGCGAGCCCAACAAGCACGCGAACAGATCGAGCGCGAAGCCGCCGCTCGCGCCGCCGCCATTGCGGGCTTCATGGGCAAGCCCATCGTGGCCCAGGTGACCCCGGCGAAGCCTGGCTCCACTGGACGGCGGGCAACCAAGCCGTCGAGCAAGCAGGGTTCGTAGCATGAGCGAGCTCGCGGTACCCACGAAAGCGGCGATCAGCTACCTCCGTGTCTCGACCCTCGAACAAGCCACCCGCGGTGGCCGAGACGAAGGGTTCTCTCTGCCCGCGCAGCGGCAGGCCAACGCTCGAAAGGCCGATTCCCTCGACGCGACCGTCGTCGCGGAATTCATCGATGCCGGCGAGACCGGCACCAAGATGGATAAGCGGGACGGCCTCCAAGATCTGCTCATCTACATTCGAGAGCACCCGGTCGACTACTGCATCGTCCACAAGCTCGACCGCCTGGCCCGGTCCCGGGCCGACGACGTGGCCATCCACTTCGCGCTCAAACAAGCCGGAGTCACGCTCGTGTCGGTCAGCGAGAACATCGACGAGACCCCATCCGGCATGCTCATGCACGGCATCATGTCGTCCATCGCGGAGTTCTACTCCAACAACCTGCGGACCGAGGTCACCAAAGGGCTCGTCCAGAAGGCCAGCCTCGGCGGCACTGTCACTCGCGCACCGATCGGATACAAGAACGTTCACGTCAGTGACGACCTCGGGCGCATCATTCGCACGGTAGAGCTCGATGCCGAACGCGCCCACCACATCACCTGGGCCTTCTACCGCTACGCCGAAGGAGACTGCTCGCTCTCGATCCTCTTGGAGCAGTTAGCCGCCCGAGGCCTCACAACCCGAGCGACACCGAAGTGGCCCAGCAAGGCGCTGTCCACCACCGCCATCCACAAGCTACTCAGAAACCCGTACTACAAAGGCGAGATCCACTACCGGGGTGTCATCTACGCCGGAGCGCATGAGCCCTTAGTCGACCCCAACACGTGGCAGCAGGTGCAAGACCACCTCACCGCCAACAGTCTCGGCGGAACCCGCCAGCGGACGAACCTGCACTACTTGCGCGGCAGCGTGTTCTGCGGGACCTGCGGACACCGGCTCATGGTCACCACAGCACGGAACAAGTGGGGCACGGAATACGCCTACCTCGTCTGCTCGGGGCGCACCCGCAAGGTCAGCCCCTGCGAGCGGCAGGCAATGCCGCTGCAGGCCATCGAGGAACTCATCGAGGACGAGTACCGCACCGTGGCGCTGAGCTCGGAACTGCGCGACGCCGTCGAGACGCTCGTGCTGGAGGACTTCGACACCATCCACGCCGCCTCCCAGAAGGAGCGAGGCCAACTTGCTCGGCAGCGAGTCGAGCTGACGGCCCAGCGGCAGAAGCTCCTGGATGCCCACTACGCCGGAGCGATCCCGCTAGACCTGCTCAAAATCGAGCAGGAACGGATCGGCAGTCAACTCACCCGGATCCAAGCTCAATTGGATTCGGCAGACGACAGCTTCGAAGAGGCCCGAGTCCTCCTCGCAGACACCCTCGACTTAGCCCGGGACTGCCATCTGGCTTACATGCAAGCCAACGAGGCCACCAGGCGACTGTTCAACCAGGCGTTCTTCGAGAAGATCTACATCGACGAGGACGAGGAAAGCCGGCACCACAGCGTCCGGGTCGACTACAACGAGCCGTTCGGAGACCTACTCGGCCGGGTGATACCCGCCCGGGTACACCGCGAGCTGCAAGCTGGGGAAACAGAAGCCGCCCGCCGGACGAATCCGGCGGGCGGCATTTCTCGGGTCCAGAGTTCTGACACGAATCCTCTGGTGGAGGTGAGGGGACTCGAACCCCTGACCCCCTGCATGCCATGCAGGTGCGCTACCAGCTGCGCCACACCCCCGTTGGCGTTGTCCCGGATGATCAAGCCCGGGCAACGACGAAAACCTTAGCGGACGCCCGCGACGATCAGGAAATCGGGGCGACGCGGTTGTAGGCGGCCAGCCGCCAGGGCGCCGACTCGCTCCAGGAGGCGGGGAGGTCGTTGAGCTCCACCCAGCCGCAGTTCTCCATCGGGCCGAGCGTGGAGACCGTGGCGGGCGGCCAGCCGAGGAAGCCGACGAGGGCGACCCGGATGGAGTGGCCGTGGGTCACGACGACGCCGGTCTCGCCGTCGGCGAGCGTGGCGGCGACGTCGCGCAGGGCGGCCACGGCCCGGATCGCGACGTCGGCGTCGGACTCACCGCCATGGACCGCGTAGTCCCAGGGGCCGGCGCCGTACCGCGCACGCGCCTCGTCGTGGGTGATCCCCTGGAAGTCGCCGACGTGGATCTCCCGCAGCCGCTGGTCGACGACGACCGGCAGACCGGTGGAGCGCGAGACGTGCTCGGCCGTCTCGCGCGCCCGGGCCTGGTCGGAGGACCACAGACGCGCGGGCCGCAGCCCCGCCAGGTCCCGCGCCGCAGCCGCGGCCTGCTCGTGGCCGCGCGGCGACAGCGGAGTGTCGGCGTGGCCCTGGAACCGGCGAGCGAGGTTCCACTCCGTCACGCCGTGACGGAGCAGGATGAGCCGCCTCATCGCCCGGCGGAGACCACATCCGCGGGCAGCTCGAGCGCGGGGCAGTCGCGCCACAGCCGCTCGAGCGCGTAGAACTGCCGCTCCTCCTCGTGCTGCACGTGGACGACCACGTCGCCGAAGTCGATCAGCACCCAGCGACCGTCGCGCTCCCCCTCCCGCCGGATCGGCTTGGCGCCGAACTCGCGCGCCCGGTCCTCCACCTCGTCGACGATCGAGCGCACCTGGCGGTCGTTGGGCGCCGAGCAGAGCACGAAGGCGTCAGTGATCGCGAGCTGCTCGCTCACGTCGAAGGCGACGATGTCGTGCGCGAGCTTGTCGGCGGCGGCGCGGGCGGTGACGATCGCGAGGTCGCGGGCGTAGTCGGTGGCCGTCACGAAGCCACCGCCTGAGGAAACGAGCGCAGCGAGGCCCGGAGGGCGGTGTGCGAGGGGCGAATCAAGGCAGTCATGCGGTGCTTTCAGGAGAGGGTACGGCGGGATAGAGCTCGTGCTTGCCGATGTACTGCACCACGCCGTCGGGCACGAGGTACCAGATCGGCTGACCGCTGCGGTGGCGGTCGCGGCAGTCGGTCGAGGAGATCGCCAGCGCCGGGATCTCGAGGATCGTCACGCGGTCCTCGGGGATGCGCTCCATGACCGCCTCGTCGATCGTGTAGCCCGGCCGGGTGCAGCCGACGAACTGAGCCAGCTCGAAGAGCTGGTCGGCGTCACGCCAGGTGAAGATGTCGGCGAGCGCGTCGATGCCGGTGATGAACACCAGCTCCGCGTCCGGCATCGCGGCCCGCAGGTCGCGCAGCGTGTCGATCGTGTAGGTCCGGCCGTGCCGGTCGATGTCCACCCTGCTCACCCGGAACCTCGGGTTGGCCGCCGTGGCGACGACCGTCATGAGGTAGCGGTGCTCCGCCGGGGAGACGACGCGGTCGGACTTCTGCCAGGGGTCGCCGGTCGGGACGAAGACGACCTCGTCGAGGCCGAAGACGCCCTGGACCTCGCTGGCGGCGACCAGGTGGCCGTTGTGGATGGGATCGAACGTCCCACCCATCACGCCGACACGGCGGCCCATCCGCGGATCAGCGCCCCACCACGAGCGTCAGGAGTGCTCGCGGCCGCCGGCGAAGGCCAGCAGGCCGACCAGCAGGCCGAGGAGGACGGTGATGGCGATGGCGCCGACGATCCAGTGGTTGACCTTCTCGGTGTGCTCGGCGGCCTCGGCGGCGTGCAGGACAAGCGTGCTCAGCATGCGATCAGCGTAACGCCTCGCTGACGGCGGCGGCGTGCGGCCTGGTAAGGCGGAGCCGCGAAGACGACCTTGACGCGGCGCGGTCGTCGAGCGGCGACAACGCCGCCAGGGCGTGCGCCGGGACCGTCAGCGCACGTGGCCGTCGCCCGTGACGACGTACTTGGTCGACGTCATCTCCGGGAGCCCCATCGGGCCGCGGGCGTGGAGCTTCTGGGTGCTGATGCCGATCTCGGCCCCGAAGCCGAACTCGCCGCCGTCGGTGAACCGGGTCGAGGCGTTCACCATGACCGCGGCGGCGTCGACCGCGGCGGTGAACCGGCGCGCAGCGGCGAGGTCTTCGGTCACGATCGCCTCGGTGTGCCCGCTCGACCAGCGGCGGATGTGCGCGATCGCCGCCTCCAGATCCGGTACGACGGCAGCCGCGATGTCCAGGGAGAGGTACTCCGTCGCCCAGTCGTCGTCCGTGGCGGCCACGACGCCGTCGTACGCGCCGAAGGCGGCGTCGCCGTGGATCGTGACGCCCTCGGCCTGCAGCGCCTTCACCAGGCGCGGGAGGACCTCGTCGGCGACGTCGGCGTGGACCAGCAGCGACTCGGCGCTGTTGCAGACGCTGGTGCGGTGGGTCTTGGAGTTGAGCACGATCGCGACGGCCTTGTCGAGGTCGGCGGCGCGGTCGACGTAGACGTGGACGTTGCCGACGCCGGTCTCGATCACGGGCACCGTCGAGCCCTCGACGACGGTGCGGATCAGGCCCGCTCCCCCACGCGGGATGAGCACGTCGACGAGCCCTCGCGCCTGCATCAGCGCGGTGACCGAGTCGTGGCTCTCCGAGGGCAGCAGCTGAATCGCGTCGGCGGGCAGCCCGTGCTCCACGACGGCGTCGCGCAGCACCGCCACGATGGCGGCGTTGGACGCGGCGGCGCTGCCCGAGCCGCGCAGGAGCACCGCGTTGCCGGACTTCAGGCAGATGCCGGCGGCGTCGGCCGTGACGTTGGGGCGGGCCTCGTAGATCATCCCGACGACGCCGAAGGGCACCCGCACCTGGCGCAGCTCCAGACCGTTGGCGAGCGTCGAGCCGCGCACCACCTCGCCGACCGGGTCGGCCAGCCCGGCGACGTCGCGGAGGCCGTCGGCCATGCCCGCGAGCCGCTCCGGGGTGAGCCGGAGGCGGTCGACGATGTTCGACGGCGTGCCCGCCTCCTCGGCGCGGGCGACGTCCTCGGCATTGCCGGCGAGCACCCCGTCGGCGCGGGCCAGCAGGGCGTCCGCCATCGCCTCGAGCGCGGCGTCCTTGACGGCCCGCGTCGCCAGGGCGAGGTCGTAGCTCGCCTCGCGCGCCGCGAGCGCCGCCTCCCGGACCGCCTCCGCGCTCGTCACCCCGCTCACGGCCCGTAGATCGGCTTGATGCCCATCTTGTGGGTCGCCCGCCCGTTGTACATGGCGTTGAACTGCTTGAGGTAGGTCTTGTAGACCGAGGCGTTGTTGATCTGCAGCACGACCTCCTCGTTGGCCCGGGAGAGGCCGTCCCAGTTCTCCGAGCCGGTGATGACGAGGTTGGCGGGCTGGCCGTTGTAGGTGCCGCTGACGGCCATGAACTTCAGGTGCGAGTAGAACCGCGGGCCGTAGCCGCCGATCCCGTCCTCCAGGCCGGGGTCGCGCTCGGCGAAGAGCCAGTCGGCGCTGCGCACGGGGATGCCGGCGCGGACCAGCGAGGGCCACTGCTTGCCCGGCACGCTCATGATGATCTTGACGTCGCAGCCCTGCTTCTTCTTGGCGATCAGCAGCTTGGTCAGGCCGCGGCCGCGGCCGCCGAACATGGCGTACATCGCGAGCCGGATGACGGTCTTGCCGTTCGAGCCGTAGCCCGCGGGGGCCGCGCAGCTGATCTTGTTGATCTGCCGGCCGGCGCGGTCGGCATTGGCGTTGAACCGCTCGAGCGTGGTGGTCGACATGGTCGCGACCTGGTCGCCGAAGGCGGCCGACTGACGCTGGAACCAGTAGGTGTAGGCCTCCGACATCGTCGTGTAGGTGAGCACCCGCGCGCCGACCCGCTTGCGCGCCGCCATCTGGCTGAACATCTGCTGCCAGGTGTCGTAGAGGGTCTTGTCGTTGGCGACCGCGTAGGAGTCGTTCCACTGGCGGTGGACGGCCTTGGACGTCAGGTTGCCCGAGCCGGTGATGACGAGGTAGCGCGCGCCGCCACTCTGGCTGAACGCGAACACCTTGTCGTGCTCGTTGCCTCCGTCGCCCTTCTTGCGGCAGCTGCCGGAGCACGCGATGAGGAAGCTCTTCTTCTTGGGGTTCGAGCCGAGCGTCTTCTGCAGGCTTCGGGCGACACCGGACATGACCCGCTTGTTGACGATCACCTGGACGCTGACGCCGCGCTTCTTGGCCTTGCGGAGGGCGTAGGCGATCTCGGAGCGGTCGAAGGAGTAGACCGCGATCCGGATCGAGGAGCCCTTGGGCGCGTGCATGATCGCCTTGTAGACGCGGCGGACGATGGCCGACGCCTGGGCGTTGCTGCCCAGCGGGTTGTTGAAGATCGGGCCGAGGGTGGGCCGCCAGCCGGGAAGCCAGGCGACGTACGGGCAGTTCGGCACCGCCGTCGTCACGTACGTCGTCCCGTACGCCGTCGCGGTCGTCGTGGTCGTGCCACCGACGGCGTAGTCGGTGGTCGTCGTGGTCGCCGTCGGCGTCGCCACGGCCGACGTGGTCGTCGGACACCCGGCGGCGTCCGTGTCGGCCGCGGCCTGGACCAGTGGCGTCGAGCCCGCGGTGTCGACGACGTTGAGCCCCACCCCACCGAGGGACGCCAGCGCGATTCCCGTGGCCACGAGGACCTTCCAGCGATGCACCCGAACTACCCCCTACGAAGAACCACAACCGACGGAGGCCGATTGTGTCAGTCCACCGTCACATACGTCACAGGAGTCGTCAAAGTTAAGCGCGCTGTGTGTCGCTGTGAAGATCTTCCCGTCAACGGCGAGAACCCCTGGTCGTCGTCCACGACCAGGGGTCCTCGTACGGCGAAGGCCGGCTGAGCCGGCGGATCAGCCCTTGCGCTTCTTGATCTCCTCGGTCACCGCGGGGAGGACCGTGTGCAGGTCGCCGACGACGCCGAAGTCGACGAGCTCGAAGATCGGCGCCTCCTCGTCCTTGTTGACCGCGACGATCGTCTTGGAGGTCTGCATGCCGGCCCGGTGCTGGATGGCGCCCGAGATGCCGTTGGCGATGTAGAGCTGCGGCGAGACGGTCTTGCCGGTCTGGCCGACCTGGAAGGTGTGCGGCTTCCATCCCGAGTCGACCGCGGCGCGCGAGGCGCCGACGGCGGCACCGAGCTCGTCGGCCAGGGCCTCGACCGGACCGAAGTCGCCGCCGGTGCCACGGCCGCCGGAGACGATGATCGCGGCCTCGGTGAGCTCGGGACGGCCGGTCGCCTGGCGCGGCTGGGTCGCCACGATCTGAGCCGTCTTGGCCGCGTCGGAGATCGTCACCGCGAACTCCTCGACGGTGCCGGCGCCCTCGGACTCCTCCGGAGCGGCCGAGTTCGGCTTGACCGTGATGATCGGGGTGCCCTTGGTGACCTTGGCGTCGAGGGTGAAGCTGCCCGCGAAGACGGACTGCGTGGCCACCGGCGCGCCGTCGCCGGCCTGGACGTCGACGGCGTCGACCATGAGGCCGGAGTCGAGCTTGATCGCGAGCCGGGCGGCGACCTCCTTGGTCTCCGCGTTGGACGGCAGCAGGATCGCGGCCGGCGAGGCCGACGCGGCCAGCTGCGCGAGCGCCTCGGCCTTCGGCGCGACGAGGTAGCCCTTGATCTGGGCGTCGTCGACGACGTAGACCTTCGCGGCGCCGTACCTCTTGACGACCTCCGCGACGCCGGGGGCCTGGTCGGCGGCGCCGATGAAGACGGCCGACGGCTCGCCGAGGCGCTTGGCGATGGTCAGGAGCTCGAGCGTCGGCTTCTTGACCTTGCCGTCCTGGGCGTCGACGAGAACGAGAACTTCAGACATGGTGAATCAGGCTCCTCAGATGAACTTCTTGGAGGCGAGGAAGTCGGCCAGCGCCTTGGCGCCCGAGCCCTCCTCGTCCTTGACGATATCGCCGGCGGTCCGCGGCGGGCGGGCGGTGACGCTCTCGACGCTGGTGTAGGCGGCATCCAGGCCCACCGAGGCCGGCTCCACTCCCAGGTCGCCGAGGCTCCAGCTCTCCAGCGGCTTCTTCTTGGCCGCCATGATGCCCTTGAACGACGGGTAGCGGGCCTCGCCCGACTGGTCGGTGACCGACAGGATCAGCGGCATCGTGCCGCCGATGACCTCCGTGGCCGCGTCGGTGTCGCGCTTGATCCGGACCTGGTCGCCCTGGGTCTCCACGACCGAGGCGAGCGTGACCTGCGGCAGGCCGAGGCGCTCGGCGAGCATGGCGGGGATCACCGACAGGCTGGCGTCGGTCGAGGCCAGACCGGTCACGACCAGGTCCACCTTCGTCTCCGCGCCGAGCTTCTCGATCGCCTTGGCGAGCACCAGCGAGGTCGCGAGCGCGTCGGAGCCGGCGACGGCCTCGTCGGAGACGTGGACGCCCTTGTCGGCGCCCATCTGGAGGGCCTTGCGCACGGCGGCCTCGGCCTCGGCCGGGCCGAGCGTCAGCGCCGTCACCTCGACGTCGTCCCCGTCGCGCTTCTCCTTGATCTGGAGGGCCTGCTCGACGGCGTACTCGTCGAGCTCGGAGAGGAGACCGTCGACGCCCACGCGGTCGACGGTGTTGTCCGACTCGAACCGGCGGTCCGCGGTCGCGTCGGGCACGTACTTCACGAGCACCACAATGTTCATGGCACCGATGTTACTGGCCGGTCACTTACGTGTCACTGCGGGCCTCAGGAAGCGGTCGGCCAGCCGCCCGGCGATCAGCCACACCAGCGCCGCGAGGCCCCAGTTGAAGAGCGCGTTCTTGGTGTGCGCGTTCTCCCCGTGCCACTGCTTGACCCCGTGCTCGCGGTCGAACACCCCCAGGTCGAGCACACCGGCGAGGTGGAGCAGCGCCGAGACCAGCGCGTTGTCCTCGTTGGCCTGGAAGGCGACGCACAGGGCGCCGAGCGCGAGCACGAGCGCCGCCAGCGAGCCGACGACCCAGAGGACCTGGGCGGCGACGAGGCGCACGCGCGTCAGCGTCGTCGTGGCTGCGGACATGCCCTCGACCCTAGCGGGCACCGGCAGAGCCCGCGGGTCCCGACCGCCCGCCGCCGTGCGCCGGTGCAGAATGTCGCGCGTGGAGACCGACGGACTGTGGAGTCGCCTGGGCGAGTCGCGCGCGGTGTGGCGCGGCCGCAACTGGCCCCTGGGGGCCACCTGGGCGCCCGAGTCGACCAACTTCGCGGTCTACGCGCCGCGCGCGACGGCGATGTGGCTGTGCCTGTTCGCCGACGACGAGTCGGCGCCCGGGGGCGAGACCGAGACCCGGCTCAGGCTGACCGAGCAGTCCCTCGGCATCTGGCACGGCGCGGTGCCCGACATCGCGCCCGGCACCCGCTACGGCTACCGCGCCGAGGGCGCGTGGGAGCCCGAGAAGGGCCTGCGGTTCAACGTCGACAAGCTGCTGCTGGACCCCTACGGCCTGGCCACCAGCGGCACCATCCGCAACGAGCAGCAGCTCTACGGCTACAGCTGGGAGGACCCGACCCAGCCGGACCACGACGACTCCGCGCCGGTCACGGCGCGGTCGGTCGTGGTCGACCCGCGCTTCGACTGGGAGGACGACACCCCCCTCCAGCGCCGCTGGCGCGACACCGTCATCTACGAGATGCACGTCAAGGGCTTCACCAAGCTGCACCCGGAGGTCCCCGAGGAGCTGCGCGGCACGTACGCCGGCCTCGGCTCGCCCGCGGTGATCGACTACCTCAAGGACCTCGGCGTCACGGCGGTCGAGCTGCTGCCGGTGCACCAGTTCTTCTCCGAGCCCTCGCTGCTCGAGCGCGGGATGGTGAACTACTGGGGCTACAACACGGTCTCCTACTTCGCCCCCGACGCCTCCTACTCCTCCTCGGGCGACCGCGGCGAGCAGGTGGTCGAGTTCAAGACGATGGTCAAGGAGCTCCACCGCGCCGGCATCGAGGTGATCCTCGACGTGGTCTACAACCACACCGCCGAAGGCGGCCCGATGGGCCCGACGATCTCCTTCCGCGGGCTGGACGACCTCGGCTTCTACAAGCGCGTCCCCGTCCCGGCCGAGGGCCCGTACGACGACACCTACTGGGACGTCACCGGCTGCGGCAACACCGTGAACACCTGGGACGACCTCGCGCTCCGGCTCATCCTCGACTCGCTGCGCTACTGGGTGAGCGAGATGCACGTGGACGGCTTCCGCTTCGACCTGATGAGCGCCCTGACCCGCACGGGCACCGAGATCGACTTCCACTGCGCGCTGCTCATCGCGATCGGCCAGGACCCCGTGCTGCGGCACGTGAAGCTCATCGCCGAGCCGTGGGACACCTCGCAGGACGGCTACCTCGTCGGCCGGATGCCGCCGCCGTGGGTGGAGTGGAACGACCAGTACCGCGACACCATCCGCGACTTCTGGCGCGGCGCCTCCCACGGCGTACGCGACGTGGCGACCCGCATCGCGGGCTCCAGCGACCTCTACGCGGACGACGGCCGCTCGGCGTACAACTCGGTCAACTTCATCACCGCCCACGACGGCTTCACCCTGCGCGACCTCGTCTCGTACAACGAGAAGCACAACGAGGCCAACGGCGAGGAGAACCGCGACGGCACCGACAACAACCGGTCGTGGAACCACGGCGCCGAGGGCGAGACGGACGACGACGGCATCGTCGCACTGCGGCGACGCGACGCGGCCAACATGATGTCGATGCTGCTGCTGTCCAACGGGGTGCCGATGATCACCGCCGGCGACGAGCGCGGCCGCACCCAGCGCGGCAACAACAACGCCTACTGCCAGGACAACGAGATCTCGTGGATGGACTGGAGCATCGACACGGACCCCGCGGCCGGCGGAGCCGGCGCGTGGCTCGACGTCTACGAGCACACCAAGGCCGTGCTCAAGCTGCGCCGCGAGCATCCGGCCCTGCGACAGCGGCACTGGTTCGAGGGCTCCCCCACGATCGTCGGCGGCCCGAAGGACCTCGCCTGGCTCCACCCCGACGGCCGCGAGATGCTCGCGGAGGACTGGGACGACCCGGGCCTCTCCACGATCGGCTCGTTCGTGTCCGGGGGGCCGCTGCGCTCCTCGGACCGCTACGGCCAGCAGATCCTCGACGACTCCTTCCTCCTGTGGTTCAACGGCGCCGACCACCCGGTCGACGTGACGCTCATGGAGCAGAAGTGGGTGCTCTCGGGCGACGTCGTGCTCTCCACGAGCGAGAACCTCCCGCCGGGCACCGGCCTGAAGGCAGGGGACGTCATCACGCTGGGACCGCGCACGTTCGTGGTCATCCGCGGCTCCTGACTCGGGGCTCACCGACGGCTGGGCGGCGAGTGGGTAGGTTGGTTCGCATGGCGACCTCAGGCGTTGGCCGCATCCCCATCGTGGACGTGCACCCGCAGACGCACGTCGGACCGGCGAAGGCGACCGAGGGCGAGCCCTTCCCGGTGCGCGCCACGGTCTTCCGCGAGGGCCACGACCGGTTCGCGGCGGAGGTCGTGCTGGTCTCTCCGTCCGGCGAGCGGCTCCCGCCGGTCCGGATGACCGAGATCGCGCCCGGCACCGACCGACTGGAGGCGTGGGTGACGCCCGACTCCCCCGGCCCGTGGGCCTTCGAGGTCCACGCGTGGTCGGACCCGATCGCGACCTGGCTGCACGACGCCCCGATCAAGATCGCCGCCGGCGTCGACGTCGAGCTGATGCAGCGCGAGGGCGAGCTGCTGCTGGGCCGCGCCGTCGCCGAGGGCTTCGTCCCCGACGATCAGGACACCCTGCTCGACAGTCTCGCGCTGGCCGCTCGCACCCATCCGCTGCGCGAGCTGCTCACCGTGGCCGGCCCGTTCCCGGCGTACGCCGACAGGAGCCGCGCCCTCACGGGCAGCTGGTACGAGCTCTTCCCGCGCTCGGAGGGCGGGTTCGCCGGTGCTGCCGAGCGGCTCGACGCGATCGCGGCGATGGGCTTCGACGTCGTCTACCTGCCCCCGATCCATCCCATCGGCGAGGTCAACCGCAAGGGGCCCAACAACGTGGTGCTGCCGGCCGGCGAGCCCGCGCCCGCGGACTGGGTCGGGAGCCCGTGGGCGATCGGCAGCAAGCACGGCGGGCACGACGCGATCGAGCCGTCGCTGGGCACGCTGGCCGACTTCGAGGCCTTCGTCGCCCGCGCTCGCCGGCTGGACCTGGAGGTCGCCCTCGACCTGGCGCTGCAGGCGGCCCCCGACCATCCCTGGGCCACCGAGCACCCGGAGTGGTTCACCACCCGCGCGGACGGCACGATCGCCTACGCCGAGAACCCGCCGAAGAAGTACCAGGACATCTACCCGGTCAACTTCGACAACGACCCCGACGGCATCCGCGCCGAGGTCCTGCGGATCGTGCGGCTCTGGATGAGCCGGGGCGTCCGGATCTTCCGGGTCGACAACCCGCACACCAAGCCGCCGGAGTTCTGGCAGTGGCTCCTCGCGGAGGTCCGCGAGACCGACCCCGACGTGATCTTCCTGGCCGAGGCGTTCACCCGGCCCGCGATGATGCGGACGCTGGGGGCCATCGGCTTCCACCAGTCCTACACCTACTTCACCTGGCGCACCGCCAGAGCCGAGCTCGAGGACTACCTCGTCGAGGTCACCGGCGAGACCGACCACATGATGCGCCCGGCGTTCTGGCCCAACACCCCCGACATCCTCCACGCCTACCTCGTCGAGGGGGGCCCGGCGGCGTTCCGGATCCGGGCGACCCTGGCCGCCCTGGCGAGCCCCACCTGGGGGATCTACAGCGGCTACGAGCTCTGCGAGAACGTGCAGCGGCCGGGGGCCGAGGAGTACATCGACTCCGAGAAGTACCAGCTGCGCAGGCGCGACTGGGCCGCCGCCGACGCGAGCGGCACCACCATCGCCCCCTATCTGACCCGGCTCAACGAGATCCGCCGCGCGCATCCCGCGCTCCACCTGCTGCGCAACCTGCGGATCGCCCGGGTGGACGGCGACGAGGTGATCGCCTTCACCAAGCAGGCGACCACCCCCGACGGCGGTCTGGAGACCCTGATCGTCGTCGTCGCGCTGGAGCCGCACGCGGCCGTCGAAAGCGTCGTCCACCTCGATCTCGCGGCTCTCGGCCTGCCGTCGAGCCTCACGGTGCGCGACGAGCTGAGCGGCCGGACGTGGACGTGGGGCGCGGACAACTACGTCCGCCTCGATCCGACCGACCCCGCCGGGCAGGTCGCGCACGTGCTCGTGGTGCAGCCGTGAGCACACCGGTGTCGCAGCCCCCTCATCCCGACCTCTGGCGTCGCCAGGGCGCCCATGTGCTCCGCGACGCGGACGGCAAGCTGCTCGGCACGCACTTCGCCGTCTGGGCCCCCGGCGCGCGCGACGTCGAGGTCAAGGGCGACTTCAACGACTGGAGCGGCGGCGCCCACCGGATGAGCCGTGGCGACGACGGGGTGTGGTCCCTGACGATCCCCGGCCTCGGCCCGGGCGCCCGCTACAAGTTCGCCGTCCACGGCAGCGACGGCTCGTGGACCGACCGCGCCGACCCGCTGGCGCGGTGGGCGGAGGTGCCGCCGGCCAACGCGTCGCTGGTGGAGGAGTCGTCCTATGCGTGGGGCGACGCCGACTGGCTGACGCGACGAGCGGCCTGGCAGGCGGTGGCCGAGCCGGTGTCGACGTACGAGGTCCACCTGGGGTCGTGGCGCCGGGGCCTCGGCTACCGCGAGCTGGCCGAGGAGCTGACCGCCTACGTCGTCGACCTGGGATTCACCCACGTCGAGCTGATGCCCGTCATGCAGCACCCGTACGGCGGCTCCTGGGGCTACCACGTCACCGGCTACTACGCGCCCGACTCGAGGCTCGGCACCCCCGACGACTTCCGCTACCTCGTCGACCGCCTCCACCAGGCCGGCGTCGGGGTGATCCTCGACTGGGTGCCCGGCCACTTCGCGACCGACCCCTGGGCGCTCGGGCGCTTCGACGGCGGCGCGCTCTACGAGCACGGCGACCCGCGGCGCGGCTTCCACCCCGAGTGGGGGTCGTGGATCTTCGACTTCGGCCGGCCCGAGGTGCGCGACTTCCTCATCTCCAACGCGATCTACTGGGCCGAGGAGTTCCACGCCGACGCCCTCCGCGTCGACGGCGTCGCCTCGATGCTCTACCTCGACTACGCCCGGAAGACCGGCGAGTGGCAGCCCAACGCCTTCGGCGGACACGAGCACCTCGAGGCGGTGCACTTCCTCCAGGAGCTCAACGAGTTCGTCTACGGCCGCATCCCCGGGATCATGCTCATCGCCGAGGAGTCCACGGCGTGGCCGGGCGTGACCCGGCCGACGGATCACGACGGCCTCGGCTTCGGGTTCAAGTGGAACATGGGCTGGATGCACGACACGCTCTCCTACGTCCAGCGCGAGCCCGTCCACCGGCGCTGGCACCACCACGACCTCACCTTCCCCCTGACCTACGCCTGGGCGGAGAACTTCGTGCTCCCCCTCTCCCACGACGAGGTGGTGCACGGCAAGGGCTCGCTGCTCACCAAGATGCCGGGGCACCGCTACGAGCAGCTCGCCACGCTGCGCGCCTATCTCGCCTTCCAGTGGGCCAACCCGGGCAAGCAGCTCCTCTTCATGGGCGGGGAGATCGCGCAGGTGGCCGAGTGGGCCGAGTCCGGCGAGGTCAACTGGTGGCTGCTCGACCCCGCCCACTCCGGCGACCCCGGCCACGCCGGGGTGCAGCGCCTGGTGCGCGACCTCAACCGGGTCTATCGCGACTCCCCCGCGCTCTGGTCGCGCGACAACGAGCCGGCGGGCTTCCGCTGGATCGAGGCGGACGACTCGTGGAACAACACCTACGCCTTCGTCCGCCTCGGCTCCGGGCCCGAGGTGGTCTCGGTCACCAACTTCTCCGACCAGACCGTCGCGCGGAGCTTCGCGCTGCCCGACGACGCATGGGAGGTCGTGCTGTCGACCGACGAGACGTCGTACGGCGGGCAGGGGCGGGGACCGCGTGGCGTGGTCTCCTGCGACGCGGTCCTCGACCTGCCGCCGCTGAGCACGACGTGGCTGCGGAGGCCCGCGTGACGACGCCGGCCGGGCCCCTCGTCACGACGGTCGCGGACGGCGTCGCCCGGCTCGCCTGGATGCCGGGCGAGAACGTCGACGTCGTACGCCGGGCGGTGGCCGAGGCGCTCACCACCCACCACCGGGTGGAGGTCCATCTCGATCCCGCCGACGAGCGGGCGCAACGCACGGCGGCGTTCTCCGGACTGCAGCGTGAGGGGGTGATGCGCGGGGTCACCGTCGACGGGCGGCCGGTGGACCGGGTCGTCTACGGCCGGGTCGTCACCGACGCCCCCACCCACGAGCCGGAGGCGTTCCGCGCGATGCTCAACTCGGTGCTGCCCCGCAAGCGCGCCATCGCGCAGATGCTGCTGCGCGACGAGCGCGACCGGGTGCTGATCTGCAACCTCACCTACAAGGCCGACTGGGACCTGCCCGGCGGCGTGGTCGAGGTCAACGAGTCGCCCGCGCTGGCGGTCGGCCGCGAGGTCAAGGAGGAGCTGGCGCTCAGCGTGCCGACCGGGGCGCTGCTCCTCACCGACTGGCTGCCCCCGTGGAGCGGCTGGGACGACGCGGTCTGCCTCGTCTTCGACGGGGGCGTCCACCCTCGGACGCTGGTCGACGAGATCGTGCCGCAGGCCCGCGAGATCAAGGGCTACGCCTTCTCGACGCTCGAGGAGGTCGACAGGCGCTGCGCCGACTTCACGGCCCGGCGGATCCGCGCCGCGCTGGCCCGCACCCGCGGCGAGGGCGAGGGCTACGCCGAGTCCGGTCGCCCGCTGGGCTGAGCCCCACGACCGGCTCCGCCCCCGGGCTGCCGCAGCCGCAGGACGCCGTTGGCGATGAGCGCTCCGCCGAGCAGCAGCACACCACCGCCGAGCTCCGCCGGCGCGGGCCTCTCCCCCAGCACGATCCACGCCGACACGATGCCCACGACCGGCACCAGGAGGATCCAGGGCACCACCGCCGAGGCCGGGTTGCGCGCGAGCAGGCTGTTGAACAGGCCGTAGCCGACGTACGAGGCGAAGACGACGGTGTAGGCGGTCGACAGCGCGGCCGACCACCCGAACGCGCCGAGGCCGGCCCAGACCCCGTGCGGGCCGTCGACGACGAGCGAGAGCAGGAACGCCGGGATGGGCACGGCGAGCGCGGACCAGACCGTCACGCCGAGCCCGCCGGGAACGCGTGCGGCCCGGACGACCACGTTGCCGCTCGCCCAGCACAGCGCCGCGAGGAGCATCAGCCCGAGCACGCCGAGCCGCACGTCGCCGCCACGCCCGAGGCCGACCGCGACGAGACCGGCCATGCCGAGGGCCACCCCCGCGATCTGGGCCTGGGTCGGACGCTCCCGCAGCGCGACGACCGCGATCACGATGGTGAAGACCACCTGGGCCTGGAGCACCAGCGAGGCGAGCCCGGCCGGGAAGCCCTCGGCCATCGCGAGGTAGAGGAACCCGAACTGGCCCAGCGACATCAGCCCGCCGATCGTGAGCAGCAGTCGCCACGAGACCGCGGGCCGCGGCACGAACCAGATGGCCACCCCGACCACCGCCACGAACCGGATGGCGAGGAACAGCAGCGGCGGCACGTCCCGCAGGCCGACGTCCACGGCGAGGAAGTTGAGCCCCCACACGAGGGCGACCAGCGCGGCCAGCAGGGAGTCGCGACGGGTCACGCGCTCACGCTCTCAGACCGCGCCGCCGGCCGACACGCGGTTTTCTGCCGTCCCTCGCCGGAAGCCCGCCGCACGCCGCTCAGAAGAGCGCCGACGCGAGATCGCGGCGAGCGGTGAGGACCCGGGCATCGTCGTTGCCGACCGCCTCGAAGAGGGAGATGAGGTGCTCGCGGGCCTGGTTGCGCTCCTCCCCAGCCGTCCGGGAGACCAGCCCGACGAGCCGCGCGAACGCCTCCTCGACGTGCCCGTCCAGGAGATCGAGGTCGGCGGCCAGCGTCTGGGCGGAGACGTCGTCGGGGCCGGCCGCGGCGGCCGCCGCCGCGGCGGTCGCGTCGACGCCCTGGGTG
>NZ_JASGDD010000093.1:0-9325 GCF_047607365.1 Nocardioides sp. | reverse complement strand
GGCAGCGACGCTGGGGGCACGCCCGGGACCTGCTCTCCGCAGCCGCCGCCCGCTTCCGCTCGCTCGGCGCGCCCGGCTGGGAGACCCGCGTCCTGCTGGAGCTGGGCCGCGTCGGGGGACGGACGCCGGCCGCGCGGACGTTGACCGCGAGCGAGCTCGAGGCAGCGCATCACGCCGCTGCCGGGCGCTCGAACAAGGAGATCGCCCGCGCCTGCGGGGTCGCGGTCCGCACGGTGGAGGATCAGCTGAGCAGCGCGTACGCCAAGCTCGGCATCCGCTCGCGGGTGCAGCTGGGCACCGCCCTCGCCGCCCTCGCCGCCCTCGGCGGCGCGGGTGGCGCGGGTGACGCCGAAGAGGCCGTGGACATCCACGATTGAGCGCCCCGCTCGCCCTCTCCTACGTTCGACGGACCATCGGACCGTCTCTCGGGAGAACCCCATGCTGTACACCGTCGCCCGCCTCCTCCGCGGCCAGGCCATCGCGCTCCTCGCTCTCTTCGTCGCGCTCTCCGGCGGCGCGTACGCCGCCAAGGTCGCGGCCAAGAACTCCGTCACGAGCAAGTCGATCAGGAACGGCGCGGTCCAGACCGTCGACCTCAAGGACAAGGCCGTCACCGGCGCCAAGGTCGCCGACGACACCCTGACCGGCGCCGACATCAGCGAGTCGACGCTCGGGCAGGTGCCCTCGGCCAGCTCGGCCCAGTCGGCGGCGACGGCCGCATCGGCGCAGTTCGGAGGACTCGCCTGGGAGGCGCCACGAGGGGTGTGCACCCCGCCGTCGACCACCGAGTACGCCGACTGCACCAGCGTCACCATTACCCTGCCGACCGCCGGACAGGTGATGCTGACCGGGAGCTTCGCACTCACGCACCGCAGCGACGACCAGTACGAGGCGGCGGCGCTGTGCGCCTACTCGGTCGCGGGCACGGTCGTCGGCGCCCCGGAGCGGTTCGGCAAGCCGGCGGGGACCATGCGGACCTCCTACCGCCACTACTACCCACTCGAGCAGCTGGTCGACGCTCCCGCCGGCACGAGCACCATCAAGCTGGTCTGCAAGGACTCGTACTACTCCCGGATCGACGACG
This sequence comes from Nocardioides sp., assembly GCF_047607365.1. Taxonomy (GTDB): domain Bacteria; phylum Actinomycetota; class Actinomycetes; order Propionibacteriales; family Nocardioidaceae; genus Nocardioides. Next base: position 8,241 of record NZ_JASGDD010000093.1, on the reverse strand, counting down.
CCACCTTCATCGCCCTCGCGGTCGCCACGCCGGTGAGCTGATCCAGCGACCGCGGGGTCGCGCTCACCGTGAGACCCGCGTCACGGAATAGACGAGTGGAACACTCGGTTTTTGCGGGCATGACCGAGACGATCCAGATCCACCGTCCGCAGCCGATCGACGACCAGGCCGTCGCCGACCTGTTCACCTCCGCACGGACGGTGTCCTACTTCTCGGACGAGCCGGTGAGCGACGAGCAGCTCGCCGCGATCTGGGACCTCGCGAAGTGGACGCCCACGGCGGCGAACACGCAGCCGCTGCGTGTCCTCTTCGTGACCACCCCCGAGGGCAAGGAGCGCCTGCTCCCGCACATCAACGAGAGCAACCGGCCCAAGGTCTCCTCGGCTCCCGCGACCGCGGTGCTCGCGATCGACCCGGAGTACTACGAGTTCATCCCCACGACGTTCCCGCACGCGGCGGCGCTGCGCGACACCTTCGCCAACGCGCCGGAGGTGGCGGCCGCCTCGGCCAAGATCTCGGCGGGGCTGCAGGGCGGCGGCTTCATCTACGCGACCCGGGCCGTCGGCCTCGCGGCCGGTCCGATGACCGGCTTCGACGCCGCGGGGCTCGACGAGGAGTTCTTCGGCGAGAACGGCTGGAAGTCCTTCCTCGTCGTCAACATCGGCCAGCCCGCCGACAACGCCCACCTCGGCCGCCTGCCGCGCGTGCCGGAGGAGAAGGCGACGCTCTTCGTCTGAGGGCGCGACCGCTTCGTGCGGCTCCTGCCCGCGACACGCCGACGCGGTCGGCGTGTCGGCCCCGTTCAGCGCATGTCGTGGCTGACCTGATCAGCCGGTCGGCGTACGTTGGCCGGCATGGTGCTGTCCGGTGAGGAGCTGCTGCTGCCGGACGCCGCCGCATGGCGGGCGTGGCTCTCCGAGCATCACGCCGGCGTCGCCGCGGTGTGGCTGGTGCTGAGCCGCAAGGGCGGCACCGTCACGGCGCTGGACTACGCGGGCGTGCTCGACGAGGCGCTGTGCTTCGGCTGGATCGACGGCCAGACCCGTCGGCGGGACGACCAGACCACCTTCCAGCGGTGGACGCCGCGCGGTCCCCGGAGCCGCTGGTCGGCGATCAACGTCGGCCACATCGCCCGGCTCGAGGCGGAGGGCCGGATGGAGCCTGCCGGCCGGGCCGCGGTGGAGGCGGCGAAGGCCGACGGGCGCTGGGAGGCGGCGTACGCCGGATCGGCGACGGCCGAGATGCCGGTCGATCTCCTGGCGGCCATCGAGGCGGACCCGGCCGCCGCGGCGACGTACGCGACCCTCAACGCCCAGAACCGCTACGCGCTCTACCACCGGCTGACCGCGATCCGGACCGAGGCAGCCCGAGCGCGGCGGATCGAGGCGTTCGTCGCCATGCTCGCCCGGGGCGAGACGCCCCACCCCCAGGCCCGCGGCTGATCCGGCGCGCAGCCGGGAGGTTCAGGAACGCTCGGCGGCCTTCGCGGCCTGCCAGAGCTCCTCGATCTCGTCGACGGTGTACGGGCCTCCGGCGGCGACGGCGGGATCGAAGACGTGCGGGTTGCGGCGGCGCATCTTGGCGATCAGCCCGCCGATGACGTCGTCCATCGTGAAGGCGCCCGCCTCCTCCGCGATGGCGGCGTGGAAGTAGACCTGGAGCAGCAGGTCGCCGAGCTCCTCGGCGAGGTGCGCGGAGTCTCCCTCCTCGATCGCCTCGAGCACCTCGTCGGCCTCCTCGCGGAGGTGCTTGGCGAGCGACTCGTGCGTCTGGCCGGCCTTCCACGCGCAGCGCTCGCGCATGGTGCGCATCATGGCGAGGAACTCGACGAGCCCCTCTCCCGACGCGCGCTCGGGCATGTCAGATGGCACCGACGTGGTGCAGCAGCTGGCGCAGCAGGGAGGAGCGCCCGCCCTCGAGCTCCTCGGCGAAGCCCTCGGAGACGGCCTCCTCCGGCGAGACCCACGAGATCTCGAGCGCGTCCTGGCGGGGGTGGCACTCGCCGGTCACCGGCACCACGAAGGCCAGCGCGACGGCATGCTGACGGGGGTCGTGGAACCGGCCGGTGGGCCACGGGAAGTACTCGGCGATCGCCGCCGGGATGGTCGTGGTCGGCAGCACCGGGAATGCGGTCGGGCCAAGGTCCTTCTCGAGGTTGCGCATCAGCGCGTCGCGCAGCTGCTCGCCGTGCAGCACGCGCCCCGAGACCAGGGAGCGGGTGATCCGGCCGGTCGTGGCCGAGCCGCGCAGCAGCAGTCCGACGGAGGTCACCCGGCCGCCGGCGTCGACGCGGACAGGCAGCGCCTCGACGTACAGCATCGGGACCCGGCCCCGGGTCGAGGCGAGGTCCTCCTCGCTCATCCAGCCCGGCTGGACGTCCCACATCTCCGGAGCGTTCCACCGCCGCTCGTCGGAGCCCTCGCCGAACTCGTCCCCGAATGCTTCCATCGTCACGGAGCGATCCTTTCAGATGGGTCTGCGGCGCGACGGGCGGAGTCCCCGGTTAACCGGTGACTCGGGAACTTCTCGGCCGGTGCACCCCCCGAGAAGTTCCACTCCTGCCTGGGCGCTGTGGCGCCAGGGGCTGATGGGGCGGGGGCGAGGATCAGGTAGCGGCGGGGTCGATCACGCTGTCGATGACTCCCCGCGCCCATTCCAGCAGGGCGATGCCGTCCAGCGGCTTGGCGGGGAAGCCGGAGGAGACCGGCCGCGGGACGAGGATCGTGTCCACGGCGTTCTTGACCAGCGACTTCGGATAGAGCCGCTGCAGGCGCACCTGCCTGCTCTCCGGCAGTACGACGGGGGCGAAGCGCACGTTCTTGCCGGCGATCGTCACCTCGGCCACGCCGGCCGCGCGGGCTCGCGCCCGGAAGCGGGCGACGAGCAGCAGCGAGAGGACGACGATCGGCAGGTCGCCGTACCGGTCCTTGAGCTCCTCCTCGATGGCATCGACGTCGTCATCCGAGCGGACCTCGGCCAGGCGCTTGTAGACCTCCAGCCGCAGCCGCTCCGACGGGATGTAGTCGTGCGGCAGGTGCGCGTCGACGGGCAGCTCGATCCGGACCTCGTTCAGCTCCGGCGCAGCGTCGCCCTTGAACTCGCTGACCGCCTCGCCGACGAGGCGCACGTAGAGGTCGAAGCCGACGTCGGCGATGTGGCCGGACTGCTCGCCGCCGAGCAGGTTGCCGGCGCCGCGGATCTCGAGGTCCTTCATCGCGATCGCCATGCCGCCGCCGAGGTCGGAGTGCTGCGCCAGCGTCGCGAGCCGCTCGTGGGCGGTCTCGGTGAGCGGCTTCTCCGGCGGGTAGAGGAAGTAGGCGTACGCCCGCTCGCGCGACCGCCCCACCCGGCCGCGCAGCTGGTGCAGCTGCGACAGCCCCAGCGCGTCGGCGCGCTCGATCACCATCGTGTTGGCGTTCGAGACGTCGAGTCCCGACTCGACCAGGGTGGTGCAGACGAGCACGTCGAAGCGCTTCTCCCAGAAGTCGAGCATCACCTGCTCGAGCTGCTTCTCGTTCATCTGGCCGTGCGCGGTGGCGACCCGCGCCTCGGGCACCAGCTCGCGCAGCTTGGCCGCCGCCCGCTCGATGGAGTCGACCCGGTTGTGGATGTAGAAGACCTGCCCCTCGCGCAGCAGCTCGCGCCGGATCGCCGCGATGACGGTGCGCTCCTCGAAGCCGCCGACATAGGTGAGAACCGGGTGGCGCTCCTCCGGCGGCGTGGTGATCGTGGACATCTCGCGGATGCCGGTGATCGCCATCTCCAGCGTGCGCGGGATGGGGGTGGCGCTCATCGAGAGCACGTCCACGGCGGTGCGCATCCGCTTGAGCTGCTCCTTGTGCTCGACGCCGAAGCGCTGCTCCTCGTCGACGATGATCAGGCCGAGGTCCTTGAACCGGATGTCCGGGTTGAGCAGGCGGTGCGTGCCCACGACGATGTCGACGGAGCCGTCGGCCATGCCGGCCATGATCTCCTTGCTCTCCTTGTCGCTCTGGAAGCGGCTGAGTCCCTTCAACACCACGGGAAAGCCCGACATCCGCTCGGCGAAGGTCGCGAGGTGCTGGGTCACGAGGAGGGTGGTGGGGACGAGTACGGCGACCTGCTTGCCGTCCTGCACGGCCTTGAACGCCGCGCGCACGGCGATCTCGGTCTTGCCGTAGCCGACGTCGCCGCAGATGAGCCGGTCCATCGGCGTCTCGCGGCGCATGTCCGCCTTCACCTCGTCGACCGTCGACAGCTGGTCCGCCGTCTCCTGGAACGGGAACGCGTCCTCGAGCTCGCGCTGCCACGGGGTGTCCGGCCCGTAGGCGAAGCCCTTGGTCGCCTGGCGCGCGGCGTAGAGCTTGATCAGCTCGGCGGCGATCTCGCGGACCGCCTTGCGGGCGCGCGCCTTCCGCTTGGACCAGTCGGCGCCGCCGAGGCGGTCGAGGCTCGGAGCCTCTCCCCCGACATAGCGGGTCACCTGGTCGAGCGCGTCGGCCGGGACGAAGAGCCGGTCCGGCGGGCCGTTGCGCTTGGAGGCGCCGTACTCGAGGACCAGATACTCCCGGGTCGCGCCGGCGACCTCGCGCTGCCTCATCTCGACGAAGCGCCCGACGCCATGCTGCTCGTGGACGACGTAGTCGCCGGGCTTGAGCTCGAGCGGGTCGATCTGCCTCTTGCGGCGCGCGGGCATCCGGCCCATGTCGCGGGTCGTGGTGCGCTGGCCGGAGATGTCCTCGCCGGTGAGCACGGCGAGCTGTGCCTCGTCGTCGACGAAGCCGTGGTCGAGCGTGCCGATCAGGACGTTGACCACGTCGCGGGTGATGACGTCGTCGGAGGAGATGATGCGGGCCGGGACGTCGTGCTCCGCGAGCACCTCGACGGTGCGGCTCGCCGGGCCGTGCGCGGGCTGGACGACGACGACGCGGTAGCCCGCCAGACGCCATTGGTCGAGGTCGTGAACGGCCTTGTCGATCTCGCCGCGGTAGGCCCCGGCGGCGCGGCCCTCGAGCGTGCGGACCGGCACGCCGGCCGTGTCGGCACTGAGCACGGCGGCGTCCTCGTCCAGCCCGAACGGCGATGTCGACCACCAGTCGACGCCGCGGGTGAGGGTGTGCTCGCGGACGTCCCCGAGATCCCAGTACGACGCCTTGCCGAGCACCGACGCGTCGATGGGTGCCTGGCCGCCCGTCGCGGCCGAGGCCCAGCTGGCGCCGAGGAACTCCTCGCTGGTGGCGACGAGGTCGTGGGCGCGACGGCGTACGCGCTCGGGATCGAGCACGAGGACCTGGGAGCCGGCGGGCAGCAGGTCGACCAGCAGCTCCATCTCGTCGACGAGCGCGGGCGCGAGCGACTCCATCCCCTCGGCCGCGATGCCCGCGGCGATCTTGTCGGTCAGCTCGAGCAGCTGGGGGTGCCTCTCGCCGAGCGCGGCGGCGCGCTCGCGGACCTCGGGGGTCAGCAGGAGCTCGCGGCAGGGCGGTGCCCACAGGCGCTCACGGGCCTCGAGGGTGCGCTGGTCGGCGACGCTGAAGGAGCGGATCTCCTCGACCTCGTCGCCCCAGAACTCCACCCGCAGCGGGTGCTCCTCGGTGGGCGGGAAGACGTCGACGATGCCGCCGCGCACCGCGAGCTCCCCGCGCTTCTCCACGAGGTCGACCCGGGTGTACCCGGCATCGGCCAGACGGCGTACGACGTCGTCGAGCTCGGCCGCCTGACCGGGCTGCAGCGCGACCGGCTCGAGGTCGCCCAGGCCCTTGACCTGCGGCTGGAGGACCGACCGGATCGGGGCGACCACGACCTGCAGCGCCGGCAGCCCGGGCTCCGGATGGACCAGCTGGCGCAGCACGGCCAGGCGGCGGCCGACCGTGTCGCTGCGCGGCGACAGCCGCTCGTGCGGCAGGGTCTCCCAGCTCGGCAGGTAGCCGACCCGGGCCGGGTCGAGGAGGCCGCGCAGGACTGCGGTGAGATCCTCCGCCTCCCGGCTGGTCGCCGTGACGGCGAGGACCACACGGCCCTGGTGCGCCAGGCCCGTGACCAGGAAGGGGCGCAGCGCCTCGGGCCCGGTCACGTCGAGGGTCGCGAGCTCCTCGGCGAGCACGGGCTGGAGGGTGGCGACGACGGCATCGCCGAGCGAGGCGAGAGGGGGCACACGAAGCTCCTGGGCAAGCACAAACGGCCCCGCGATCGGGAGGACCGGGGGTGGCTCCAGTCTAGTGGTCGGCGTCGGGACCGGGATCCCCATCCGGGCGGGGCTCTGGCTACGGTGGCAAGGTGAGGTGGAGGCGGGTGCTGGCGGCGATCGCGGTCGGGCCCCTTGCTCTCGCGGCTGCCGGGGGCTGTGGCGGGCGGGAGACCGACGCCCCGCCGGCGGCGTCCGGGGCGCCGGCGTCGACCGGAGCCCCCGCGTCGAGCACGACGACGACCGCGACGGCGACGGCGACGGCGACGGCGACGGCGACCCAGCCGAGCGCCTCCTCCACCCCGCGGGCCGGAAGCACTCCCCCGTCCTGGCTCGGCACGCGGGTGCTGCCGCAGGACGCCGACGGGGACGTGCTGGCGCAGACGACGCCGGCGGAGCTGCGGCGACGGGCGTTCACCCTGCCCGACACCGTCGCCGCCCTGCCCGGGACCGGCTTCGCGTCGCGGATCGCCGACCCGGCGCCGGCCGAGGTGATCGCCCGCTCGACGTGGTCGGCGGCGTGCCCGGTCGCCGCGGACGACCTGGCCTGGGTGCGGCTCACCTTCCACGGCTTCGACGGCGCCCGCCACACCGGGGAGCTGCTGGTGGCCTCGAGCCAGGCGAGGGCGATGGTGACGGCATTCCGGGCACTGTGGGAGCAGGACTATCCGATCGAGCAGATGCGCATCACGACCGTGGCCGAGCGCGATGCGCCGCCGACCGGGGACGGCAACGACACCGGCGCCTTCAACTGTCGTCCGGTGAGGGGCGAGACGACGTGGTCGCAGCACGCCTACGGCCTCGCGGTGGACGTCAACCCGTTCCAGAACCCCTACGAGCGCGGCGACGTGGTCCTCCCGGAGCTGGCGCGCTCCTACCTCGATCGCGACCGCCTCCGGCCGGGGATGATCGAGCCGGGCGACGCGGTCGTCCGGGCGTTCGCCGCCGTCGGCTGGGAGTGGGGCGGCGCCTGGAGATCCTTGAAGGACTATCAGCATTTCTCTCTGCGGAACCGCTAGCGTCCGGCTCGTGTTCGAGAAGATCTACCGCCGACGCCAGCGACTCTCGCCCGAGGACGCGGCCAGCCGGATCACGGCGTACGTCTACGGCAACATCCTCGCCCTGAGCAGCCTGGTGCCGCTCACGAGGGACGACGCGGAGAGCGGCCAGAGCTTCTGGATCGTCGCGGGCACGTCGTTCGCGATCTTCCTCGCCCATGCCCTGGCCGAGTCCGCCGGCCGGCGGGCCCGCACCGGCGCGACCCTGACCCTGCGCGACCTCGCGGAGGAGCTGCGCGACTCGGTCCCCGTGCTCACCTCCGGACTGGTCCCGGCGCTCATCCTGCTGGCCGCCTGGTGGGGCGACGTCCCGGGGCATCTCGCCCAGATCGCCGCGTCGGGCTACGTCCTGGTCCGGCTGGCCGTGACCGGTCTCGTCATCGGCCACATGCGCGGCGAGCGGCCCTCCCCGCGCACCTTCCTGGTCGGGCTGCTGCTCGCCGCCGCGGGGACCGGGATCACCGCGCTCAAGCTCGCCGCCGGGCACTGAGGCTGCTCGTCAGCCGGTCCGCTCGGCGTAGGCCTGTGCCGCGGCGTAGACCTGGGTGACGTACTCGGCGGAGTGGTTGTAGCTGAAGATCGCCGCCGACCAGGCCGATGCCGTGGTCAGCGGGCCGGAGGCGCAGAGGTAGCGCGCGGCCGCGAGCGCCGCGTCGTCGATGTCCTGCGGGTCCGCCCGGCCGTCGCCGTCGGCGTCCGCGCCCCACGTCGACCAGGTCGACGGGATGAACTGCAGGGGGCCGTAGGCGCGGTCGAGCTCGCCGAGGGGGATGCCGGTGATCGGGGCCGAGGGCACGCCGTCCTCGCCGAGGGTGCGGCCGTCGAGCGTGCCGTGCTGCGACTCCACCCACCCGATGCCGGCGAGGGTGGTCCAGCCCAGGCCGCAGCCGGCGGGCGAGGCGAGCTGCGCGTCGGCGTACGCGCGCATGGCGACGACGGGGATGCCCGCCTTCGCGGCCGTCGCCGCCACCCAGGCGGGGTCGGCCGAGGCCGTCGCGGTCGCGTCGGCGGACGGCTCGC
>NZ_JASGDD010000092.1:0-5268 GCF_047607365.1 Nocardioides sp. | reverse complement strand
GGGAGGCGCCGGCCGGCTTGTCGCCGGCGGCGGACGTGCCGGCCGGGGTGGCGGCAGAGCCGGCGGCCGGCGGGGCGGCCTCCGTCGTACGGACGGACTCGCCGCCACGGGAGCGGGTGCGGGTGCGGTCGGTGCGCTGGCGGGGGGCGCGGTCGCCGGAGCCCGCCTCGCGGGCGGAGGGGCGCGGGCTGCGCTCGACCGGCGCGGGGGCCTTGATCCGGCCCTTGGTGCCCTTGACGATGCCGTGGTCCTCGAGGAAGTGCGGCGAGGAGGAGTAGGTCTCCACCGGGTCGTCGAACGACAGGTTGAGCGCCTTGTTGATCATCTTCCACTTGTGGATGTCGGCCCAGTCGACGAGCGTGACCGCGACGCCGGAGGCGCCGGCGCGGCCGGTGCGGCCGATCCGGTGGACGTAGGTCTTCTCCTCGTCCGGCGTCGTGTAGTTGATCACGTGGCTGACGCCGGTGACGTCGATGCCGCGGGCGGCGACGTCGGTGGCGACGAGGATGCGGACCTTGCCGTCGCGGAACCTCTGCATCGCCTTCTCGCGCGCCACCTGCGCCATGTCGCCGTGCAGCGGAGCGGCGTCGAAGCCGCGCTCGGTGAGGTCGTCGGCGACCCGCTGCGCCTGGCGCTTGGTGCGGGCGAAGACGACGACCTTGTCGACGCCGCCGGCGGGGTTGCCCTGCAGCAGGCGGCCGATCATCTCCGGCTTGTCGAGGTCGTGCGCCTGGTAGACGTACTGCGTGGTGGCGGGCACGGTGGCCTGCTCGTAGGAGGACTCCGCGCGGATGTTCATCGGGGAGTTCAGGTAGGTCCGGGCCAGGGAGATGATCGCGGCCGGCATGGTGGCGCTGAAGAGCATCGTCTGCCGCGAGACCGGGGTGAAGCGCAGGATCTTCTCCACGTCGGGCAGGAAGCCGAGATCGAGCATCTCGTCGGCCTCGTCGAGGACGAGCGTCTTCACCTGCGAGAGGTCGAGGTGCTTGCGGTTGACCATGTCGATGATGCGACCGGGGGTGCCGACGACGACGTCCACGCCGGTCTCGAGCGCGTCGATCTGCGGCTCGAAGCCGACGCCGCCGTAGATCGAGAGGACGCGCAGGCCGAGGTTGGAGGAGATCAGCTCGATGTCGCCGAAGACCTGGAGCGCGAGCTCGCGGGTCGGGGCCACGATCAGCGCCTGCGGCTTGCCGGAGGCCTGCGCGCCGATGCGCTGCACGGCCGGGATGCCGAAGGCGAGGGTCTTGCCGGTGCCGGTGCGGGCCTGGCCGATGAGGTCGGTGCCGGCCAGCGCTACGGAGAGGGTCATCTCCTGGATGGCGAAGGGCTCGACGATCCCCTTGGACTCGAGGGCGTCGCAGATCTCGGGCAGCACGCCCAGGTCACGGAAGGTAGGCATATTCTCTTTGGCCACTTTCGGGGGTCACGTCAGATGACACGAGGGTTTCGTAGCGGCCTCCCAGATGGAGCATGCCGCCGGACATACGAGGCGGAGTCTATCGCCTAGGGTGGGGCCGTGGTTGCATCGACGGAGCAGGGCCCCTTCACCGATCCGGTCTACAGAGGGGCGATCGTCGACCTCCTCGGCGCGATCGGGTACGGCGAGATCGCGGCCCTCGAGCGGCTCACCGACGACGCCGCGATGGCCCCCCGGCTCTCCGACAAGGTCGCGCTGCTCGGCATGGCGACGCGGCAGTACGCCAAGGTGGAGCCGATCCGCGCCCGGTTGGCCGAGCTCACCGACAACCCCTTCGCCGCGATGGAGCCCTTCATCGAGGCGATCGACTCCTTCCACGCCTTCACCGCCCCCCACGACTGGTGGGAGGCCCTCGTCAAGGCGTACGTCGGCGACGGGATCGTCTCGGACTTCTACCGTGAGATCAGCGGGTATCTCGACGAGGAGACGCGGGCGCTGATCGTCTCCACGCTGACCGACGAGGGCGAGACCGACTTCGCGATCGAGCGCCTGCGGGAGGGCATCGCGGAGGACCCGCGACTGGGCGGCCGGCTCGCGCTGTGGGGACGCCGCCTGATGGGGGAGGCCCTGACGCAGACGCAGCACGTCGCGGCGTCGCGGGAGGCGATGGGCGAGATCCTGGCCGGCACCGCGACCTTCGGCGGGCTCGACCTCGCCGGGCTCGGCGAGATCTTCACCCGGATAACCACCCGTCACATCGAGCGGATGGCGTCCCTCGGCCTCGAGCACTGACCCGAGACCGAGAGACGCCGGGAGACCGCCGAGACGTCAGCGAGCCGGGCTCAGCCCTTCTTCGTCAGTCGCGGCAGGAGCGCCGTCGCGGCCACCACGAGGATGGCCGTGGTGACGATCTGCCACAGGTGACGGATCCAGTCGATGCCGTTCGTGGCGTTGTCCCACGTCGCCTCGTGACCGTCGAACGGGCCGTTGTTGCTGCCCGCCACGCCCCAGTACAGGAAGCTGCCGAGCAGCATCCCGACGATGCCGACGATCCACAGCGGCAGGAACTTGATGTCGTCGCGCCCGCCGGGCGCCGCGGCCTTGCCGAGCAGGCCGATGACCAGACCACCGATCAGAGTGGTGATGATGAACCAGAGAGTCGCCATACCCGGGAACGTACCCCGGTTTCAGCTCCGGAAACCGACCGCGTTCGGGCTCGTGGTGCCGATCTCGACGTAGGTGATCTTGGCGGCGGGGACGAAGAGCCTCTTGCCCTTCGCGTCGGTGAGCGCGAGCAGGGACCCCTCCTCGCCGGCCTGGCCGAGCGCGGACGAGATCGCCGACTCGATCGCCTCGACGGACTCGTTGGTCTCCACGACCAGCTCACGCGCGGCGTACTGCACGCCGATCTTGACCTCCACGGGTCACTCCTTCTCGTTGATCATCAGGACTTCGGGTAGCCGCGGATGCCCCGCCAGGCGAGGCCGGCGACGAGGCCGGCCGCCTGGTCGCGGGGGATGCCCCCGTCGGCCTCCAGCCAGAACCGCGAGGACTGCTGTGCCATTCCGACGAGCGACACCGCGAGCAGCAGCGAGGCCGCGCGGGGCAGGCCGGTGTCGTCGGCGATCACGTCGGCGATGGCCTCGGCGCACTCGTTGGTGACCCGGTCGACCTGGTCGCGGACGGCGGGCTCGCTGGTGAGGTCGGACTCGAAGACCAGCCGGAACGCGCCGGACTCGCTGGCGACGTACGCGAAGAAGGCATCGATCGTCGCGGCCACGCGCTGCTTGTTGTCGGTGGTCGAGGCGAGCGCGTCGCGGACCTGCTCGATCACGTGGTCGCAGGACTGCTCCAGCAGGGCGAGGTAGAGCTCGAGCTTGCCCGGGAAGTGCTGGTAGAGCACGGGCTTGGAGACACCCGCGCGGTCGGCGATGTCGTCCATCGCGGCCGCGTGGTAGCCCTGCGCGACGAACACCTCGAGTGCCGACGCGAGGAGCTGCGCGCGGCGCTCGCGCCGCGGCATCCGGCCCCCGCGAGGTCGGGCGTCGAGGTGGTAGTCGGTGCTCACACGACAAGGCTACCGCTGAGTAACCAGGGTCCGGATCGCGGGACGCCGTGTCGGAGCGGCTTCGGCGGCGGGGAACAATGGTGCTCGACCCGGTGTTGACCCGACCCGGAATCCCCGACTTCTGCTACGACTGTGAAGGAGAGCGCCGTGTCCGTGCCGCCGCTCGTCGAGCCCGCTGCCGAGCTCACCATCGACGAGGTGCGGCGCTACAGCCGCCACCTGATCATCCCCGACGTCGGCATGGCCGGCCAGAAGCGCCTGAAGAACGCCAAGGTGCTCGTCATCGGCGCCGGCGGCCTCGGGTCGCCCGCGCTGCTCTACCTCGCGGCGGCCGGTGTCGGCACGCTGGGCATCGTCGAGTTCGACGAGGTCGACGAGTCCAACCTGCAGCGCCAGATCATCCACAAGCAGTCGACGATCGGGCAGCCGAAGGCGACGTCGGCCGCCGCGGCGATCGCCGAGGTCAACCCGTACGTCGACGTGGTGATCCACGACGAGCGGCTCGACAACGACAACGTCTTCGGGATCTTCGAGGGCTACGACCTCATCGTCGACGGCACCGACAACTTCGCGACCCGCTACATGGTCAACGACGCGGCGTACTTCCTGAAGATCCCCTACGTCTGGGGCTCGATCTACCGCTTCGACGGCCAGGCGTCGGTCTTCGCGCCGACGCTCGTCGAGGACGCGCCGTGCTACCGCTGCCTCTACCCCGAGCCGCCTCCGCCGGGGATGGTGCCGTCGTGCGCCGAGGGCGGCGTGCTGGGCGTGCTCTGCGCGAGCATCGGCTCGATCCAGGTCAACGAGGCGATCAAGCTGCTCACCGGCATCGGCGACCCGGCGATCGGCAAGCTGGTCGTCTACGACGCGCTCGAGCTGGAGTGGCGCAAGGTCCGGATCCGCAAGGACCCCAACTGCGCCCTGTGCGGCGAGCACCCGACGGTCACCGGGCTGGTGGACTACGACGTCTTCTGCGGCGCCGTCTCCGAGGACGCCGCCGAGGCCGCGGCCGGCTCGACGATCTCGGTCGGCACGCTCGAGCACTGGATCAAGGAGAAGGAGGAGGGCTCGCGCGACTTCGTGCTCGTCGACGTCCGCGAGCCCAACGAGTACGAGATCAACAAGATCCCGGGCTCGGTCCTCATCCCCAAGGGCGAGTTCCTCACGGGCGCCGCGCTGGAGCCGCTCGGCGAGCTGACCGGCAACGGCCAGAAGCAGCTCGTCTTCCACTGCAAGTCGGGCGTCCGCTCGGCCGAGGTGCTCGCGATCGCCAAGGGCGCGGGGTACGCCGACGCCGTCCACGTGGGCGGTGGCGTGGTGGCCTGGGTCAACCAGATCGACCCAGGCCAGCCGTCCTACTGAGCTTCGCTCAGCAGCACGGCTTCAGGCCTAGCCGTCCTACTGATCTCGACCGTTCGGAGGATCCGCGCCGCCCCCGGAGAGGTCTACCGTCCCGCTTCGTGAGGGACACGGGTCATCTGCCGGAGGCGGTGCGATCGCTGGACGCGCTGCTGTCGCCCGGCAGCATGGTCACCACCCCGGACGGCCAGGTCCGGGCGGCGCGGCTGTCGCTGGACGACCGGGTCGTGCTCGAGGAGCACGACCTGGTCGACCCGACGGGCCGGGTGCGCGTCGAGCGACTCGGCGCCGGGCCGGTCGACTGGGGCGGTGACGCCGTCCGCGGCGTGCCGCTCTTCGGCGACCTCGGCGGCGACGACCTTCTGGGGTGGCTGGTCGCCGTCTCGACGGCCGCGGCCGCCTCGGAGGGGACCGACGTCGC
>NZ_JASGDD010000091.1:0-19880 GCF_047607365.1 Nocardioides sp. | reverse complement strand
TCACGGCGGCGCGCGAGCGTCGCCAGGCTCCCGCGGAGGGCGTCGCGGCGCCGACCGAGGGAGCGCCCGAGCCGGAGGTCGAGGACCAGGACCGCGGCATCGAGCCCTCGGCGGTGATCCCGCCGCTGGCGGCAAAGCCCACCTGGACGCCGCCGGCGCCCAACCCGGTCGTCCCGGCCACGCAGGAGCCGTCCGCCCCGCCGAAGGACGAGGCGCCGCGCAAGCCCAAGCGCCGCGGCCGCGCCAGCATCCCGTCCTGGGACGAGATCATGTTCGGCGGAGCCGCGGAGAAGTCCTCCGACGACTCGGATGGCTGAGCTCCGCTTCTACACGGGTCCGATGGACTCCGGGAAGTCCACGCTCGCGCTGCAGACCGACCACAACCGAGCCGCGCGCGGCCTCTCGGGACGGCTGTTCACGGTCCACGACCGCGCCGGCGCCTCGCTGGTCTCGAGCCGGCTGGGCCTCACCCGCGAGGCGATCGAGGTCCCGCCCGACTTCGACTTCTGGCGGTACGCCGTCGACGCCCTCACCCACGGGGCGCGGATCGACTACTTCATCTGCGACGAGGCCCAGTTCTACTCGGCCCGGCAGATCGAGGACCTCGCCAAGATCGTCGACGAGCTGCAGATCGACGTCTACTGCTTCGGCATCCTCACCGACTTCCGGACCAGGCTCTTCGAGGGCAGCGCCCGGCTGGTCGAGCTCGCCGACTCCACTCAGCTGCTCCAGGTCGAGGCGCTGTGCTGGTGCGGCAAGCGCGCCACCCACCAGGCCCGGCTCGAGGACGGCGTCATGGTCACCGAGGGCGAGGTGATCGTCGTCGGTGACACGGATGCGGACCCGATCGCCACCGTCGGCGAGGTCACCTACGAGGTGCTGTGCCGCCAGCACCACCGGCGCCAGCTCACCTCGGGCCGTGCCCGCGCGGTCTCGTTGACCGCCGACCCGCTACCGTTCGACTGACCGCCCGTAACCGGCACTCCTGTCGCTCGTTCAAGGATCAGGCATCAGTCCACGGACCGGGTCGATGCCCGGCTCGAATCGGGCCATGACACGACGGAGGAAAGACGTGATCAGGAAGCTTGTCGCCGCATCCGCGGCATCCGCAGTCCTCGCCACGGGCGCGGTCGCGCTCGGCGCCGGCGAGGCGGACGCGGCGTACGGGCCACCGGCGCCCATCCCTGCCAGCCAGAAGAAGCCGACGATCCTCCACATCAAGCGCGTCGCCAACAAGCCCGGCCACCTCACCGTGCGCCAGACCAAGATCCTCCTGGACAAGATCGACGCCCTCTACTCCAGCGGGCTCATCACCAGCACCCGGCGCCTCAAGCTGCGGATCTACGTCCTGCTCCGCTGAGGTCGCCGCTCCGAGAGTGCGGGCCGGGTGACACACTCGGCCCGTGAGCGACCTGACGATTCCCCGCGACCGGAACGACGACTACAGCGCTGCGGCGGTCGCGGCACGCCAGGCCCTCGTCCGCGAGCGGACCGGGGCGTCGATCGAGCACGTGGCGTCGTACTCGCTGGACCCCGGCTCGCTCCCCGGGAACGTCGAGGGGTTCATCGGGGCGGCGCAGGTGCCGATCGGCCTGGCCGGGCCACTGCTCGTCAACGGCGAGCACGCGCAGGGCGAGTTCCTCGTGCCGATGGCGACGACGGAGGGCACGCTCGTAGCGTCCTACAGCCGCGGGATGAAGCTGACCCGCCTCGCCGGCGGGATCACGACGACCGTCGTCGAGGACAAGATGCAGCGCGCGCCGGTCTTCACCCTCCCGAGCGCCCGGGAGGCACGGCACCTCGCCGGCTGGCTCGACGAGCACTTCGCCGAGATCGCGGCGGCCGCACAGGAGACCACCTCGTCGGGGCGGCTGATCGAGATCCAGCGCTTCTTCGCCTCCAAGATGCTCTACACCCGGTTCAACTACACGACCGGCGACGCCGCCGGGCAGAACATGACCGGCAAGGCGACGTTCGCGGCGTGCGCGTGGATCAAGCGGAACTACCCGGGCGAGCTGCACTTCCTGCTCGAGGGCCAGTTCGCGACCGACAAGAAGACCTCGGTGGTCAACATGCTCCACACCCGCGGCAAGCGGGTCGTCGCCGAGGCGACGATCCCGTCGGCGCTGATGGAGGAGCAGATGCACGTCAGCAACGACAAGCTCTTCAGCGCACGGCTCAAGGGCCAGCTCGGGGCGTTCATGTCGCAGACCAACAACAACGGCAACCACTCCGCCAACGGCATCACCGCGCTCTTCATCGCGACCGGCCAGGACGTCGCCAACGTCGCCGAGTCCTCCGCGCTCTACGGCTTCAGCGAGCTGCTGCCGAACGGCGACCTCTACGTCTCGGTGACGCTGCCGGCCCTCATCATCGCGACGTACGGCGGCGGCACCGGCCTGGCCACGCAGCGCGAGTGCCTCGAGATGCTGGGCTGCTACGGCTCCGGCGGGGTCTACAAGCTCGCCGAGATCATCGCCGCGACCGTGCTGGCCGGCGAGCTCTCCCTCGGCGGCGCCGTCGTCGCCGAGGAGTGGGTCTCCGCGCACGACAGCCTCGGCCGCAACCGCCCCTGACCCGACGGCGACGCGTCAGGACTCGTAGGAGTTGCCGCCGACCCGCACGATCCCCTCCCCGAGCGTGATGCCAGTCGGTGTGCACGCGACGGTGGTCGGCTCGCAGAGCGAGACCGTGTGGCCGTCGAGGACGATGAGCTTGTCACCCGGGGTCCAGCCCGCCTCGCCGGTGAGACGGATCGGGTAGGGCGTGGCCGAGTCGAGATCCACCACCGTGGTGTCCGGGTCCTCGTAGGTGCACACCTCCGGGCCCTGGTCGATCGTCGTGGTCCTCCCCGATGAGTCGGTGGTCGTCATCGTCCCTCCGGTGCAGCCCCGCACCGGCACCTGGAGCGCCCACCTGCCGTCGGGCGACAGACTCGTCATGCCGTCGAAGACCGGCAGCGTGGCCAGGGCAGCGCCTGTCGTCGCGTCCGTCACGACGTGTGGCCGGTCCCACTCGCCCACGGCCTCACGACCCCCGGTCACCGTCGGCATGAACGACTTGGGCAGGCCCTTCGCGACGTGGCCCTCGCCCGTGCGCCAGTCGATGGCGAGGGTGTGGTCGTCGAGCCCGACGTAGACGCTGTCGCCGTCGAGCGCGACCGGCGGGGCGACCCAGCCGCCCCAGGTGAACGACCCGGAGAACGGGATGGAGGCGACCTCCTCCCCCGTCGCGACGGCGCGCAGGACCAGGCGCCACGAGTCGTGGCCGAGGTGGCCGACGCGGTCGGCGTACGCGAGATAGGGCAGCGTCGGGTCGGTGCTCGGGACCCGGTCGCCGAGGCTCAGGCCGAGGCTGTGCACCTCGCCCTCGGGATCGACGAGCGCGTACGACGAGTCCGGCCCGTCCGAGTAGGGGCTGCGCCCGGTGCGGACGACCACGCCCTCGGAGGTGTAGTAGAGCGACTTGATCGCCTTCGGCAGCGTGGCGGTGGCGCCGCTGCCGAGGTAGATGGTCGAGCCGGCCGAGACCGCCCAGCCCAGTGCGTCGAGTGGGGCTGCGGCGGCCGGGTCCTGGATCAGGAGCGTGCGGGAGTCGCGCTGGTCGAGGACGACGCCCGCGCCGAGCGCGAGCACGCAGGTTGCGGCGACGAGGGCTGCTGCCGTCGTACGGGTGCGACGACGGCGTCCGCGCCGGCCGCGCTCCAGAATGCCGTCGAGGGGCAGGGCCGGCACGGCGGTGGCCGCGGCCTCGTCGTGGAGCAGGCAGGCGAGTCGCTCAGTCATGACGTTGTCCTTCAGATGTCGCGTCTTCGAGTGCGGGGTCTCCGAGGAGGAGGCGGAGCTTGGCGAGGGCGTCGGAGGTCTGGCTCTTGACCGTGCCGACCGCGCACCCGAGGGCACGGGCCGTCTGCTCGACGGTCAGGTCCTCGTAGTAGCGCAGGACGATGGCTGCGCGCTGACGTGGAGCCAGCTCCCGCAGAGCGTCGAGGACGGCCGGACGCAGCGCCGGATCGTCGCTCACCCGCCCGTCGGGGAGGTCGGCGGTCGGCCACTCCCTGCCCCACGAGGCCTGCCGCCACAGCGCTCGCGCCTCGTTGAGCATGATCGCCTTGGTGTAGCCGAAGGCGGCATCCGGGCTGCGCAGCCGGCGCCAATGGACGTACGCCTTGGCCAGCGCCGTCTGGGTGAGATCCTCGGCCTGTCCGTAGTCGCCGAGCAGCAGCAGGGCGCGGCGGTAGAGCGGAGCCCATGCCGCCTCGGCGAAGGCGGCGAACTCCTCCTCCTCCCGCTGTGTGCGCTTCATCGTCACACCCCACCAGATGCGCGCGGGCGCGGAAAGGTTGGGTCGCAT
Source organism: Nocardioides sp. (assembly GCF_047607365.1). Taxonomy (GTDB): domain Bacteria; phylum Actinomycetota; class Actinomycetes; order Propionibacteriales; family Nocardioidaceae; genus Nocardioides. Next base: position 15,527 of record NZ_JASGDD010000091.1, on the reverse strand, counting down.
CACCGAGGACCGGTGTTAACACAGGTGTTATCGTGGTGTGTATGCCCGCCGTGCACGTCCGCAACGTCTCCGAGGAGGCGGTCGCGCGCCTCAAGCAGCGCGCCGCCGACAACGGCCGCTCCTACGAGGCGGAGCTCAGGATCGTGATCGAGGAGGCCGCCCTGGCGCCGACGGCCCGGAAGCGGCGTCAGATCGACTGGCCTCCACCGCCGCCCGTGAGCTACAGCGGACCGATCGATCGCGATCTCTTCTATCCAGACGAGTACGACGATGAGTGAGCGAGTGCTCGTCGACACGAACGTGTTCGTGCACGCGTACGACGCGAGGCGATCGGCCCACCACCACCAGGCCCGCTCTCTGCTGGAGTCCGACCCCCGCGCATTGGCTGCGTCGCACCAGAGCATGCGAGAGTTCCTCGCGGTCGCCACCCGGCCGGTCGCGAGCAACGGATACGGCGTGCACGGGCCCGCGGCGGCGCGTGCCTGGCGGGCTCTGACCGGGACGATCGACTCGCTCGTCGAGACCAAGGCGTCTCAGTCTCTTCTGCTCGAATTCGTGGATGCTGGTCTTGCCTCGAGCCGGCAGGTCCACGACGCCAATCTCGTAGCGGTCGCTCTCGACCACGGTGCGACGACGCTGATCACCGACAACGTCCGGCACTTCGAGCGGTTCGCCCACCTGATCCGGATCGAGCCGCTCGACGGCTGATGAGCCTCAGTCGATGAGGATGGGGATGTACATCTCGTCGGGAGTGAGCGAGCCGTGCAGGCCGACGAGGGTGGTCTCGTAGGGGAAGGACACGCTCGACATCACGGCGTGCGTCCCGCGGCCCGCGACGATCACGTCGCCGAGGCGGGGCAGCACCGGGGGCGACACCGGCCCGAACCAGCCGCGTCCGATGGCGTCCTCGCGGCTGAGCACCTCGGCCTTGTCGCCGAGCGACTCCCGCCACGTCGCGATGACGTCGTCGACGGCGCCGCGGTGGCAGTAGAGGTGCCGGAAGCGGGCCTCACCGCCCAGCAGGGCGACGCCGTCGCGCAGGCCGTCGACGGCGTCGACGTCGGTCCGGTCGTCGGGGCCGGCGTCGATCATGCCGTGGTCGGCGATGACGAGGAGCCGCACGGGCCGCGGGAGCTCCTCGCGCAGCTGCTCGGCCTCGGAGTCGATCATGGAGAGCTGCTGCAGCCACGGGCTCGAGGCGACGCCGTGGCGATGACCGGTCCAGTCGAGGTCGCCGTCGTAGAGGTAGGTGATCGAGCCCGGCTCGGCCGACGCCGACAGCGCCGCGGCGATCCGCTCGCCCACCTTGTCGGCGCCGCGGTAGTCGGCGCCGCGGTGGGCGGCCTCGGTGAGACCGGAGCCGGCGTACTCGCGCTTGTTGATGACGGTGACCGGATGCCCCGCGGAGCGCAGCGCCTGGAACGTGGTGGTGTTCGGCTGCCACTCGTGCGGGTCGATGTCCTTGCTCCACTGCAGTGCGTTGAGCAGGCGGTCGGTGCCCGGGATGCGGCTGGTGTAGCCGACCAGGCCGTGCACGCCCGGCGTGAGCGCGGTGCCGAGGGAGGTCAGGCTCGTCGCGGTGGTCGACGGGACGCCCGCGGTGGCCGGCTCGGTGAGCAGGCTGGAGAGGTAGGGCGCCGCGTGGGCATAGCGGCGCAGGAGGTTGGCGCCCATGCCGTCGACCAGGAAGACGACGTACGACGGCGCCTCGGGCAGCACCAGGTCGGTCGGAGGCGGCGGACCCGGCAGGCCGAGCGCGAGCGCGACCGCCGGGACGACGTCGCCGAGCGAGCGCTGCCCGTAGGCAGGCTCGACGAACGCGCCGTCGTGCGGCGAGGCGTCGGCGCTCACGCGGAATGCGTCAGCGCGGAGAGGGCCTCGGCGAACCCGAGCAGGCTGGCGACCGCGTCCGCACCGTCGGCGGCGGCCGAGACCCGGATCGAGAAGTCGTCGGAGTTCAGCACACCGGTGTAGCCGTGGTCGGCCTCGCACTCGGGGTCCGCGCAGCCGGCGGGCTCGAGGTCGATCCGCGAGATCGCGCCCCACCCGAGGGTCATGTTGGCCTCGGCGACCGCGGGACGGCCGGAGGTGGGGTTGGCGCTCATCCGGGTGACCACGACCGACTTGAGGCCGGAGAGGCGGATCGCCTCGGTCGAGGTCGAGGTGTAGGGCTCGGGCAGCAGGTCGTCGCCGGGGTGCTCGTCGGTGTGCGCGACGATGAGCCGGGTCGGGGTGAGCACGAGGACGCTGAGGTGGCGGCGCACCTCGTCGTGGTCGAAGGTCGGCTCGTGGTGGAGGAAGAAGTCGACGACCGGCTCTCCCGCCACCGCGGTGCCGACGCCGTCGGCGACCACCTGGGGGTAGTAGCCGGTGAGGTCGATCGCGTGCCGCAGGTCGCTGGCCCGGTCCTGGGTCGTGCGCATGGCGACCAGTCTGTCACGCGCATCAGCCCGGGTCTCAGCCTGCCTCCGGCGAGAATCGCCGGAGCCGGGCTCAGTTCGGAATCGTGTCGCCCGGCATCGTCGGCATCCGGCGCACGAACCAGTCCGAGCGCGGATCGGCCACCGGCTCGACCCGCGCGCCGGCGGTGAGCACGCTGGCCGCGTCGGGGCCGGCGAGCACGAGGTCGAGGGTGAGCGCGCTGACCTGGGGCAGGTCGTTCTGCAGCTGCGCCACCCGTCGGATGAGCCGCTCGACCTCCTCCACGTCGACGACCTCGGCGCCGCGGTAGCCGAACAGCATCGGCGCCGCCTTGATCTCGCGGACCATGGCGGCGGCGTCGCGCGCCGACAGCGGCGGGATGCGGTAGCTGCGGTCGGCGAGCAGCTCGCTCAGCGGCCCGGCGATGCCGAAGGAGACGACCGGGCCGAAGAGCGGGTCCTCGATCGAGCGGATCATGAGCGGCACGCCGGGCGGCGCGACCCGCTGGACGACGAAGCGCGGACTGGGGCGGTGCTCGTCCTGGCCCGACGCGTGCGGAGCGCCGGTGAACCCGGTCAGGGCGCGCCAGGCCTCCTCCATCTCGTGCTCGTCGTTGATGTTGCGCCACACGTGGGCCTGGTCGGGCCGCTCGCGGAGATGGTCGGCGGTCGCCTTGAGGACGACGTCCCAGCCCAGCTGCGCGCCCGCCTCGCGGGCCTGGGCGAGGGTGCCGGCCGCGAGCGTGGGCCACAGGCTGATCCCGTAGCAGTCGAGCACCCGGGCCAGCTCGTCGCGAGTGAGCTCGCCGCCCAGCGGGCGCTGCTCCAGCGCGCGCATGACGATGGTGCGCGCGCGGACGACGTCGACCGGCTCCACGACGAGCGCCGGCCCGTCCGGGGTGCGCAGCCACACGGCGTACTCGACGACGCGGGCGAGCGCCCGGACCGCGCTCTCCACCGACGAGTACGACGGCACCGACCCGCGTCCGGCCGTCGACCCGGCCACATCGGGCACGCGGAGGAGCTCCGGGACGCCCTCGGCGCCGAGGAAGGAGGCGAGCAGCGGCTTGTCGGACTGCTCCCCCACGGCCGCGAGGACGTTGGCGATCTCCTCCCCCGAGACCGACAGCGGCGGGATGTAGACGGCGACCACCGCGTCGACCTCGGGGTCGTCGATCGCCTGGTCGAGGGCGTCCTCGAACTCCTCGGCGGTCGGGATCGAGGAGAGCGCGATCTGACGGTTGACCACCAGGCCGGCGCCGGCCGCGGCGTCGGCCGCGAGCAGGCCGAGGGCGTCGGAGTTGCCGACGATCGCGACCCGGCGGCCGCGCGGCAGCGGCTGGTGGGCGAGCAGCTGCGCGACGTCGAACATGTCCTCGAGCGTGTCCACCTGGATCACGCCGGCCTGGCGGAACATCGCGTCGACCGCCTGCTGCGGCGCGGCGATCTTGCGGACGGTGTGGCCCATCGGGACGCCCTGGGTGGTGCGGCCGGACCGGACCGCGACGATCGGCTTGCGGAGCGAGACGCGACGGGCGATGCGGGAGAACTTGCGCGGGTTGCCGAGGCTCTCGAGGTACATCATGACGACCTCGGTGGTGTCGTCCTCCTCCCAGTACTGCAGGAGGTCGTTGCCCGAGACGTCGGCCCGGTTGCCGGCGCTGACGAACGTCGAGAGGCCCAGGCCGCGGCTCTGCACCTTCTCGAGGATGGCGCTGCCCAGCGCGCCGGACTGGCAGAAGAACCCCGCCCGCCCGCGCGGCGGCATCACCTGGGAGAGGCTCGCGTTGATCCGCACGCTCGGGTCGGTGTTGATCACGCCGAGCGCGTTGGGCCCGATGACCCGCAGGCCGTAGGAGCGGGAGAGCCCGACCAGCCGCCGCTGCCGGGCGCGGCCGTCGTCGCCCGTCTCGGCGAAGCCCGAGCTGATGATGACGAGGCCGTGGACGCCCTTCGCGGCGCAGTCGAGCACGACGTCCTGCACCGACTCCGCGGGCACGGCCACGATCGCCACGTCGACCGGCTCGTCGATGTCCTGGACCCGCTTGTACGCCGGCATCCCGGAGACCGAGTCGGAGTTGGGGTTGACGACGTACATCCGTCCGGTGAAGTCGGCGTTCACCATGTTGCGCACCAGCACCTGGCCGATGGTCTCCTGGCGGCGCGAGGCCCCGATGATCGCGACGCTCCGCGGGTTGAGGAAGCGCGAGATGCTCGCGGCCTCGGCCTCGTGCTCGCGGTTGAGCATGACGCCGATGGCTGTGTCGGTCGGCTCGATCGGGAACTCCAGCCGGATCACGCCGTCCTCGTAGCCGCTGGCCACGCGGTAGCCGGCGTCGCGGAAGGTCTGGATCATCCGGCTGTTGTCGGGCAGCACCTCGGCGACGAAGCTCGACACGCCCCGCTCGCGACCGGCCTGGGCGAGGTGCTCGAGCAGGATCTGGGCGATGCCGCGGCCCTGGTGCTCGTCGCTGACCAGGAACGCCACCTCGGCCTCGCCGGGGCGCAGCTCGTCGTAGCGGCCGATGGCGATCATGTCGCCGCCCAGCGTGAGCACGAACGCCACCCGGCGTACGTTGTCGACGTTGGTGAAGCGCTCGACGTCGCGCTTCGACAGGTGCGGCATCGGACTGAAGAAGCGGTAGTACTTCGACTCGTCGCTCACCCGGTTGTCGTAGAAGTCGACGAGCAGCTCCTCGTCGGCGGGGGTGATCGGCCGGATGTGCGCGGTGCGCCCGTCGCGCAGCAGCACGTCGGCCTCCCAGTGCGCGGGCGCGCTCCGGCCGGGCCCTACGTCATCGGGGCGTGCGTCCGAGGTCACGGCAGGAATCTACCCGCCAGCAGGGGCGCCCCGTCGGCCGTGTGGGCAGACACAGCGGCGAATCGGTGGGAATCTTCGGGTATGCCCGGTCGCGGCGAGGACCTTCGCGAGCGGCCCGCCACGCACCCGCTGGCGGGCACGCTGCTCGTCGCGCTGGGCTTCACGCTCCTCTTCGCCCTGACGATGTACGCCGGCAGGCAGACCCATCCGCCCGGCTCACCGCTCGCGATCGCCTGGCCCGCGGCCGCCGTGACGCTGGTGTGGTTCCTGGCCGTGCGGGACCTGCGAGGGCGGCTCGTCGGGCTCCTGGCGATCTGCCTCGTCAGCGGCGCGATCAACCAGGCGGACGGCCTCGACCCCCTCGGCTCGTGGCTCTTCGGGCCGGTCAACGCCTCACCCGGGCTCGTCGGCGCGGCGCTCCTGCGTCGTACCGGGAGATGGTCGCGGGCGCGACCGGTGCGCTCCCTCGCCGACCTGGGCGATCTCGCCGTCGCCTCCTGCGCGGGCGCGGCGGTCAGCGCCGTCGCCGGGGGGCTCGTGGCCTGGGCGCGCTTCGGCGAGGGCCTGATGGACGGCGTCGGGCTGATCGGCTTCCGCAACGCGCTGAGCATCTTCGTCGTGGCCGCCGCGATGCTGGCGCTCCCCCGGGCACCGCAGGAGCTGCGCCGCCAGAGCCTCGTCGGCTACGGCCTGATCGCGCTGACGCTCGCCTCGTCCGCCGCCCTGATGGCGATGCCCTGGGGCCTCACGTTCGTCCTCATCCCGCCACTGCTGCTCGTCGCCGTGCGCTGCGGACCGGACCTCACCAGCATCCTCGTCAGCCTGCAGGGCGTCATCGTGATCGCCGCCACCACCTCGGGGCACGGGCCCTTCGCGAGCGTCACCCCCGTGGGGTCGCGGGTGCTGCTCGCCCAGCTCTTCATCCTCGTCCTCGCCCTCGTCGGGACCGTGATGTCGGTGATCGAGCAGGCGCGCGCCCAGCTCTACACGCCCGAGCTGCAGCGCGAGGCGGAGCGCTCGGCCGAGCTGCTCCCCGAGCTGGAGCGCGCCGCGCGGGCCGGGCAGTTCACCGCGCACTTCCAGCCGGTGGTCGACCTCGCGAGCGGCGCCGTGATCGCGCACGAGGCACTCGTGCGCTGGAACCACCCGACCCGCGGAGTGCTCGCGCCGGGGGCGTTCCTCGACGTGCTCGAGTCGAGCGGCCTGATCCACCAGGTCGGCCACGACGTCCTGCTCCAGGCGTGCTCCGCGGCCGCCGCGGACCTGGCCGCCGGCCGCCGCGCCGCCATCCACGTCAACGTCAGCGCCCCCGAGCTCTCCCGGCCCGGCCTCGCCGACCGGGTGGCCACGGTGCTGGCCGAGAGCGGGCTCCCGCCCGAGCTGCTGGTGCTGGAGATCACCGAGACCAGGATCGTGACCGTCGACGACACCATGCTCCGCGAGCTGCTCACGCTGCGCGCCTTCGGCGTCCAGCTCGCCGTGGACGACTTCGGGACGGGCTTCAGCAGCCTCACCCACCTGGTCAACCTGCCGATCAGCATGATCAAGCTCGACCGCAGCTTCGTCGCCGAGCTGTCCACCTCGGCCACCGCGCGCACCGTCAGCAGCGCCGTGCGCGCCATGGCCGCCGGCCTCCAGGTCGACCTCGTCGCCGAGGGGGTCGAGACCGCCGAGCAGGCGGGCGTGCTCCGCGAGCTCGGCTACGTCCACGCCCAGGGCTACCTCACCGGCCGCCCCGCGCCCGGCCTCCGTGCGAACGGCTCCGACCCGGTCCCCGCGAGGGCACCCGAGGACCACCTCTGAGGCTCCGGTCGCCGACTGTCGAAGAAACACCACGAGGGAGGACCGTGGCGGTATAGGGTCCCCGCAGGGCTCGGGCTCGGTCATGACCGATGTCTTGAGGGAGACGACGCGATGAACAGGGCCTTGATCGCCACATTCCGACGCGGCGGCGCCGTCGTCATGCTGATCGGCGCGCTGCTCGCCGGCACCATGACGGCCGGAGGCGCCGTCTACGGGCCACCGGCTCCGACAGCGACCGACATCACCAGTTGGTTCCAGCAATTGAGCATCGACACCGCGCCCACATGGACTCCGGTCGTTTCGATAGCCGCCCCGACCGCCGTGGTCGTCTTCAGCGTGCCGGACATGAGCCCCAGCACGACGACCGTGACGTCGACCATCGTGTTCCTCGGAGGCAACGCCCCCGGCGCCACGATCAACCTCGTGTTCGGCCGGCGCTCCTTGACCAAGGGCCACGTCTACAAGGTGAAGGCCACCGTGACGGCCAAGCACAAGCTCCGGCTGAGGTTCCCGGCCAAGCTCAAGCGCAAGGGCTGGTATCGCGTGAAGGTCGTCATCCGGACGAAGCACCGCAAGCACCACCACACCACCTACTCGGTGCGCCGCGGCGCCTTCTACATCCAGCGGACCTAGGCGAGTCGTCGTGCGGCGCGCCCGAGGCGGCGTGCCGGACGACGTCGCGCCGGTGACTCGGGAGAGAATGCGCGCTATGGCACGGCGCACGACCACCCCTCCCCCGCCCGATGACTTCGAGGAGCACATCCTCGACACGGACATCAAGGACGAGATGGAGACCTCGTTCCTGGAGTACGCCTACTCCGTCATCTACTCCCGCGCCCTGCCCGACGCGCGCGACGGGCTCAAGCCGGTGCAGCGCCGGATCCTCTACACGATGGCGGACATGGGGCTGCGCCCCGACCGCGGGCACGTCAAGAGCGCCCGCGTCGTCGGCGAGGTGATGGGCCGCCTCCACCCGCACGGCGACGGCGCCATCTACGACGCCCTCGTCCGCCTCGCCCAGCCCTGGACGATGCGCCTGCCCTACATCGACGGGCATGGAAACTTCGGGTCCCTGGACGACGGACCGGCGGCCATGCGCTACACCGAGTGCCGGATGGCGCCGGCGGCGCTGGCGATGACCAACGACCTCGACGAGGACACCGTCGACTTCCGGCCCAACTACGACGCGCGGGAGTCGGAGCCGTCCGTGCTGCCGGCGGCGATCCCCAACCTCGTGGTCAACGGGACGACCGGCATCGCGGTCGGCATGGCGACCAACATGGCGCCGCACAACCTCGTCGAGGTCGTCGCCGCGCTGCGCGAGCTGGTCAAGCGCCCCGGCATGGACACCGAGGCGCTGATGCGCTTCATCCCGGGGCCCGACCTCCCGACCGGCGGCACGATCGTCGGCCTCGACGGCATCCGCGACGCCTACGAGACGGGCCGCGGCAGCTTCAAGATCCGCGCCACGGCGCGGGTCGAGCAGATCGGGCGCCGCAAGGGCATCGTCGTCACCGAGCTGCCGTACACGATCGGCGTCGAGAAGGTCGTCGACCGGATCAAGTCGCTGGTGCAGGCCAAGAAGCTCGAGGGCATCGCGGATCTCAAGGACCTCACCGACAAGGACAACGGCCTGCGCCTGGTCATCGAGGTCAAGAACGGCTTCGTGCCCGAGGTCCTGCTGGAGCAGCTCTACAAGCAGACGCCGATGGAGGACTCCTTCGGGATCAACAACGTCGCGCTGGTCGACGGCCAGCCGCGCACCCTCGGGCTCAAGGCGCTGCTCGAGGTCTTCCTGGGACATCGCTACGACGTCGTACGCCGGCGCAGCCAGTTCCGCCGGGACAAGGCCGCCACGCGGCTGCACCTCGTCGAGGGCCTCCTGATGGCGATCGTGGACATCGACGAGGTCATCCAGCTCATCCGGTCGAGTGACAACGCCGCCTCGGCCAAGGCCCGGCTGATCCAGGTCTTCGACCTGTCGGAGGCGCAGGCCGACTACATCCTCGACATGGCGCTGCGCCGGCTGACGAAGTTCTCCAAGATCGAGCTGGAGAAGGAGGCCGAGGACCTGCAGCGCACGATCGACGAGCTCGATGCGATCCTCGGCTCGGAGGAGCTGCTCCGCAAGGTCGTCTCCGACGAGCTCGCGGAGGTCGCCAGGACCTTCGGCACCCCGCGCCGCACGGTGCTGCTCGCCAGCGCGGGAACCGCGGCGATCGAGGCGCAGCGGATGTCCGCCGAGGTCGCCGACGATCCCTGCTTCGCGCTGCTCTCCTCCACCGGGCTGCTGGCCCGCACGCAGAGCGCGGACCCCCTCTCCACCGGCGAGGGCCGGGCCAACCACGACGTGATCGTCTCCGTCGTCGCGACGACGGTGCGGGGCGAGATCGGCGTGCTCACCTCGCAGGGACGGCTGGTCCGCCTCGGCGTGCTCGACCTGCCGGCGATCCCGCCGACCGCGGGCGAGCCCAACCTGCAGGGCGGCGTCCCGCTCAGCGCGCTCCTCAGCCTGGAGGCGAACGAGCGAGCGCTGGCGCTCGTCACCCTCGCCGCCGACGGCCCCGGCCTCGCTCTCGGCACCAAGCTGGGCGTGGTCAAGCGGGTCAACCCGGAAGTCCTCGGGCGCGACGACTGGGAGGTCATCAACCTCGGCCCCGGCGACGAGGTCGTCGGCGCGGTGGAGCTGGCGACCGGCGCCGAGGAGCTGTGCTTCATCACCTCCGACGCCCAGCTGCTGCACTTCCCCGCCGACACCGTCCGGCCGCAGGGCCGCAACGCCGGCGGCATGGCGGGCGTGCGGCTCGCCCCGAAGCAGCGGGTGGTCTTCTTCGGCGCCCTCGACCCCGCCACCGCGGTCGTCGTCACCGCCTCCGGCTCGTCGTCGGCACTGCCCGGCACCGAGCCCGGCTCGGTCAAGGTGACCCCGTTCGCCGAGTATCCCGCCAAGGGCCGCGCCACCGGCGGCGTGCGCTGCCACCGTTTCCTCAAGGGCGAGGACACGCTCGTCTTCGGCTGGGCCGGCCGCGGCCCGGCTCGCGCGGCGGCGAACTCCGGGGCCCCGATCGAGCTGCCCGAGCCGGACCCGCGCCGCGACGGCTCCGGCATCCCCGGCAGCCAGCCGATCGACGCCTGCGCCGGTCCGGTGGGAGGGTGATCTCCATGCCGAACCTGCCGACCGCCTCCCGACCGATCGCCGCTGCCGCCGCCGTGCTCCTCCTGGCCGCGTGCGGGTCCAAGCCGGCCGACAAGGACGACGCCGACACCGGGAGCTCGGCCGCGGACAGCCTCGCGGCCGCGAAGAAGACCCTCGACGCCACCTCCGGCGTCACGCTCGAGCTGTCGTCGAAGGGCGTGCCCGACGACGTCACCGCCCTGCTCGAGGGTGTCGGGATCCTCACGCACGGCGAACAGGGGCCTGCCTTCGACGGGACCATCACGGTGCAGGTCGCCGGCCTGAAGCCGGACGTGCCGATCATCGCCGTCGACGGCAAGGTCTACGCGCAGGTGCCCCTCACGACCGGGTGGCAGACCATCGACCCGTCCGCCTACGGCGCGCCCGACCCCGCCCAACTGCTGGCGACCAGTGGCGGCCTCTCCGACTGGCTGACCGCGACGACCGGCGTGGCGAAGGGAGACACCGTCCGTGGCGGCGCCGGAAACAAGGAGCTGCTCACCACCTACACCGGCACCCTGCCGGCGGCGTCGGCGAAGCTTCTCGTCCCCATGGTCGCCGGCGACCTCGACGCGACCTACCTCGTCACCGACGACGACCAGCTGCGCGAGGTCGAGCTCACCGGCGACGTCTACGGCACCGGCGACACCGAGACCTACACCGTCGACCTCGACGACTACGGCACGACCACGGACATCAAGGCGCCGTGACGCCCGGGAGCCGGCCGAGGCCCGGACTCCTCGCGCTGGCCGCGCTCGCGGTCTGCTTCACCGCCGCCGACACCTACGTCATCGTCCTGGCACTGCCCGACGTGATGCACGGCGTCGGGCTCTCCGTCGACGAGCTGCAGCGGGGTGCGCCGATCGTCTCGGGCTTCCTCCTCGGGTACGTCGTCATGCTGCCGCTCATCGGGCGGCTGGCCGACCTGCGCGGCCGCTCGTCCGTCCTCGTCGCGGGGCTGGTGCTCTTCGCCACGGGCTCCTTCGTGACCGCGATGGCGCTCGGCCTGCCGACGGTGGTGCTCGGCCGGCTGGTCCAGGGCATCGGGGCCGGAGCGCTGGTGCCGGCGACGCTCGCCCTCGTGGCCGACCTCTATCCCGTCGAGCGGCGTGCCGTCCCGCTCGGCCTCGTCTCCGCCGCGCAGGAGCTCGGCGCCGTGCTCGGCCCGCTGCTCGGCGCGGCCGTGCTCGCGGTCACCGACTGGCGCGCGATCTTCGTGCTCAACCTGCTCGCCGGGGCGGTGCTGGCGGCGGCGATCCGGAGCCGCGACCCCCGGCGCGTCCCGTGGCCCGACCCGGTCGGGGTCCTGCTGCTGGCGATCGTCGCGGCCGCCGCCGTACTCCTGGTCCTCAAGCCGGGAGCGGTCCTCCGCGACGTCACGTGGGGCAGGCTCTACGTGCCGGTGGCGGGGCTGAGCGACTGGATGACGCCGCTCGGCCTGGCCGTGATCGCGGGGACCGCCCTCTTCCTGCTGCGCTGTGCGCTGGCCCGCCACCCCCTCGTGGACCTGCGCGGCTGGGCCCGGGACGCCCGGCGGGCCGACCTCACCGGCGCGATCCTGCTCGCGATCGCGCTGGGCGGCATCGTGCTGGCCTTCTCCGACTCCGATCCCAAGGTGTCGGTGCTCACGCCGCTCGGCGGCTGGTATCTCGCCGTCGCCGCCCTCGCGAGCGTGGTCCTCGTCGCGCACCTGCGACGGGTGGCCGATCCACTGTTGCCGGCCGAGGTCCTGCGGGCCTCGGCCGGCGGGATGGCGACCAGTCTCTTCGTCGGTGCCGCTCTCGTCGTCGCGCTCGTGGACATCCCGCTCTTCGCGCGCACCACGATCTACACCGACTCGCAGCTGCTCGCCGCCCTCGTGCTGGTCCGCTTCCTCGTCGCGCTGCCGGTCGGCGCGGTCGCGGGCGGCCTTCTCGTACGCCGGCTGCCCCCTGCCCTGGTCGCGGCGGCCGGCATGCTGGCCGCCGCTGCGGCCTTCGCCTGGATGGCGACGTGGTCGCCGACCGCGCTCTCGTCCCCGCTGGCGACCGTGCCGCTCGTGCTCGGCGGGCTCGGCTTCGGGCTCGCGCTCGCCCCGATCAACCACGCGGTGCTGGCCGCGGCGCCACCGCGGGCCCACGGCGTGGCGAGCGCGGTGGTGGTCGTGGCCCGCATGGTGGGGATGCTGGTGGGGATCTCGGTGCTCACCGCGATCGGGCTGCGCCGCTACTACGCCGAGCAGGCCGACCTGCCGCCGGTCCAGGAGGTCTGCCACGGCGCCTCCCGCTGTGACGCCTTCACCGACCTGATCCAGGCCGCCGGAGTGGCGCAGGAGCACACCGTGTTCGCGGGGGCGGCGGTGGCCGCCCTGGTCGCCGCCACGCTGGCGGGTGTCGTGCTGGCCCCTTCGCGGACCCGCTAATCTCTGGCCTCATGGAGGACTTCAGCGATCTTCTCGACGCCAACGCCGTGTTCGCGTCCGACTTCCAGTACGGCGGCTTCGACGGCATCGCCCGCGCTGGCGTCGGCATCGTGACCTGCATGGACAGCCGGATCGACCCGTTGCGGATCCTGGGCCTGCAGCCCGGCGACGCCAAGATCTTCCGCAACCCCGGTGGCCGGGTGACCCCCGACGCGATGGAGGCACTCGTGCTGGGCGTCCACCTGCTCAACGTCAGCCGCATCCTCATCGTGCCGCACACCCGCTGCGCCGTCGCCTCCAACACCGAGGCCGAGCTCCGCGCGAAGGTCTCGGAGTCGGCGGGCCAGGACGCGTCCTGGCAGGCGTTCCCCGTGGTGGACGACCAGGCTCGTGCCCTCGCCGAGGACGTCCACAAGGTCCGCTCCCACCCGCTGGTCGGTGACCGCGCGCACGTGGGCGGCTTCATCTACGACGTCGACAGCGGCCTGCTCAGCCAGAAGATCTAGCGGAGATCTAGGGGCTGTAGAGCGCCTCGGGCGGGAGCGGCTGACCGGTCGCCGTGTCGACGATCTGGATCCCGGCGCCGTCGTCGACGATCTGCAGGTCCGAGCCGACCGGCAGGTCCCAGATCCCGATCAGCGCGGGCTCGATCTCGCAGAGGGCGTTGAAGTCGACGATCTTCATGTTCGAGGAGTCCGCCAGATACTCCTCGGTGTCGATGTCGGAGAAGATCCGCCAGCCGTTGTCGGCGGGGACCTGCGACTCCTCACGCACCAGCCACTTGACCCTGCCCGCGCCGGTCAGCACGTTGGTGGTGGTCAGGGACGCTCCCGCAGCGGGGATGAACTCGATGGTCACGGGACGATCTCCTCGATCACTCGTGCTCGGCGAGGTAGGCCTCGGCGCGCGCCAGCAGCTCTGCCCGGAACCGCACCCACTTCTGGATCAGCTCGAGCACGGACTGCCCGCGAGCGTTCTCCTTGCGCAGGTCGAGATCCGGGCGGGCGAAGAACTCGTCGTAGAACGGCGCGAGCTCCGCGTCGCCGTACCGGAACTGCTGCGCGATCGTCAGGAGGGGCGTCTCGTGCCGTCCCACCATCCGGTTGAGGTCCGCGCCGCCCTCCAGCAGCCTGCGCAGGATCGGCGCCTCGGCCTCGAAGTCGTGCCTGCTCTGCCCGACGAGGACGTGCAGCGTCGTCGAGCCGTCGGTCGCGATCACGGTGGGGTCCGCCCCGTCGTCGAGCAGCCTGCCCGCGATCTCCGGGCGGAGGAGCGGATCATGCTGCCCCACCGCGGCGAGCAGGAGAAGCGGGCCGAGCTCCGCGTCGGTCGCGTCCTCCGGTCGATAGACGGCCAGGAACTCCTCGAGCGTCCCTCCTCGCGTCAGGAGCGCGAACTGCTGGGGAGTACGCGGCGGCGCGGCGGGATCGTTGCTCACGTCCATCACCTTAGCGACCTGCCTCGTCCACGTGGGACCGGTTCCTGCCGGGGTGCTGGACCTCGTAGTTCTCCGGTTTGCGGTACTCCCGGAGGAACTCCTCCTTGGTGATCCTGTGGTTGAGGTAGTCGTCGCGGAGGTCCCGGTACTCCTCACCGGTCCGGTGGCCCATGTCCCACTTCCCGACACGGGACTCCCCCGGCTTCCACGTGATCTCGACGAGGTCGCCGTTCTTGTCGGGCACCCAGACGCTGTCGCCGTCGCCGGCGGACTGCCTCCACACGTCCTCGACCTGGGTCTTGGAGTAGCTCGGCCGGTTGTTGGCGTACGGCATCAGGTTGCCCTCGGCGTCGTAGCCGCGGGTGTTGGGCGTCCCGCGCGCCGGCAGCCCCTTCCCGACCTTCGTCGCCTGGTCGGCGTCGAGCTTGCGCAGGCTCTGGACGGCATCGTCGAGCTGGGTCCTGGTGTGCGTGACCTTGGCCGACGTGCCGTCGCCGAGGCGACGGAACCCATCCTTGAAGGCCTCGATCACATCGTCGGCGTACTTCTTCAACGCGGACATTCCTCAGCCCCCCGAGATGTTGAGCGACGAGATGTCGGCGATGAACTGCGCGGTCAGCGAGTCCAGGTCGCCCGAGGCCAGCGCGAGATCCGACGACACCCCGTCGAGGGCGTCCAGGTCGGCCTTGAACTCACCGATGTCGCCCACCGCACCGGTCACGATCGGGGAGTCCAGGAGCGAGGACACGATCGTGGGGATCTGCTCGGTCAACGGCTCGATCACCAGCGGCAGGATCTGTCCCAGAAGCTCCTCGATCGCGATGTTCATCACGATCTTCAACGCGGCCTTGCGGGCGACGATCAGCCCCGCCGCCACCGCCGCGCCGGCGCCGAACGTCACGAACGAGCTTGCCAGTGCCGCCGCGACCTGTGCCGCGGTCAAGGTCACGTCGGCGATCACCTTGATCTTCAACGCCAGCACCGCGTCGGCGAAGACGTCGGTCCCCATGGCCGCCGGGTCGATGAACTCCAGCGCCTGCTCCAGATGCTGCGAACGGGTCTGGGTCCATCCGTCGACGAACGCCAACGCCGTCTGCGACGACGACGCGTCAGCCAGATCGATCGCGATCCGGCGGTCCACCGCGTCGATCAACGCGCTCAGGTCCGAGCCGAACTGGCGCACCAGGTCCGCACCCTTGTGGATCTCGTCCTCATCCAGGTCCGGCCAGTCGAACCCGAGCTTGTCGAGGATCCAGACCAGCTCGTCCGGCAACATCATCCCCACGGCGCACCCCCTTTCGAGTCAGATCCACCCTCAGCCCGGCATCGCGCCCGTCAGGACGTGGCGAGGCTGGAGTCCAGATCCTCGAACGCCGTCTTCATCTGACGCAACGACGTCGCCATCGCCGGAATCGCCTCGATCGCCTGCTCCAGACCATCAGAGACCTCCTCATAGGAATCCAAGAACG
>NZ_JASGDD010000090.1:0-35510 GCF_047607365.1 Nocardioides sp. | reverse complement strand
GCGCGGGGCGGGAGGCCACGCGCTCGGTGGCGGCGTGCCGGGGTGGGACGGCCAGCCGGAGCAGGTCGGCCCGCGTGCCGGCGTACCGGTGGGCGACGGCGGCGACGAGCTCGGCGATCTCGGGCGTGAGCACGGCGTCGGTGCCGACGACCCGTCGCAGCGGTGCCAGCCTTCCGCCGGTGTCGGCGTGGTCGGAGCGATCGCTGCGCGCGATCAGGAAGCCGTCGACGTCCTGGCTGCCGAAGCGCGCCTTGACCCGCACCCCGGGCACCGCCGCCTCGTCGAGAGCCGCCGGCACGGCGTAGTCGAAGATCCGGTCCAGGTGCGCGGCCGGCAGGTCGAGGAGGACGTGCGCCACCGGCAGGTCGTCGGCGATGGCGGCCTCGGCCGCCTTCCGCGCCCGTGTGGCCTGCGCCTTGCGGGCACCCTCACGCGAGCGATCCCGCACCAGACCGGGCAGGTCCAGTGCGGGATCGTCGTGGCTCACACGTGCGTTTCTATCAGCGCCTGACCTTCGTGGTGGTCGCGGTGCTCACCGTCAGCGTCGTGTAGCCCGGCCGCGTGTAGGTCAGCACGGCACGCAGGCGCTTGCCCCTGTCGCTCCTCTTCAGCCGGTACGACGTCCCGTGCTGCCCCGCACGGCCACCGATCCACGTGATCCTCACCGAGGTGCCGCTGGGCCGGGCGTAGGAGAGCGTCAGCTTCCTGCCCACCTTGGCCGTGCCGCGGATCACCGGCTTGGCGACCACGATGGTCCCGGGTGTCGCGGGCGCGCTGGTGGTCGCCGCCGCGCTGGACGAGGCGGGCGCACTGGACGACTCCGTGGGCGAGGCGGAGTCGGTGGCAGACGCCGAGTCGCTCGCCGTCGCCGAGGGCGTGCTGCTCTCGGACGGCGTCGGGGTCGCGGTGGCGCTGTCCGTCGGCGAGACGGTCTCGGTCGGGGTGGCGCTCGCGGTCGGCGACGAGCTCTCCGTCGGGCTCGGGGTCACCGTCACCGTCGGGGTCTCCGTCGGGGCCGGGTCGCAGGTGTACACGATCGGGTCGTCAATCCACCAGCCGACGAGCGAGGAGTTCCAGTTGCTGTCCGAGTCCGTGCGGAAGGTCCACTGCGGGAGGACGGTGCCGCCCGCGGTGCCGAGGTCCAGCCTGCTCGCCACCCAGCCGTGGCTGTCGCCGCCGAAGGCCTTCAGCGCGCCACCCTGGACCGTGCTCTGCAGCGTCGTGGTCGGTCCGTTGACCCACGTCCTGCCGGACGCGTCGGTCGCGGTCCCGCCGTTGGTGCTGAGCTCGACGGTGCCGCCGCCGTAGTACTTCTTGCTGGTGCGCACCCACTCGTTGAGATACCAGCCCTGGAACCACAGGTAGCTCTGCTGGCCCGCCGGCAGCGTGATCGCGCTCGTGGGCTTCAGCGACACCGCGTCCTTCGTCGGGCCGTCAGCGGCGAGCCAGGAGTCCTGCCCCGACGTCGCGTTGTTGCCCCAGTAGCTGTCCGGCGAGGCCTTGGTGGCGCGCACCCAGCCGCCGTTGTCGTTGGTGGGGAAGCTGAAGCTCGACGTCGACGAGGCCGCCGATGCCTCGCCGTCCCAGAGCGTCCGCACGACCGTGCCGGTCGGGCAGCTCCTCTCGGCATCGGTGGGCTGGCTGGCGCTGGTGGGGGTGGTCCGGAGCTCGGTGGCGAGCTCGACCTTGGCGATCTGGGCGCAGTCCGAGCTCGTGGCGACACCGGCGGTGATGAGCGACTGGCAGCTGGCGTCGAGCTGGTCGGCGAGGTTGGCGTAGTCGGCGCCCGCCGCGAGCTTCTGGTCGACGTCGAGCCAGAGCTTCGCCGACTTCGTCAGGCCGGCGTCGGAGCCGTCGATGCCCGTGATGGTCTGACCGTTGAACGTCCCGCCCTGGCTGATCAGGTAGAACGTCTTGTTGCCGACGCCGGAGTTGAAGTGGACGCCTGCGGAGTCGCAGTAGTCGCTGCAGTAGTCGACCGAGCGGGTGCCGTCCTCGGGACCCTCGTAGAGCGAGCTGGTCATCTTGTCGGGCTGGTCGCAGAGGGTGGGGTCGGACATGCTCCGGATGGCCGTCGACGAGCCGGTGCACGAGGCCGTCGTGCCCGCCGGCAGGTCCTCGCCGAGATACCAGCCGTCGTCGGTGCCGCCGTTCCGGCGGTCGATGATCTCGCCCATGATGTCCGACATCGACTCGTTGATCGCGCCGGACTGACCCCAGTAGAAGAGGTTGGAGTTGTACTGCGTGACGCCGTGCGTCATCTCGTGTCCGACCACGTCGAGCGCGGAGGCGTAGCCGGACCCGTAGTACATCTGCGTGCCGTCCCAGAAGGCGTTCTCGTACGGGCAGTCCTCGCCCGAGATGCACAGTCGGACGGTTGCGGCGAGGTGCTTGGTGCCGGTGGAGTCCTTGAGCCCGAGCAGGCTGGTCAGGTCGAGACCTCCGACGGCGGCGTACATCGCGGACGTGTAGCCGGCGTAGTCGTAGGCGTTGTTGACGTCGGCGACGCTCGACGCCGCGCTCCCCTCGGTGCGAACGAAGCTCGACGGGCTCGTGCAGGGCGAGAGGGTCGAGGAGTCGGCGAGGTGGCTGCTGGTCCCGTTGTAGTCGCACACGACGCGGTCGATGGTCTCGACGTCGTCGTGGTCCATCACGACCGCGCCGGTCGCCGAGTCGATGAAGACCTCGCGCTTGTGGTCGGTGCCGGCGGCCACCTCGAACCGCCAGGCGGCGGCGGGGGCCTTGATCGACGCGCCGGTGATGGCAGGGTCGACGATCCAGCGGCCGGCCGGCTCGACGGCGGCGGAGGCGTCCGCGGAGCCGGAGAGGCCCAGGTAGCGACGCACGAGGGTCGTCGCCTTCGTCTCGTCGACGACGACCGCCGGCGCCTCGGTGAGCTCGGTCGTCTCAGCGGTGAGCTGCTCGAGCGAGCGGTCCGACCGCATCGAGACGATCGCGGTGCCGCCGAGGACGGGGACGTCGTCGACGTACTGATCGAAGCGCACGACGTCCGAGCCGGCGGCCGAGCGCACCGACGTGGTGCGCTCGAGCGTCGTGCCCGGCCGGTCGATGCCGAGCTGCGCGCCGTAGTGCCTCAGCTGCGCCCTGGCCGCCGTGTCGACGCTCGCGTCCTTCGAGACGCCGGGGGTCCGGCGTACGTCCGAGGCGGGCACGAGGATCTGGCGGATCCGCCCGTGGACGGAGACCGACCGCGCGGCGGCACCGTCCTGGGTGTCGGAGGCGGCCACAACGACCACCGCCAGACCGGCGACGACGACGGAGAGGACGGCCGCGAGCGCGGCGATCAGGCGCGATGGATGCACAAGAAGCGATCCTCGCCGAGGTTCACGCCCGATGCAGGCGTTTCACGAGACCCGCCCGACCTGTTACCGGGGTTTCACTCCCCCGTGATGTGGTCAGGCGGCGCCGGCCGCGGCCTTGAGCGCCTCGGCCCGGTCGGTCCGCTCCCAGGTGAACTCGGGAAGCTCCCGGCCGAAGTGGCCGTAGGCGGCCGTCTTGGCGTAGATCGGCCGGAGCAGGTCGAGGTCGCGCAGGATCGCGCCGGGACGCAGGTCGAAGACCTCGAGTACGGCGGCCTGGATCCGGTCGACCGGGACGGTCTCGGTGCCGAAGGTCTCGACGAACACGCCGACGGGCCGCGCGACGCCGATGGCGTAGGCCACCTGGACCTCGGCGCGACGCGCGAGGCCGGCGGCGACGATGTTCTTGGCGACCCAGCGCATCGCGTAGGCGGCCGAGCGGTCGACCTTCGACGGGTCCTTGCCGGAGAAGGCGCCGCCGCCGTGGCGGGCCATGCCGCCGTAGGTGTCGACGATGATCTTGCGGCCGGTCAGGCCGGCGTCGCCCATCGGGCCGCCGACGACGAACTTGCCGGTGGGGTTGATGTGCAGCTTGTAGCCGTCGAAGGGCACCGAGGTCTTGAACTGCTCGAGGACCGGCTCGATGACGTGCGCCTTGACGTCGGCCGCGATCTGCTCCTGGCTGACGTCCTCGGCGTGCTGGGTGGAGAGGACGACGGTGTCGACGCGGACGGCGCGGTTGTCGTCGTCGTACTCGATCGTGACCTGGGTCTTGCCGTCGGGGCGCAGGTAGGGAAGCGTCCCGTCCTTGCGCACCTCGGTGAGCCGCTCGGCGAGGGTCTGCGCGATCTTGATCGGCAGCGGGAAGAGCTCGGGGGTGTCGTCGCAGGCGTAGCCGAACATCAGGCCCTGGTCGCCGGCTCCCTGCTTGTCGAGCTCGTCGACCGAGCCGCCCAGGCGGACGTCCTCGGCGGTGTCGACGCCCTGGGCGATGTCGGGCGACTGCGCGCCGATGGCGACCTGGACGCCGCAGGAGTTGCCGTCGAAGCCCTTGTCGGAGGAGTCGTAGCCGATCTCCAGCACCTTCTGGCGCACGAGCTGGGCGACCGGGGCGTAGGCCTCGGTCGTGACCTCGCCCGCGACGACGACGAGGCCGGTGGTCAGGAGCGTCTCGACCGCGACCCGGCTCTTGGGGTCGTGCTCGAGGAGATAGTCGAGGACCGTGTCGCTGATCTGGTCGGCGATCTTGTCGGGGTGACCCTCGGTCACGGACTCGGAGGTGAACAAGCGTCCAGTCATGGCCGACAGCCTAGGCGACCGGGTGTCAGGGGTTGGACAGCCGTCTCGCTATTTCGTCGCAGATCACGTGGGCGAGCGCCTGCTTGGTGCCCGTGGCCACCTCGATCGGGTCGCGGTCCTTGCTGATCAGCACCGCCGCGTTGTCCGGCTGGCCGAAGACGGCTCCCCCGCTGACGTCGTTGACGACGAGGAAGTCGGCGCCCTTGCGCTCCAGCTTGGCGCTCGCATACTCGGCGACCGTGTGCGTGGCGTCCCCCGTCTCGGCGGCGAACCCGACGATCACCTGCCCTCGCGTACGCCGGCCCGCGCCAAGCTCCGCGAGGATGTCGGGGTTCTGCTCCAGCTCGATGAGCGGGGCGCTGCCGTCGGCGCTCTTCTTGATCTTGGCGTCGCTCGTGGTCGTGGGGCGGAAGTCGGCAGGGGCCGCGGCCATCACGACGGCGTCGGCACTCGCGCTCGCCGCGAGGACGGCCTCGCGCAGCTGTGCCGTGGTCTCCACGCCCACGACCTTCACCCCGGCCGGGGCCGGGAGGGCGGAGTTCGCCGCGACGAGGGTGACCTCGGCGCCACGCGCGGCGGCGGCGCGGGCGATCGCGAAGCCCTGAAGGCCCGACGAGCGGTTGCCGAGGAAGCGGACGGGGTCGAGGTACTCCCGCGTGCCGCCGGCGCTCACCACGACCTGACGCCCGGCCAGGTCGGTGACGCCTCCGCGGGCGAGCACGGCCTGGCAGAGCTCGAAGATCTCCTCGGGCTCGGGCAGGCGCCCCTTGCCGGTGTCCTTGCCCGTCAGGCGGCCCTCGGCGGGCGCGACGACGATGGCGCCGCGGTCGCGGAGCGTCGCGACGTTGGCGACGGTGGCCGGGTGCTCCCACATCTCGGTGTGCATCGCCGGCGCGAAGACCACGGGGCATCGGGCGGTGAGGAGCACGTTGGTGAGCAGGTCGTCGGCCATCCCCCGGGCGGCGCGCGCCAGCGTGTTGGCCGTCGCGGGCGCGACGACGACGAGGTCGGCGGTCTGGCCGATCCGGACGTGCGGGACGTCGGTGATGTTCTCGAAGACCTCGGTGCTCACCGGCTTGCCGGAGAGGGCCTCCCAGGTCGGCGCGCCGACGAAGCGCAGCGCCTCCCGGGTCGGCACCACGGTGACGTCGTGACCGGCCTCGGTGAAGCGGCGCAGCAGCTCGGCGGCCTTGTAGGCGGCGATCCCGCCGGTGACCCCCAGAACGACAGAGAGCCGCGCCCTCGGCGCGGCCTCTGCGGTGGTGTTGCCGGTCAGCTGAGTCTCACTCGGCGAAGGCGTTGGACTCGGCCGCGGCCGCACGGGCGGCGGCCTCCTCGGCGGCGAGCTCGGCCGGGTCGGCCTCCTCGCACGTCAGCAGGTCGTCGTTGATCTCGCGCAGCGCGATCGACAGCGGCTTCTCCTGGACGTGCGTCTCGACCAGGGGGCCGACGTACTCGAGGAGACCCTCGCCCAGCTGGGAGTAGTAGGCGTTGATCTGGCGGGCGCGCTTGGCTCCGTAGAGCACCAGGCGGTACTTGCTGTCGGTCTTGCTCAGCAGGTCGTCGATCGAGGGGTTGGTCACGCCCTGGGCGTCGATCTCGGGGGCAGCCACGTCTCTCTTGCCTCACTGTCAGTCGGGGCGGCGGGTCTCCGGTGGAAGACCGCCGGTGATCAAGGCTACCAACTCGGCGGCGGCAGCGTGAACTTCGCGGTTGACGATGGTGACGTCGAACTCCGACTCCGCCGCCAGCTCCGTCCTGGCCGTCTCCAGCCGGCGCTCCTGCTGCTCGGGGGTCTCGGTGCCACGACCGATGAGACGGCGTACGAGCTCCTCCCACGACGGCGGGGCGAGGAAGACGAACAGCGCCTCGGGCATGGTCTCGCGCACCTGGCGCGCGCCCTGGAGGTCGATCTCGAGCACGGCGGGGCGCCCGGCGGCGAGCGCCTCCTCGACGGGGCCGCGCGGGGTGCCGTAGCGGGCGACCTGGTGCACGGTGGCCCATTCGAGCAGCTGGTCCTCGGCGATCATGCGGTCGAACTCCTCGTCGGAGACGAACCAGTAGTGCACGCCGTTCTGCTCGCCGGGCCGCGGAGCCCGGGTGGTGGCCGAGACGGAGTACCACACCTCGGGGTGGGACTCCCGGATCGCGGCGGCGACGGTGCCCTTGCCGACGGCGGTCGGGCCGGCGAGCACGACCAGCCGTGACCGCTCGGACCCGGGCTCAGCCACGCTGCTCGAACTCGCGGGCGAGCGCGGCGATCTGGTTGACGCCGAGTCCGCGGACGCGCCGGCTCTCGGCGATCTCGAGCCGCTCCATGAGCGCCTTGGCGCGGACCTTGCCGACGCCCGGCATCGACTGCAGCAGGTCGACGACCTTCATCTTGCCGATCACCTTCCCCTGCTCGGAGTCGGTCTGGCCCTGCTCGATCACGGCGATGATCGAGGCGCCGGAGTTCTTGAGCCGGTTCTTCACCTCGGCACGCTCGCGCCGGGAGGCGGCAGCCTTCTCCAGGGCGGCCTGGCGTTGTTCGGGAGTCAGCGGGGGCAGGGCCACGCCGTCACCCTAGGGCATGCCTGGGACTCAGGGGGATCAGAGGGTGAGGGGGGTGTGGCACACGTCCCGGACCTCCTGCTGGACGCCTACGAGAGCGTCCGAGACGGCATCGCTCTGGAGCGCGGTGGCGGCCGCGGCGGTGGCGTCCTCGTCCTTGGACGCGACGGCCCTCCTCAGCCTCTCGACGGCGTCGATGACCGTCGTCCACTCGTCCCGGATGTCGTCGGGCGCCTTGTCGCGCAGGGCACGGAAGTCCGGGAGCGCGTCGATGAGCGCGTTCTTCTCTCCGCTGGCGACGACCTCGCTCAGGTGCTTCTGCCGGTCCTCCACCTCACCGCAGTACGCCGAGGTGCCCCCGCAGCCTGCCAGCGTCGACGTCGCCAGGAGTGCCAGCAGTGCCAGGAGCGAGGGGAGGACGAGCCGGAGGCGCATGCGCCTCAGCGTACGGAGCGGGTGACCTGCGTCGTACGGAAGTTGCCCTCGTTGTCGATCGCCGCCGCCTTCACCTGGAGCCTGCCGGCCTTGAGGCCCTTGATCGCGGGAGTGGACCACCCGCCGCCGGCGGACGGCGTGAGGAAGGTGGGCGACGCGCTGGTCCTCGTGAGCGTCTTCTTCTGGGACGAGTAGCCCTTGAGCCACCGGTGCTTGGCGAAGTCGTAGGCCCACCAGGTCGACCCGCGCCGCTGGGCGACGTAGACCATGACCGTCGAGAGCCCGACTCCGCTGTCGGAGGCGGTGCCCCGGACGGTCCGCCACGACGCCTTCCTGGCCGGCTTCGCCGGTGTCGTGATCGAGACCGCCGGGTCGGTGAGGTCCTCGATCACCGTGACCGACGGCAGCTGGACGTCGCGGCTGTTGTCGTAGCGGTCGGTGAGGTAGACGTGGGGCGTGTAGGTGCCGGGGGTGTCGTAGACGAGCGCGAACGTCGATCCCGACGTCCAGTCCTCGACGCCGGTGCCGTCCCCACTGTCCACCTGGATCGTCGCGTCGGCGTCGGCGGAGCCCTTGAGCAGCGTGAAGGCCGCGTCGACGACGAAGTCGCCGACGGTCTTGTCGTAGCGGGTCCGGAGGTAGTGCGAGGTCGCGTCGAGGCTGAAGGAGCCCGAGACCGTGGTGTCGAGCGCGGGCGTGGTGAAGGAGGTGGAGGCCGGATCGCCCTCCTCGTCGCCCACCAGCGTCGTGACGACCACCTGGTACGTCGTGCCGGCGCCCAGGTCCTCGTAGGCGAAGGTGAGCGAGCTGGCCGTCGCGGGCAGCTCGACGACGTCGACGTACGTGCCGTCGTCCACCCCGTCGTCGAGCATGGCGACGTAGCCGGTGACGGCCGGATCGGCGTTCCGGGTCCAGGTCGCCGCGACGTCGAAGCCGTCGTGGGCGTTCAGCGTCTGCACCGCACTCGCCGAGAGCCCGGTCACGGCGTCTGTCGGCGCCGCTTGGGCCGCCGTCGGGGCGAGCAGCACCGCCAGCACGAGAGCGCCCGCGGCGACCCCCGCCGGAGCCCTCACCGAAGGACCTGGGTGATCTTCTTCAGCGTGTAGTTGCCGTTGGCGTCCAGAGCGGCCGCCTGGAAGAGCAGCTTGCCGCGGGTGAGGCCCTTGATCGCGGGCGTCTTCCACGAGCCGTCACGCGACGGCTGGATGAAGGCCGGCATGGCCTTGGACTTGCTCTCGGTCTTCTTCTCCGAGGAGTAGCCCTTGAGCCACTTGCGCTTGGAGAAGTCGTAGGCCCACCAGACCGACCCGCGCTTCTCGACGACGTACGCCAGCACGACCGAGACGCCCACGCCGGAGTCCGCCGTCGTGCCGCGCACGGTGCGCCACGACGCCTTCTTGCTCGGCTTGGCGGGCTTGGCGATGCTCAGCGAGGGACCGGACTTGTCCTCGAGGATCGTCACCGACGGCAGCTCGACGTCCCCGGTGTTGCCGTAGGCGTCGGTGATCAGCACGTGCGGCGTGTAGGTGCCGGCGGTGGCGTAGCTCAGCTCGAAGGTGTCCCCCGACGCCCATGCCTGCGCGGCGGAGCCGTCGCCCGCGAGGACCGCCCTCGTCGCGCCCGCCTCCAGCGACTGCTGCACCACGTGCGCGGTGGCCTTCGTGCTGAGGGTGTACGACGCGTCGTACGTCGTCGTCAGGTAGGAGGTCCGCACGTCGACGACGAAGGAGCCGGTCGGCGGGGTGGTGTCGAGCGCGGGCGCGTTGAACTGCTTGCCGGTGGAGGAGCCGTCGCTCGGGGCGATCGGCTTGACCAGGACCCAGTAGTCCTGACCGCCGGCGAGCGCATCCGTGGTCAGGGTGGCGCTCGTGACGCTGACGTCCTTGGTGACGAAGACCGTCGCACCGGCGGCGTCCGCCGCGATCTGCACCCGGTAGGTGGTCGCGTCCGGGTTGGCGGTCCACGACGCCGTGACCTGCCAGCTCGTGTGGGAGCCCGGCGCCTGCGCGACGCTCACCGTCAGCCCTGTGACCGCGTCGGTCGCCGCGGCCTGTGCCGCAGCCGGCGCCACCAGCGCCATGCCCAGTGCGAGCAGCGCGACAGCCATGCCCGAGAACAACCTCATGAACGTCCAACCCTTTCGACCGCGGAACCCCCATCCCATCAGTGATCGCGACCGCCCACAGGCGATTCACGTCTTCCGTTCAGGAATAGGGACCAAGGTCCCAACCGGATCACGTCGCCGCTCTGGTCGAGACATCATCGTCGCCAAGAAGGTCACGTAGCTCAACCGCGGGTCGTCAGCGTCACCTGGTGACGCTGAGGACCCGCGGTTCAGCCGGCACCGCGGCTGGCCCGCCCGGTCAGCCCAGCAGCTCCGCGTTGGTGCGGCGGGCGGCGTCGGCCAGGCCGGCGACGGAGGGCCCGACGCGGAGGAGGCCGCGCGAGGAGCTGGGCAGGACCGTCAGCGAGCCGAAGATGCGACGGATGTCGGCGACGGTGCCGCCCTGCTCACCGAAGCCGGGGGCGAGGATCGGGCCGTTGAACGCCAGGCTCTCCCCTCCCCCGAGATCCGACACCGTGCCCACGGTCGCGCCGACGACGGCGCCGAAGTCGCCGAGTGGCGTGGCGTCGGCGTTGAGGAGGCGCAGGTGCTCGAACATCCGCGCCGCGACCGACTCGCCGGTGTCGGTCGTCGAGCGCTGCACCTCCGGCCCCTCCTTGTTCGAGGTGAGGCCGAGGACGAAGAGCCCGGCGTCAAACTTCCGAGCGGTGTCGACGAACGGGTCGAGAGAGCCGAAGCCGAGGTAGGGCGACACGGTGATCGCGTCCGACGCCAGGGGCGAGGCCGGGTCGAGGTAGGCGTCGGCGTACGCCTGGGAGGTGGAGCCGATGTCGCCCCGCTTGACGTCGAGGAGCACCAGCGCCCCGGCGGCGCGCGACTCCGCGACGACCCGCTCCAGCACGGCGACGCCGCGCGAGCCGAAGCGCTCGTAGAAGGCGCTCTGAGGCTTGACCACGCTGACGTACGGCGCCAGCCCCTCGACCGCGGTGAGCGCGAACCGCTCCAGGCCGTCCACGGAGTCGGGCAGGTCCCACTCGGCCAGCAAGGACGCGTGCGGGTCGATCCCGGCGCACAGCGGCCCGCGGTCGGCGACGGCGGCATGCAGGCGGGCTCCGAACGGCTGGGTCATGCGTACAGTCCCTTCGCGACGCGGCGTGGCCACAGCGGCCCCTCGTAGATGAACGCGGTGTAGCCCTGCACGAGGGTCGCGCCGGCGTCGATCCGGGCCTGCGCGTCCTCGGGCGTGGTGATGCCGCCGACCCCGATCAGCGTGAGGCGAGCCCCCACTCGGCTGCGGAGGAGGCGGAGCACCTCGAGGCTGCGGGCGGCCAGCGGGCGTCCCGAGAGGCCGCCGGCGCCGGCCTCGACGATCTGGCTCGGATGCGAGCGGAGCCCGTCCCGCCCGATCGTGGTGTTGGTCGCGACGATGCCGTCCAGCCCGATGGCCTCCGCCATGGCCGCGATGTCGAGGACGTCCTCGTCGGCGAGGTCGGGGGCGATCTTCACCAGGAGCGGGACCCGGCGCCCGGAGTCGCCGGTCGACTCGTCGGCCACGCGGCGTACGTGCTCGAGGAGGGGCTGGAGGCGGTCGACCGCCTGGAGCGAGCGCAGGCCGGGGGTGTTGGGCGAGCTGACGTTGACGACGAGATAGTCCGCGTACGGCGCCAGCAGCCGTGTCGAGAGGGTGTAGTCGGCCAGCACGGAGGCCTGGTCGTCCTCCGGGACGATCTTGGTCTTGCCGATGTTGATCCCGAGCACCGGGCCGCCGCTGCGGCGACCCCGCGCGGCCAGCCGGGCGGAGACGACGGCGGCTCCGTCATTGTTGAAGCCCATCCGGTTGATCACGGCACGGTCGGCGGTGAGCCGGAAGAGCCGCGGCTGGGGATTGCCGAGCTGCGGCTGGCCGGTGACCGTGCCGATCTCGACGTGCCCGAAGCCGAGACCGGCGAGCGCGTCGATCCCGAGGCCGTTCTTGTCGAAGCCCGCGGCGAGCCCGAGCCGGTTGGGGAAGGTGAGTCCCAGCGCCTCGACGGGCGTGCCCGGGGTGGGCAGCCGGCTGAGGACCGGGCCGGCGGCGCGGATCGCGCGGAAGGCGGAGTGGTGGGCCTCCTCCGGATCCTGGTGGACGAAGTGGTGGTCGAAGAGGATGCGGTAGGGACGGCCCATCAGGCCTCCTTGAGCGACGTCGCCTCGGGGTCCCCGGCGGGAGGCAGGCGAAGCGCGTCCTGCTGGGGTGATGACCACTCCTGGAGCGAGCGGACCCCGATCTCGCCGCCGCGCAGCGCCGCGATGCCCTGCACGGCGGCAGCCGCACCCTGGACGGTCGTGATGCACGGCGTCCCGGTCAGCACCGCGGCGGACCGGATCTCGTAGCCGTCGGCGCGGGCGTCGGCCGCCGAGCCGTTGGGCGTGTTGACGATCAGGTCGATCGCGCCCTCGTGGATCAGGTCGACGGTCGTCTTCTCGCCGTTCTCGCCGGTGCCCTCGAAGTGCTTGCGCACCTCGGTGGACGGGATGCCGTTGCGGCGCAGCACCTCGGCGGTGCCCTGGGTGGCGAGGATCTCGAAGCCGAGATCGGCCAGCACGCGGGCCGGGAAGATCATCGTCCGCTTGTCGCGGTTGGCGATCGAGACGAAGACCCGGCCGTGCGTGGGCAGCGGGCCGAACGAGCCGGCCTGGGCCTTCGCGAACGCCTTGCCGAAGTCCGTGTCGAAGCCCATCACCTCGCCGGTGGACTTCATCTCCGGGCCGAGCACCGAGTCGACGAACTGGCCCTCCTTGGTGCGGAACCGGTTGAACGGCAGCACCGCCTCCTTCACCGCGATCGGCGCGTCGGCCGGGAGCAGGCCGCCGTCGCCGGTCGCGGGCAGGAGTCCGGCCGCGCGCAGGTCCGCGATCGACTCGCCGAGCATCACCCGCGAGGCGGCCTTGGCGAGCGAGGTGCCCGTCGCCTTGGACACGAAGGGGACGGTGCGCGAGGCGCGCGGGTTGGCCTCGATGACGTAGAGCACGTCGGCCCCGAGCGCGAACTGGATGTTGATCAGGCCGCGTACCCCGACGCCCTCGGCAATGGCCTCGGTGGCGGCGCGGATCCGGGCGATCTCGGCCCGGCCCAGCGTGATCGGCGGCAGCGCGCAGGAGGAGTCGCCCGAGTGGATCCCGGCCTCCTCGATGTGCTCCATCACGCCGCCGAGGAAGAGCTCCTCGCCGTCGTACAGGGCGTCGACGTCGATCTCGACGGCGTCGTCGATGAACCGGTCGATGAGCACCGGGCGGTCCTCGCTGATCAGCTCGGTGGCCGCCTCGAGGTAGGTCGCGAGGGCGTCGTCGGAGTAGACGATCTGCATGCCCCGTCCACCGAGCACGTACGACGGCCGGACGAGGACCGGGTAGCCGATCTCGTGCGCGATCTTCTCCGCGTCGGCGTAGGACACGGCGGTGCCGTGCTTCGGCGAGACCAGCCCGGCCGCGTCGAGGACCTTGCCGAATGCGCCACGCTCCTCGGCGAGCTCGATCGCCTCCGGAGACGTGCCGACGATGGGCACGCCGGCGTCCTGGAGCGCCTGCGCGAGGCCGAGCGGCGTCTGGCCGCCGAGGGTGGCGATGACGCCGGCGATCGGGCCGGCCGCCTTCTCCGCCGCGTAGATCTCGAGGACGTCCTCGAGCGTGAGCGGCTCGAAGTAGAGCCGGTCGCTGGTGTCGTAGTCGGTCGAGACCGTCTCGGGGTTGCAGTTGACCATGATCGTGTCGTAGCCGGCCTTGGACAGCTCCTGGCTGGCATGGACGCACGAGTAGTCGAACTCGATGCCCTGGCCGATCCGGTTGGGACCCGAGCCGAGGATGATCACCGCCGGGCGCTCGCGGGGCGCGACCTCGGTCTCCTCGTCGTAGGAGGAGTAGTGGTAGGGCGTCTTCGCCTCGAACTCCGCGGCGCAGGTGTCGACGGTCTTGTAGACCGGGCGGACGCCCGCCGCGTAGCGGATCTCGCGCACCTCCGCCTCGGTGAGCCCGCGGATCTGGGCGATCTGGGCGTCGGAGAGGCCGTGGCGCTTGGCCAGGCGCAGGGTGCGGGCGTCGAGCTCGCCGGCCTGGCCGACCGCGGTGGCGACCTCGTGGATCAGGAAGAGCTGGTCGACGTACCACGGGTCGATCCTGGTGGCATCGAAGATCTCCTCCGGCGTCGCGCCGGCTCGGATGGCGTCCATGACCTCGCGCAGGCGGCCGTCGTGCGGGCGCTTCACCTGCTCCAGCAGCCCCGGGAGCGCAGCCTTGTCGACCACGCCCTCCCAGGTGAACGGCGCCTTCCTGTCCTCCAGCGAGCGGAGCGCCTTGTTGAGCGCCTCGGTGAAGTTGCGGCCGATCGCCATCGCCTCGCCCACGGACTTCATGTGGGTGGTGAGCGTGGAGTCGGCGGTCGGGAACTTCTCGAACGCGAACCGCGGCACCTTGACCACGACGTAGTCCAGCGTCGGCTCGAAGCTCGCCGCCGTGGAGCCCTGGGGGCCGGCAGTGATGTCGTTCTCGATCTCGTCGAGGGTGTAGCCGACGGCGACCTTGGCGGCGATCTTGGCGATCGGGTAGCCGGTCGCCTTCGACGCCAGCGCCGAGGAGCGGGAGACGCGCGGGTTCATCTCGATGACGATGACGCGACCGTCGACCGGGTTCACGGCGTACTGGATGTTGCAGCCGCCGGTGTCGACGCCGACCTCGCGGATGATGCCGATGGCGAGGTCGCGGAGGTACTGGTACTCGCGGTCGGTGAGCGTCATCGCCGGGGCGACCGTGATCGAGTCGCCGGTGTGGACGCCCATCGGGTCGAGGTTCTCGATCGAGCAGATGATGACGACGTTGTCGGCCTTGTCGCGCATCACCTCCAGCTCGTACTCCTTCCACCCGATGATCGACTCCTCGATCAGCACCTCGGTGGTCGGCGAGGCCGAGAGGCCGGCGCCGGCGATGCGATGCAGGTCGGTCTCGTCGTACGCGATGCCGGAGCCGAGGCCGCCCATCGTGAACGAGGGCCGTACGACGACGGGGTAGCCGAGTTGCTCGGTGGCTGCCTCGACGTCGTCCATCGTGTGGCAGACGAAGGAGCGGCACACCTCGCCACCGACCTTGCGGACGATGTCGTTGAAGAGCTCGCGGTTCTCGCCGCGGTGGATCGCCTCGAAGGAGGCGCCGATCATCTCGACGCCGTACTTCTCCAGCACCCCGTTCTCGTGCAGCGCCGTCGCGGTGTTGAGCGCGGTCTGGCCGCCGAGGGTCGGCAGGATCGCGTCCGGGCGCTCCTTGGCGATCACCTTCTCGACGAACTCGGGCGTGATCGGCTCGACGTAGGTCGCGTCGGCGAACTCCGGGTCGGTCATGATCGTGGCCGGGTTGGAGTTGACGAGGATGACCCGGATGCCCTCGGCCTTGAGGATGCGGCAGGCCTGGGTGCCGGAGTAGTCGAACTCGCAGGCCTGGCCGATGACGATCGGGCCGGAGCCGATGACGAGGACGGAGTGGATGTCGGTGCGCTTGGGCATCAGCGGCTCCGCTCTGCCATGAGGGACACGAAGCGATCGAAGAGGTAGGCGGCATCGTGCGGGCCGGCCGCGGCCTCCGGGTGGTACTGGACGCTGAAGCTCTTGAGCGCGCCGGTCTCGGCATCGCGGAGCTCGAGGCCCTCGACGCAGTCGTCGTTGAGGTTGACGTGGCTGACGCTCGCGATGCCGTACGCGGTCTCGGTGTCCTCGTCGAGCGGCGCGTCGACGGCGAAGCCGTGGTTGTGCGCGGTCACCTCGACCTTGCCCGTGGTGCGGTCCTGGACCGGCTGGTTGATGCCGCGGTGGCCGTACTTCAGCTTGTAGGTGCCGAAGCCGAGCGCCCGGCCGAAGAGCTGGTTGCCGAAGCAGATCCCGAAGTAGGGGATGCCCTCGCCCAGCGCCTCCTGGAGGAGCGCGACCTGGTCGGTCGTGGCGGCCGGGTCACCCGGGCCGTTGGAGTAGAAGAGGCCGTCGGGCCCGTGGTCGCCGACCGAGCGGACGTCGTCGATCGTCGCGGTGGCGGGAAGCACGTGGACCTCGATGCCGCGCTCGGCCATGCGGTAGGGGGTCATCTCCTTGATGCCGAGGTCGAGGGCCGCGACCGTGAAGCGCCGCTCGCCGTGCGCCGGCACGACGTAGGCCTCGGGCGTCGAGACCGCCTCGGAGAGGTTGGCCCCGGCCATCTCGGAGCTCGCGCGCACCTTCGCGAGCAGCTCCTCGGCGTCGGCCGTGAGGGTCGAGATGCCGACCTTCATCGCGCCGGCGTCGCGCAGGTGCCGGGTCAGGGCGCGGGTGTCGACGCCGCTGATGCCGACGACGCCCTGCTCGCGGAGCTCGTCGTCCAGCGTGCGGCGGCTCCGCCAGTTCGAGGGCACACGGGCGGGATCGCGGACGACGTAGCCCGACACCCAGATGCGGCTGGACTCGGGGTCCTCGTCGTTCACGCCGGTGTTGCCGACGTGCGGCGCGGTCATGACGACCACCTGGCGGTGGTACGACGGGTCGGTGAGTGTCTCCTGGTAGCCGGTCATGCCGGTCGAGAACACGGCTTCGCCGAAGGTCTCCCCCTCGGCTCCGAACGACTCACCATGGAACGTGCGGCCGTCCTCGAGGACGAGCAACGCAGGGGCGCGCAGGGTCACGCCGTACCTCCTTCTCCGCCTCTCTGGACGGCCTGTTAAAGGATGTCGGGTCGAGGGGAAGATTAGCCTATGACCTCCTATGTGGCCCTCATCCGCGGCATCGGCCCGGGCGATCCGCGCAAGTCGAACGAGTCGCTGCGCGGGGTGCTGGAGGGACTCGGGCTCGACCGCGTGAGGTCGGTCCTGGCGAGCGGGAACGTCGTCTTCGAGTCGGGCTCGCGCAGCCCCGCGAAGCTCGCCGACCGGATCGAGGCGGCCTGGCCGGAGGAGCTCGGCTTCTCCGCGCTGACCGTCGTGCGGTCGCGCGCGCAGATCGCGGCGCTGCTGGACGCGGAGCCGTTCGGGGACGCGGCGCACGGGAAGGCGTCGTACCAGCTCGTCACCTTCTTCCGGACCGCCCTCCGGTCGGCGCCGACGCCTCCGGAGGGGCTGGCGGGCGTCGAGGTGGTCGGCATCGTCGACGGCGCGCTGTGCACCATCCACGACACCACGCTCACCGGCGGCCCCGAGGTGATGAAGTGGATCGACCAGACCTACGAGAAGCAGACCACCTCGCGCACTCCCCTGACACTCCGCAAGATCCTCGCCAAGATGGACGCATGACCTTGAACGGGATCGTCGTCGCCGGGCTCGTCCTCACGGGCTTGGCGGCCCTGGTGCACGTCTACATCTTCTGGCTCGAGTCGATCGCCTGGACCGGCGCGGCCCGCGCCGTCTTCGGCACGTCGCGCGAGGAGGCTGCGGCGACCAGGGAGCTGGCCTTCAACCAGGGGTTCTACAACCTCTTCCTGACCATCCTCGTGGTGGTCGGCACGGTCCTGTACGCCGTCGGCGACTCCTCGACGCGGGCAGCGGGCGCCGCCCTGGTCCTCGCCGGAGCCGGCTCGATGGTCGCGGCGGCGCTGGTGCTCTTCACGACCAGCCCCGACAAGCGCTCCGCCGCCCTCAAGCAGGGCCTGGTCCCCCTGGTCGGCGTCGTCCTCCTCGCGCTCGGTCTCGCCGTCTGACTCAGGGCCAGACCGCGAAGTCGAGGTGCTCGCGGAGGCGGCGGTCCTTGGTGACGAGGGAGACTCTCGCCGCGTCCGCGTGCGCCGCGATCATGCGGTCGAACGGATCGCGGGTGAACGCGAACTTCGACGTCAGCGCTGCCCGGGCCACCTGCTCATATCCCGTCTGGTCGACCGCCAAGCCGGTGCTCGCCCGCAAGTCCGCGAGCACGAGCTCCGGCTTGTCGCGGAGACGCCCGATCTCGAAGAGGATCCCCAGCTCGAACAACACCATCGGCGAGATGGCGATGTCCTCGGTCTCGATGAGCTCGCGGACGCCCGCCGAGAGCTTGACGTGCTCACCGTTCTGGATCCAGATGACGACGTGCGTGTCGAGGTGGATCACGACGGGTCAAGCGCCTCTTCGGGGTCCCAATCCCAGGGAGTCGGCTCGAGGAACTCATCGGAGTCCTCGGAGACGACGTACCCCGGACGCGGCACCACGCGCGCGAGCTTTCCGCGAGGCTGCTCGGCGACGATCCTGAGCGTCCTGCCGTTGCGGGTCACCTCGAGTGGCTCGCCGGTCTCGAGGACCTCGTCGAGAAGGCGGAACAGGTCCGCGCGGAGCTGGGTCGGGGTGACGGCCATGGCTCCAGGATAGACCCGACGTACATGTCCTACCAGCGACATGTACATTCGCACGGCCGCTCTCCGACCCATCCGCGCGGGTCGCCGTACCGAACAACAGGCGTGCTCACCCTCGCCCTGATCGGCCTCGTCGGCGGACTCATCACCGGAGTCTCGCCGTGCGTGCTCCCGATGCTTCCGATCATCTTCTTCGCCGGAGCGGGCGGGGCGGGTGAGGAGCGGAGCGACCGCACCCGGCCGCTCAAGATCATCGTCGGCGTCGTCACCAGCTTCAGCGTCTTCACG
The DNA here is from genome assembly GCF_047607365.1 of Nocardioides sp. Lineage (GTDB taxonomy): Bacteria > Actinomycetota > Actinomycetes > Propionibacteriales > Nocardioidaceae > Nocardioides. The sequence goes on along the minus strand of NZ_JASGDD010000090.1, from coordinate 17,249 downwards.
CTGCTGGGCTCGACGATCCTGTCGTTCCTCGGCCTCCCGGACGACTTCCTCCGCTGGGCGGGGATCGCGGTCCTGGCGCTGGTGGGGATCGGGATGCTGATCCCCGCCCTCGGGCACCTGATCGAGCGGCCGTTCTACCGGCTGCCGAAGGTCACCGGGCAGCGCGGGGGGCCGTTCGTCCTCGGCCTCGGGCTCGGCACGCTCTACGTGCCCTGTGCCGGGCCGATCCTCGCCGCCATCACCGTGGCCGGCGCCACCGGGCAGATCGGCTGGCGCACCGTCGTCCTGACGGTCTCCTTCGCCCTCGGCGCCGCGCTGCCGCTGCTGATCTTCGCCTCGGCCGGCTCGAACATCCGCGGCCGGATCAACGCCTACCGCTCGCGTGCCACGGCCTTCCGGGTCGGTGGCGGCGTCATCCTCATCGTGCTCGCGGTCGCGCTGGCCTTCAACGCCACCGACGCGCTGCAGCGGGCGGTGCCCAACTACACCGGCGGCCTGGAGAAGAGGCTCGCCACGTCCGACGCCGTCCAGGGCGCGCTCACGCCGTTCGAGACCGAGGAGAACAAGGCGCTCTCGAAGTGCACCCCGGGCGCCGACGAGCTCGCCTCCTGCGGCGTGGCGCCGAAGCTCCGGAAGGGCCGCTGGCTCAACACCCCCGACGGCAGGGCGATCAGCCTCGACGACCTGCACGGCAAGGTCGTGCTGATCGACTTCTTCGCCTACTCCTGCATCAACTGCCAGCGCGACCAGCCCTACATCCAGAGGTGGCAGAAGGCCTACGCCGGCGCCGGCCTCGAGGTCATCGGCGTCCACTCGCCGGAGTTCGCGTTCGAGAAGAGCAGCTCCAACCTCGTCGCCGCGATGAGGAAGGAGGGCACGACCTATCCCGTCCTCCAGGACAACGAGCTCGCCACCTGGACCGCCTACCGCAACCGCTACTGGCCGGCGAAGTACCTCATCGACCGCGACGGCACCGTCCGCGCGATCAAGTTCGGCGAGGGCGACTACGCCCAGACCGAGGGACTGATCCGCACGCTGCTCACCGACCCCGCGACCGGAGGCTCCGGCGTCACGCTCCCGGCCGCGACCACCAAGGTCGACGATCCCGGCTTCACCGAGGCCCGCACGCCCGAGCTCTACCTGGCCGCCAATCACCCGGGCTACGTCGGATCGCCGAAGTACGTCGGCACCGACCGCACGACGTACGCGTATGCGGGCGCGAGCCAGCCGCAGGACACCTACGGCCTGGCCGGACCGTGGTCGGCGACCTCCGAGCATCTCGTCGCCGAGGACGGCTCACAGCTCCGGCTCCACTTCCGCGGTCGCGACGTCTATCACGTGCTCGCCGGCTCGGGAACGGTCACGATCAGCGAGCCGGGCAAGCCCGACCGCACCATCGACGTCAGCGGGACGCCCAACCTCTACCCGCTGATCACCGGTGACGACGTCCTCGACGAGACCATCACCCTGACCTACGGCAAGGGCATCGAGGCCTACACCTTCACCTTCGGCTGAGCCCACGGCGTCGCCGTGTACTCCCGCCACGCCGTCAGCTTGTCGTCGGAGAGGTCGGCCACGCCCTCATCCAACCCCAGCCCGGACTATGCCGGTTGGTCCACCCGGTTGGTCCAGGGCGTGCGCGACCGAGTGGACCAACAGCGTGGACCAACAGCGTGGACCAACAGCGTGGACCAACAGGCATAGTCGCCGTCCGGCCCTCGGCGCCCGGAGGTCAGGCGGAGGGGACGAACGGGCGGGTCATGACGAGGTGGCCGTCCTCGTCGGAGCCGCGGAGGGTGGTGAAGCCGGACTTGGCGAGGACACGCAGGGAGCGTGCGTTGGCGGGGTCGACGGCGGCGCGGACGCGGGTGCCGGCGGACTCGGCGGCGGCGACGAGGGCGCGGAGGGCCTCGGTGGCGAAGCCGTAGCCCCACGCCTCCTGGACCAGGCCGTAGCCGACCTCGGTCTCGGGCACCCCGTCGGCCGCGTCGGTCGGCGGGCCGTAGAAGCCGATCGAGCCGAGCACGGTCACGCCGCGGACGACCGACCGTGGCCCCCACACGTCGCCCTCGCGCCACAGCGCGCACGCGTCCAGGTCGTCCTGGCGCGGGAAGTCCGCGTGCCAGTGCGGCGACCGGGCGATCTCACCGCGGATCGCCGCGACGTCGCGCGCGTCCCACAGCGGCAGCGTCAGCCGGGACGTCCGGATCACCAGCGGCAGGGCCGGGCCGCTCACGCGCCGTGGGTCCGTGTGCCGCGCAGCCAGGTGCCGACCACGGCGGCGCTCAGCGTGCGGCCGTGCCAGGGGTTGTTGCGGGAGAGCGAGAGCGAGGCGTCGCGGTCCACGGCGTACGACGTCGACGGGTCGACCAGCGTCAGGTTGGCCGGCTCGCCGACGGCGACGGCGGTGCCCTGCCCGGCGAGCCCGGCGATCCGGGCGGGCTGTGCCGACATCACCCGCGCGACGCCCTCCCACCCGAGCTGCTCGCCCAGCACCGTCCACACCACCGGCAGCGCTGTCTCGAGGCCGAGCATCCCGAAGGCCGCGTCGACGAAGGCGTGCTCCTTGTCGTGCCGGGCGTGCGGCGCGTGGTCGGTCGCGACGGCGTCGATGGTGCCGTCGAGCAGGGCCTCCCGCAGGGCGGCGACGTCCTCGGCCGGCCGCAGCGGCGGGTTGACCTTGTAGACCGGGTCGTAGGACGTCAGCAGGTCCGTCGTGAGCAGCAGGTGGTGGGGCGTCACCTCGGCCGTCACGTCGATGCCCTGGGCCTTGGCCCAGCGCACCACCTCGACCGAGCCGGCGGTCGAGACGTGCGCCACGTGGAGCCGCGACTGAGTGTGCCGGGCGAGCATCACGTCACGGGCGACGATGACCTCCTCGGCGACGCCGGGCCAGCCGGGCAGGCCGAGCTGGGCCGAGACGGGGCCCTCGTGGCAGCACGAGGCGTGCGGCGCCAGCGCCGGGTCCTGCGAGTGCTGGGACACCACGCCCCCGAACGCCTTGACGTACTCCAGCGCGCGCCGCATCACGCGCGCGTCGGCCACGCAGCGCCCGTCGTCGGAGAAGACCCTGACCTGCGCGCGCGAGCGGGCCATGAGGCCGAGCTCGGCGAGCTCCTCCCCGGCCAGTCCGCGGGTGACGGCGCCGACCGGCCGCACGTCCACGATCCCGGCCGCCACGCCGAGGTCGAGCACCCGCTCGGCCGCCTCGGCCGTGTCGGTGACCGACGAGGTGTTGGCCATCGCCAGCACCGCCGTGTAGCCGCCGGCCGCGGCGGCGCGCGACCCGGACAGCACGGTCTCGGCGTCCTCACGGCCGGGCTCGCGCAGGTGGGTGTGCAGGTCGACGAGGCCCGGCAGCAGCACGAGGCCGTCGGCGTCGACCACCTCGTCGGCCTCCCCCGCCAGTCCGGCGAGCGAGCCGATCTCGCGGATCACGCCGTCGACGGCGTACACGTCCGCGGGCTCGGCGCCCACGATGGACGCGCCCCTGATGAGGACACTCATGATGCGGATCCCTCTCCGGCGAGCAGGTGGTAGAGCACGGCCATCCGGACGGCGACGCCCGCGGAGACCTGGTCGAGGACCGCCGAGGAGACCGCGTCGGCGGCCTCGGGCGAGATCTCCAGCCCGCGGTTCATCGGGCCCGGATGGAGGATCGGCGTCTCCGGCCGCAGGGCCGCGAGCCGCTCGCGGGTGAGGCCGTAGCCGACGGTGTACTCCCGCGAGGACGGGAAGTAGCCACCGCTCATCCGCTCCCGCTGCACCCGCAGCATCATGACGGCGTCGGCGTGCGGCAGCACCTCGTCCAGCGCGTACGACGTCGCGAACTCCTCCGCCCACTCCGACGGCGCCGTGGGCATCAGCGTCGGGGGCGCCACGGCCGTGACCCGGGCGCCGAGCTTGGTCAGCGCCTTCACGTTGGACCGGAAGACCCGGCTGTGGGTGAGGTCGCCGACGATGACGACGTGGCGCCCGTCGAGCGGGCCGAGCCGCCGGGTGAGTGTGTAGGCGTCCAGCAGGGCCTGGGTCGGATGCTCGTGGGTGCCGTCGCCTGCGTTGACGACCGGGATCGCGCGACCCTCGTCGCGCAGCCAGCCAGCGACCTGGTGCGCGGCGCCCGAGGCGGAGTGGCGCATCACCAGTCCGTCGATGCCCATCGCGGTGACGGTGAGGACGGTGTCGCGCAGCGACTCGCCCTTGGAGGTGGAAGAGCCCTTCGCGGAGAGGTTGATGACGTCGGCCGAGAGCCACTTGCCGGCGATCTCGAAGGACGAGCGGGTGCGGGTGGAGTCCTCGAAGAAGAGGTTGATCACGGTGCGGCCGCGCAGCGCGGGCAGCTTCTTGACCTCCCGGCGCTGCACGTCGTGCATCTGGGCGGCGGTGTCGAGGAGCTTGGCGACGTCCTCGGCCGTCAGGTCGTCGATCGAGAGCAGATGGCTCACTGGATCCCCACCTCGTCGACGCCGTCGGTCTCGGCGAGCCGGACGCCCACGTGCTCGGAGCGGGCCGTCGGGAGGTTCTTGCCGACGTGGTCGGCTCTGATCGGCAGCTCGCGGTGGCCGCGGTCGATGAGCACGGCGAGCCGGACCACGGCGGGCCGGCCGAGGTCGCTGAGCGCGTCGAGCGCCGCCCGGATGGTGCGGCCGCTGTAGAGCACGTCGTCGACCAGCACGACGGTCTTGCCGTCGATCGAGCCGGGGACGTCGGTCCTGTGCGGGGCGCGGGTGGGGCGCGAGCGGAGGTCGTCGCGGTACATCGTGACGTCGAGTGATCCGGCGGCGACCCGCGCGCCCTCGACGGCGGAGATCCGCTCGGCGATGCGGCGGGCGAGGGGCACGCCCCGGGTGTGGAGCCCGAGGATGACGAGGTCGTCGGCGCCCTTGTTGCGCTCGATGATCTCGTGGGAGATGCGCGTCAGCGCTCGGGCGACATCGTCGGCGTCGAGGACGACGCGCGGCTCGTCAGGGCCTGCCTGCACGGCTGGGACCTCCTTCTGCGCCTCACGGGACGCGGGTTAAAGGATGCGGGGTCAGCCTACAGCCGGCGCACGACAGGGGCACGACGCCGTGGCGTCGTGCCCCTGTCGGAGTGGAGACCTACTTGAAGGCGTCCTTGAGCTTCTCGCCCGCCTGCTTCAGGTTGCCCTTCAGCTGGTCGGCCTTGCCCTCGGACTCGAGGTCCTTGTCGTCAGCCGCCTTGCCGACGGCCTCCTTGGCCTCGCCGAACTTCTCCTCGGCGAAGTTGTCGAGCTTGTCCTTGTCACCCATGAGGGGCTCCTTTCAGTGGATTTCGCTGACAGGAGGTGGTTTACCCGGCCCCCGCGGGCCTATACCGGCGTCCTCGGGAGTTCCGGGAGCTCGGCCAGCGCCGACTCGATGGCGCGGTGGAAGGTGGGGTAGGCGTAGATCATCGAGCGCAGCTCGGCGACCGGCACGCGGGCGTGGACCGCGAGCACGAGGAGCCCGATGATCTCCCCCGCGGCGGGACCGACGACCGAGGCGCCGACGAGGACGCCCTCGGCGGCGTCGGCGACGACCTTCACGTGACCGGCGGCACCCGGGCCGTGGACGAACCCGCGCGAGGAGGCCGCGAGGTCGGTGACGCCGACGGCGACGTCGATCCCGGCATCGCGCGCCGCCGCCTCCGTGAGGCCGACCCCGGCGACCTCGGGATCGGTGAAGGTCACGTGCGGCACGGCGCGATAGCTCGCCGCGGGGCCCTCCCGGCCGAGGATGTCGCGGAGCGCGACCGTCGACTGGTACATCGACACGTGCGTGAAGGCGCCCTCCCCCACGACGTCGCCGATCACCCACAGCCCGTCGCCGGCACGCAGACGCGCGTCGACCTCGAGGTCGTCGGGCGACAGGCCCACGGCCTCCAGGCCGAGCCCGTCGAGGTTGGGCGTGCGACCGGCCGCGACCAGCAGCCGATCGGCGGCGAGCGTCTCGCCGTCGTCGAGGCTGAGCTCGAACCGCCCGTCGGCGTGGGAGACACCGGTGGCGCTCACCCCGGTCAGGACGCGGACGCCCTCGCCCACCAGCGCGTCGCGGAGCAGCTCCGACGCCTCGGGCTCGTCGCGCTCGAGCAGCCGGTCGGCGTGCTGGACGATCGTCACGCGGGCGCCGAAGCGGGCGAAGACCTGAGCCAGCTCGCAGCCGATCGGGCCGCCGCCGAGCACGACGAGGGAGGCCGGCACGGCGGCTGCCTTCACCACGTCCCGGTTGGTCCAGTACGGCGTCCCCTCCAGGCCCGGCAGCGGTGGGGCGGCAGGCCGGGTGCCGGGGTTGAGCACGACACCGACCCTGGCGTCGTACGCGATCTCGGAGGCGTCGGCACGGGTGACCACGACCGCCCGCGGCCCGGTCAGGCGGCCGGTGCCGTGCACGACGGTCGCGCCGGCCTTCTCCAGGCGCTCGACGGCGACGCGGTCGTCCCAGTGGTCGGTGGCCTGCTCGGCGATGCGCTCGGCGACGCGCGACCACGACGGCGTGACGGAGGCCTCGCCGCCGACCTGCGGCAGCCGCGCGGCCTCGGCGAGCGCATCGGAGCCGCGCACCATGATCTTGGTCGGGACGCACGCGTAGTAGGGACACTCGCCGCCGACGAGATGCTTCTCGACGGCGACGACGGACAGTCCCGCCTCCGCCGCCTGCTGGGCGAGGGACTCCCCGCCAGGTCCGGTTCCGATGACGACGAGATCCACCTCAGGCATGCGTCCCAGCATGCCCCCGGGGTGGTCGCCGGGACAGGGTCAGGAGAGCGTGGCCTTGTCGCGCTGGATCGCGCCGAGCACACCGTTCACGAAGACCGGCGACTCGTCGGTCGAGAGGTCGCGGACGAGCTGCATCGCCTCGCTGATCGCGACGTGCTCGGGCACGTCCTCGGAGTGGAGCAGCTCCCAGACGCCGAGCCTCAGGACGTTGCGGTCCACGGCCGGCATCCGGGTGAGCGACCAGTCGGTCGAGTACGTCGTCAGCAGCTCGTCGATCCGGGCCTGCTCGGCCACGACACCCCGCACGAGCGTCGAGGTGTAGGCGTTGCCCGGGCCCTCGCCGTCGGCGATCGCCTGGTCGAGCAGCTCGACGGGGCCGACGCCCCGCTGCTCGGCCGCGAAGAGGAGGTCGAGAGCCCGCTTGCGCGCCTTGGAACGAGCGGTGGGCTGTCCGGCGTGGCCGGGCTGCGATGCCAAGGTCACCCCTTGACCCGGGAGAGGTACGAGCCGCCCTCGCGGGTGTCGACCTTGATCTTCTCGCCCTGCTCGATGAAGAGCGGGACCTGGATCTCGGCGCCGGTCTCCAGCGTCGCCGGCTTGGTGCGGCCGGTGGCGGAGTCGCCGACGACGCCGGGCTCGGTGTAGGTCACCACGAGCTCGACGTTGGCCGGGAGCTCGATGAAGAGGACGCGGCCCTCGTTGGTCGCCACGATGACCTCCTGGTTCTCCAGGAGGAAGTCGGCGGCGCCGCCGACGATCGCCGGGTCCACCTCGATCTGGTCGTAGTCGGCGACGTCCATGAAGACGTACGACGTGCCGTCGTTGTAGAGGTAGGAGAACGTCCGGCGGTCGACCGTCGCGGTCTCGACCTTCGTGCCGGCGTTGAAGGTCTTGTCCACGTTCTTGCCCGACTCGACGTTCTTGAGCTTGGTCCGGACGAAGGCGGGGCCCTTGCCCGGCTTCACGTGCTGGAACTCGACGACCTGCCACAGACCGTTGTCGATGTTGAGGACCATGCCGTTCTTGAGGTCGTTCGTAGTAGCCACGAGGGGCGATCCTACCGGCGGATCGACCGAACGGCGCAGTCGGCGCGGGCGGGACGCCCGAGGCCGCTCAGGATCCGGCCGACGGGGCCGACTTGGCCCGATTGCGCTTGCGGCGGGCGAGGATGCCGGCCGCGACGACGCTGATGACCGCCATGCCGACGCCCGCGCCGACCTTGGTCGACATGGCGCTCTTGGCCGCGCTCTCGACGACCTCGTCCACGTGCTCGACGATGTTGCTCAGTTCCTCAGACATGCTGTGCAGAACCCCCCTCGGGTCGCGCTCCAGAGTGGCCGTACGTGCTGTACGTTCCGTACTTTCGGTATGTCGCATACTTCGAGTATGCATCAGCGGACATCGCGCACCCAACCACCGGCATCGTAATCTTCGACACTGAAGCAGACGTCGACGAAGTGCTTGCCGAAGCCCGAGATGCTGATCGAGCGGTAGACGGTGTAGGCCTTGCGGACGCTCGCGAGCGCCTCGGCCGTGACCGGCTGGGCCTCGAGGAACGAGTAGCGGCGCTGGTCCTCCACCGACTCGGCCGAGAAGAGGATGAGCCCGAGCCGGCCGAGGTTCCCGAGATAGTCGTTGCCACGCTCGGGATAGGTGCAGCCGGCCATCTCGGCGATCAGGTTGATGCCGCCCTTGACGCGCTCCGAGCCGACATTGAACGGCGTCTTGGTGCGCACGTCGATCGACGGCTGGCGTCCCGCCTTGGCCATGAACCGCATGATCCGGGCCTCGTCGGGCAGGAGCTCGTCGAGGATGCGGGCGAACGCGGGGTGCTCGTTCTCGGAGCGCACGGCGTCGGCCGAGGAGCGCAGCAGGCGGTCGCCGCGAGCCCGCAGGTCCTCGGGCGTGTGACGGCTGCGCAGGCTCGGACCCGAGTGGTCGTCGGCGGAGTCCTCGATCCCGAGGATCTGGAGCGCACCCCAGCGAAAGGTCTCGATCTGCCGGTCGACGACCTCCATGATCGGCGAGCCGGAGGCGACCTCGCGGGCGATCTCGGTCGCCGTGCTCACCCCGCCCCTGGTCGCCCAGGTGGCGCCGCGCACCACCATCGAGCCGCCGATCCGCGCGAGGACCGTCGCCGTGACGATGGTCCGCGGCGCGGCCTTCACCGCGCCGAGCAGCGTCAGGCTCGTGGAGGGGAGGTCGATCTCCGACGGAAGGTCGATGTCCTTGCGCCCGGGACGACCGGGCAGTCCGATGGCCATGCTCATGCTCCAAAGATGATGAGGTGCAGGACGCCCACGAGGACGCCGAGGAGACCACCGTGCGCGTAGAGCAGCCAGGCGTCCTGCTCCACCGCCGAGTACAGCATCTCCATGAACTCCTCGGGTGGCAGCTCCCGCAGCTTGGTCGTGCAGAACTCGTCGATCTTCTCCGCCTGCCGCTGCGTGAAGTCGACGTCCTCGAGGATCCGGGGGGCGAAGTCGAGCGCCGCCCCCGCGGTCCCGGCTCGGATCGCCTTGAACTCCGTGCCGCCGACCGCGGCGCGGACCACCGCGCGCGCAGGCCCCACGATCGCGTCCACCTCCGGCATCATGATCTTCTCGACGATGACGCGCGTCTTGTCCGAGCGCGGGCCGTAGAGCAGGTCGTTGATGATGTTGGGCATCGTGATGATCTCGTAGGCCAGCGAGTGCCCGAAGCTCGCGGCGGCCTCGTGCTGCCGCTTGGCGAAGGCGGCCTGGCCCCACAGGTAGCGCCAGCGCGGCGCCGGGTCCGCGGGCTCGAAGACCATCTTGATGGCGATGATGTTCACCACGATGCCGATGAGGGACGCCCCGGACAGGATGATCAGCCAGCTCGGCAGGAGCGAGAGCACCGGGATGTGGTGCGAGAAGTGCACGACCAGGGCGAGCAGCAGACCGAACGGGAAGCCCATCCAGAGCCCGATCCAGACCATCATCTTCAGCTCCTTGGAGCCGAGGTCGTAGATGATGTTCTTCAGGATCTCGGGGTGCTCGCGCATCTTGGCGACGGCGAGCAGCTTGATGTCGATCAGGTCGTCGACGTGCTCCTCGATCGCCATCATCGCGTGGTTGGCGATCTCGGGCGCGCGCTGCTCGACGCGCTGGTAGACGACCTCCTTGAACTGCTGCGGCAGCTGGGCCCAGAGCTCGGGGTGCTCGCGCCGCATCACCTCGTCGGTCATGTTGCGCAGCTCCGGGATGGCGTGGAGCGCGAACGTCTCCGCGATCTGCACCGGGTCGAGCTCCTGCATGAAGTCGCGGACGCTGCCGAGGCGGGACAGGCCCTTGTCGACGCAGATGGACGCCATCCGCTCGGCTCGCGCGGGGATGAAGCCCTGGAAGCCGAGGAGCATCCCCTCGCCGTTGGGGTTGGGCGCCCAGATCGGGAGCACCTGGAGCTTGCGCGGCAGGAAGGCGTAGACCGTCTTCGCCCCCGGGCACCGGAAGCCGGCGAAGTGGAGCGGCGCGAAGAGCATCCACACGCCGGTCCAGTTGGTGATCACTCCGGCGAACGCCGAGAAGATCGGAAACGTGATCAGCTCGATCGTGAACTTGGAGAGCCCCGTCAGCTCCTCGAAGTCGACGCCGATCAGCCCGACGAACGGCACCATCCCCTGCATATCCCCACCTTCCGCAGTGTGCCCGTGACACTCGTCACACTAAGGGCCCGGTCACGATAACGCGTCCGGCAGGAATGTGTTACGCAGATCACATCGTGACCGTGAAGGCGGTCTCCCCGGGCCGGCTGCTCACGCTCACCGTGCCGCCGTGGGCGTCGACGATGGCCCACACGATCGCCAGGCCCAGGCCGGTGCTCCCCTTCGCGCGGCTGCGGGAGGCCTCGCCCCGCGCGAACCGCTCGAACACGCTCGGGAGCACCTCCGCGGGGATGCCGGGGCCGTCGTCCACGATGCTCACCGTGGCGCTCGCGGGACCGGTCCGCTCCAGCCGCGTCGTCACGGTGGTCCCCATCGGGGTGTGCACCCGGGCGTTGGCCAGGAGGTTGGCGAAGACCTGGTGCAGGCTGTGGGCGTCGCCGGCGACGATGACCGGCTCCTCCGGCAGGTCGGTCCGCCATCGATGTCCCGGCTCGCTGGCGATGGCGTCGCTGACGACGTCCAGGAGGAGGTGCGTGAGGTCGACCGGCTCCATGACCAGCTCGGGCCCGGTGTCCAGGCGAGCGAGGAGGAGGAGGTCCTCGACCATGGTGGTCATCCGGGCCGCCTCCGACTCCACCCGCCCCATCGCGTAGGCGATCTGGGGCGGAGCCTCGTCGCGCATCCGGCGGGTCAGCTCGGCGTACCCGCGGATGGCCGCCAGCGGCGTACGCAGCTCGTGACTGGCGTCGGCGACGAACTGGCGGACCTTGGTCTCGCTCTCGTGGCGCTCCTTGAGCGCCCGGTCGACGTGGTCGAGGAGCCGGTTGAACGAGCTGCCGACCTGGCCGACCTCGGTCCGGTCGTCGACGTCCTCCTGGGCGATGCGGTCGGTGATCGCCACCTCGCCGCGGGACAGCGGCAGCTCGCTGACCCGCTCGGCCGTCGCCGCCACCCGCTGGAGAGGACGGAGCGTACGACGGACGATGATCGCGCCGACGAGGCTGGCGACCACGATGGCGCCGAAGGCGACCGCGGCACCGATCGCGACCAGCTGGAGGATGACCCGCCGGACGCTGTCCATGGGCAGCCCGGTGATGAGCACGTTGCCGCCCGGGGACGAGCTGGCGACGACGCGGAAGTCGCCGAGGTCCCCGAGCCGGACGGTGTGCGGGCGGTCGTCGGTCGGCACGGCGAGGAGCGTGGCGTCGGAGACCGAGACCGTGCCGACGGAGCCGTCGTCTCGGAGAACGCCCACCTGGGTGACCTTCCCGCGCACGATGCGGGCGCCGAACGTCCCCGTCGCCTGGCCCGGCGCGAGCAGGAACTGGCTCCCGTCGGAGGGGGTGGCGCCGCCGGGAGCTCCGCTCCCGTCGCCCTGGCCTCCGCCCTGGTCGGAGCCCTGGTCGGAGCCCTGGTCACCGCCCTGGTCAGCGCCCTGGGGGCCGCCCGGGCCGCCGCCGTCGTCGGGAGGGCGGTCGGCCCGGTTCGAGCGGCTCTCCGCGGCGATGAGCGAGGCGTCGAGGCGGTCGATGAGGAAGCCGTGGAGGGCCAGCGCGGTGATCGTGCCGACCAGCGCCGAGACCACCGCGAGGAGCGAGACCAGCACGACCACCAGTCGCAGCCGCAGCGATCGTCGCCGTCCCGCCAGCGCGGGACCGCGACCTCGCCGCACGATCCTCATTCGGCCGGCTTGATGACGTAGCCGACCGCGCGCACCGTGTGGATCATCGGGGAGCGGCCGGCGTCGATCTTGCGGCGCAGGTAGGAGATGTACTGGTCGACGACGTTGGTCTGGCCACCGAAGTCGTAGTTCCAGACCCGGTCGAGGAGCTCGGCCTTGGACATCACGCGCCGCTGGTTCTGCATGAGGCACCGCAGCAGCTCGAACTCGGTCGCGGTCAGGTCGATGGACTGATCCCCGCGCGAGACCTCGCGACTGTCCCCGTCGAGGGCCAGGTCGCCCACCCTGATCACCGAGTCGATCCCCTCGGCCCCCGCGGCGACGCGGCGCAGCATGCCGCCCACCCGCGCCACCACCTCCTCGAGGCTGAACGGCTTGGTGACGTAGTCGTCGCCCCCGGCGGTGAGGCCGGCGACGCGGTCCTTGACGGCGTCGCGGGCGGAGAGGAAGAGCACGGGGGCGGTGATCGAGGCGCCGCGCATCCGGCGGAGCACCTCGAGGCCGTCGTACCCCGGCATCATCACGTCGAGGACGGTGACGTCGGGGCGGAAGTCCCGGGCGGCGCGCAGCGCGCCGGGCCCGTCGTGGGCCACCTGGACCTCCCAGCCCTCGTGCCGGAAGGCCATCGACAGCAGCTCGGCGAGCGTGTCCTCGTCGTCGACCACCAGCACCCTCATCGCGGAGCCGTCGGCACGTCGCAGCTGGGTCACCTGGGTCACGGAGAGCAGTATCGCGGCTGCCCGAGCCGCCGTCACCGCCCGCGCGGAACTCTCAGGGCACTGTTAGGTGGTGCTCTAGGCGAGCGAGGACGCGATCACGCCGAGCGCGCGACGGTAGCCGAGGACGCCCTCGCCCGCGACGACCGCACGCGCGTGGGGCGAGACCACCGAGGCGTGCCGCCACTCCTCGGGCCGGGCGGACGGGTCGGAGAGGTGGACCTCGACGAGCGGGGCGGTCAGCTGGGCGCAGGCGTCGTAGACGGCGTACGAGTAGTGGGTCCAGGCGGCGGCGTTGAGCACGACGGGGATGCCCTCGTCGGCGGCGGCGTTGAGCCAGTCGACCATCGCGCCCTCCCAGTTGGTCTGGCGCACCTCGACCTCGAGCCCGAGCTCGGCGCCCCAGGCGACGCACTGCTCGGCCAGCTCGGCGTAGGTGGTCGTGCCGTAGATCTCGGGCTGCCGGCGCCCGAGGCGCCCGAGGTTGGGCCCGTTGAGCACCAGGACGGTCGTCATCGCACCCGCCCACCCGTCACACAGGTCACACCACCCGGCCGGGTGGGGAACTTCTGGGCCAGCGCGCCGGCCGAGAAGTTCCCGAGTCCCCGGTTAACCGGGGACTCCGCCCGCCCGGTCACCGCGACACCACCGCGAACGCCTCACGGAGCAGCTCCTCGTCCGGGCCGGCGAGGATGCCGGGGCGGGCGAGGCCGTCGAGGACGAGGAAGCGGAGCACCGAGCCGCGCGCCTTCTTGTCCACCCGCATCGCGCCGATGAGGTCGTCGAACTCCGCGCCGCCGAACCCGGTCGGCAGGCCGGCCTTGGCGAAGACCGTCGCATGCCGCGCCGCGGTCTCCTCGTCCAGCCGGCCGGCGAGGCGGGCGAGCTCGGCGACGTAGATGCAGCCGATCGCGACGGCCTCTCCGTGCCGGATCGCGTAGTCGGTGTGCTTCTCGATCGCGTGCGCGAGCGTGTGGCCATAGTTGAGCGCCTCGCGCCCGGGGTGCCCGTCGGCCCCGCCGGTCTCCTTCAGGTCGGCGACGACGACGTCGACCTTGACCCGGATCGCCCGCTCGATCAGCTCGGCGGTGACCGGGGAGTCGGGGGTGAGGTCGTCGGCGTCGGTCTCCTCGATCAGCCGCAGGATCTCGGGGTCCGCGATGAAGCCGCACTTGACCACCTCGCCCAGCCCGGCGACGAACTCCTCGCGCGGCAGCGTCTCCAGGGTGGCGAGGTCGCAGATCACCCCGGCCGGCTCGTGGAAGGAGCCCACGAGGTTCTTCCCCGAGCCGGTGTTGATGCCCGTCTTGCCCCCGACCGCGGCGTCGACCATCGCGAGCAGCGTGGTCGGGACGTGCACCACCCGCACCCCGCGCAGCCAGGTGGCGGCGACGAAGCCGCCCATGTCCGTGGTCGCGCCGCCGCCGAAGGTGACGATCGCGTCGGAGCGGGTGAAGCCGAGCTCGCCGAGCGCCTCCCAGCACTGCACGACGATGTCGTAGGTCTTGGTCCGCTCCCCCGACGGCAGGCCGAAGGCGTGGACGTCGTAGTGATCCTGCAGCGCCTGGGCGACCAGCTCGGCCTGCTCGCCCAGCTCGCCGGCGTACAGGAGGGCGACGCGCTCGACGGAGTCGCCGAGGATGCCCGGCAGCCGGTCGAGCAGGTCGCGCCCGATGAGCACGTCGTACGGCGACGCGCCCCCGACATGAACGGTGGTGGTCATTTCTCGTCCAGCTCCTCGATGATCCGCGCCGCCACGTCCTCGGGCGTGCGTCCGTCAGTGTCCACGATCAGGGTGGCGACCGCCTCGTAGGTCGGGGTGCGCTCGTCGAGGAGCTGCTTGACCCGCGCCCGCACGTTGCCGAGCAGCAGCGGCCGGCCGGTGCCCAGGCCGACGCGGGCGACGGCGTCGGCGAGGCCCACGCGCAGGAAGACCACGGTGCGGCCCGCGAGGAGGCGCTGCGTCTCCGGGGCGAGGACGGCGCCTCCCCCGAGGGCGAGTACGCCGTCGTGCTCGGCGATCGCGGCGGCCACCGCCCCGCGCTCCAGCTCGCGGAACCGCGGCTCGCCGTCGTCGACGAAGATCTCCGGGACCGGCTTGCCGGCGCGGGCCTCGACGTCGGCGTCGGTGTCGCGCACGCCGACCCCCCAGCGCTCCGCGAGCAGGGCGGCCACCGTGGTCTTGCCCGCACCCATCGGCCCGACGAGGACGACGCGCGGACCGGTCGCCGGCCGCGTCATCGGAGCCTCACCGTGGGGTGAGCGTGTCGAGGTAGGACCGGTGGTTGCGGGCGACCTCGGCGACCGAGTCGCCGCCGAACTTCTCCAGCACGGCGTCGGCGAGCACGAGCGCGACCATGGCCTCGGCGACGACGCCGGCCGCCGGGACGGCGCAGACGTCGGAGCGCTGGTGGTGGGCCACCGCCTCCTCGCCGGTCGCGGTGTCGACGGTGCGCAGCGCACGGGGAACCGTGGCGATGGGCTTCATCGCGGCACGCACGCGCAGCACCTCGCCGGTGGACATGCCGCCCTCGGTGCCGCCGCTGCGGCCGCTGGTGCGGCGGATGCCCTCGGAGGTGGCGACGATCTCGTCGTGCGCCCTGCTGCCCGGCGTCGCGGCGAGCTCGAAGCCGTCGCCGAGCTCCACCCCCTTGATGGCCTGGATGCCCATGAGGGCGCCGGCGAGGCGAGCGTCGAGGCGGCGGTCCCAGTGGACGTGCGAGCCGAGGCCGGGCGGCAGGTCGTAGACGACCACCTCGACGACGCCGCCGAGGGTGTCGCCGTCCTTGTGGGCCTCGTCGATGCGCTCGACCATCAGCTTGGAGCCGTCGGGGTCCAGCACGCGCACGGGGTCGGCATCCAGGCGCGCCACGTCGACAGGCGTCGGGAGGTCGGCGCCCGGCGTACGCACTCCGCCGATCTCGAGGACGTGGGAGACGATGCGGGCGCCGACGGCCTGCTCGAGGAAGTTCGAGGCGACGCGTCCGAGCGCGACGCGGGCGGCGGTCTCGCGGGCGGAGGCGCGCTCGAGGATCGGCCGGGCGTCGTCGAAGCCGTACTTCTGCATCCCGACGAGGTCGGCGTGGCCCGGACGCGGGCGGGTGAGCGGCGCGTTGCGGGCCTGGCCGGCGAGCACGTCGGCGGCCACCGGGTCGGCGGACATGACCGTCTCCCACTTGGGCCACTCGGTGTTGCCGACCTCGATCGCGATCGGACCGCCCTGCGTCTCGCCGTGCCGGACGCCGCCGGTGAAGGTGACCTGGTCCTGCTCGAACTTCATCCGGGCGCCGCGGCCGTAGCCGAGCCGGCGGCGGGCGAGGGAGTCGGCGACGTCCTGGGAGGTGACCCGGACGTGAGCCGGGAGACCTTCGAGGATCGCGACGAGGGACGGGCCATGGGACTCGCCCGCGGTCAGCCAACGCAACATGGGCCCCATCCTCCCATGCCGGGCTGCCGGGCTCAGACCACGCCCAGCGCTCGGGCGAGGAGCGGGGCGAGCCACGCGCCGACGAGCATCGACGGCCCGAACGGCACGTGGGCCCTCAGCGCGCCCCGCGTGCCGCCCTGGTTGCGGGTGTTGCCGAGCAGTCGCATGGCCGGAAGCGCCAGCAGGCTCACGACGCCGGCGGCCAGCAGCCCCAGGACCGTGGCGGCGAGGCCCCACGGGCCGAGCGTGAGCCCGATCAGCGCGCCGAGCTTGACATCGCCGAGGGCCATGATCCGGGGGCTGATCAGCCAGAGGAGGCCGTAGTAGCCGCCCATCCCGAGCGCCCCGATCACGGCGTGCGCCACGATCGCCGGATGGCCGAGGGCGACGGCGGCGGCGACCACGATCACGGCCACGCTCAGCGCGGCGGGCGCGATGAGCCGGTTGGGCAGGAACCACGTGACGTAGTCGATCACCGCGAGCGCGATGGCGAACGGGATCGCGACGAGCAGCAGGCCGGTGCCCCAGGAGAGGCCGAACACGGCGCCGAGTACGCCGGCGGCGACCGCCCCGGCCACGACCGATCCGACGCGCACCCCGCGCCGGGCTCCGACCTCCGCGAACGGCACGAGCTCGGGGAAGTCGTCGGGGTCCTCCGCCGCGTCCGGCACGATGTCCGGCGTCGTCGCGATCAGGCGCGGCGCCACGAGCCCGGCGACAGCGCCGAGGAGGGCGCAGATCAACGCGGGCAGCACGGCACGGCCTAGGCTCCGAAGCGCTCGGCGAGGGCCGCCTCGCCGGCGGCGCGCATCGCGTCGAGCGGGGCGGCGTGGCCGGTGAACGACTCGAACTGGAGAGCCGCCTGGTGCACGAGCAGGTCGAGCCCCGAGACCACGACACTCCCCATCTGCTCGGCGGCCGCGACCAGCGGCGTCGGCCAGGTGTCGTAGGTGACCTCGAAGAGGACCGGAGCCGAGCCCCACTCCTCGACGAGCGCCGGGAGCTGCGCGGTGGCGGGGATCGTCGAGACCACGAGGTCGGGCTCGCCCCGGTGGGTCGCGAGGTCGGCCGCGCCGACCGACGGC
>NZ_JASGDD010000089.1:0-30314 GCF_047607365.1 Nocardioides sp. | reverse complement strand
GCGGGCGTCCGGCGTAGCGCTCGTGCGCGCGGGCGGCCACCTCGTCGAGGGCGCCGGCCTCACGGCGTACGCGGGCGCCGGACTCGGCGAGGCCCCGCAGGCGCAGGTCGGCCAGGGACAGCACCGACTCGTCGTCGAGTCGCGCCTCGTCGAAGTACATCAGGCCGGGCGTCTCGCCTCGTCGACGAGCAGGACGGGGATGCCGTCCTTGACGGGATAGGCGTAGCCGCACGTGCCCTGGCAGACCAGCTCGCCGTCCGCGCCCTCGAAGGCCGTCTCCTCGACCCCGGCGAGGTCGCCGCGGCACTCGGGGCAGACGATGATCTCGAGGAGCTTCGGGTCCAGGCCGAGGGTCGCGCTCACTGCGCGTCCCCGGTGATGATCGCCAGCGCCTCGTCGCGGACGGCCTCCATCGTGGCCACGTCCTTACCCTCGGCGTTGAGCCGCAGCAGCGGCTCGGTGTTGGAGGAGCGGACGTTGAAGGACCAGTCGGGGCTGGAGACGGTGAGGCCGTCGAGGTGGTCGAGCTCGACCCCCTCCTGCGCGCCGAAGTGCGCCTCGAGCTGCGCGAGGACCGCCGGCGCGTCGGTCACGGTGGAGTTGATCTCGCCCGAGAGCGGATAGCGCTCGTACGGCGCCAGCAGCTCGCTCAGCGGGACGTCGGCCTCGGCGAGCGCGGCCAGCGCGTGCAGGGCGGCGAGCATGCCGGAGTCGGCCCGCCAGAAGTCGCGGAAGTAGAAGTGGCCGGAGTGCTCGCCTCCGAAGATGGCGTCGGTGTCGGCCATGACCGCCTTGATGAAGGAGTGGCCGACGCGCGTGCGGACCGGGGTGCCGCCGTTCTCCCGCACGATCTCGGGGACAGCGCGGCTCGTGATGAGGTTGTGGACCACGCTCGCTCCGGGGTCCTTGCCGAGCTCGCGGGTCGCGATCAGCGCCGTCAGGGTGGAGGGGCTGACCAGCTCGCCGCGCTCGTCGACGAGGAAGCAGCGGTCGGCGTCGCCGTCGAAGGCGAGGCCGACGTCGGCTCCGGTCTCGCGCACCTTGGCCTGGAGGTCGACCAGGTTGGCGGCCTCGATCGGGTTGGCCTCGTGGTGGGGGAAGGTGCCGTCGAGGTCGAAGTAGAGGTCGATGAGCTCGATGTCGGGGAGCTTCACGAAGACGGCCGGAGCGGTGTGGCCGGCCATGCCGTTGCCGGCGTCGGCGACGACCGTGAGCGGGCGGCCCTTGACGGGGGCAAGGGTGAGGAGGTGGTCGACGTAGGCGTCGAGGAGGTCCTGCTCGGTGATCTCGCCCGGCGTCGCGGCGGGCTCGGCGAAGTCGCCGGAGAGGACCAGGTCGCGGATCTCGGCGAGGCCCGACTCCATACCGACGGGAGCGGCGAAGGCGCGGCACTGCTTGATCCCGTTGTACTGCGCCGGGTTGTGGCTGGCGGTGAACATGACGCCCGGGATGCCGAGGTGGCCGCTGGCGAAGTAGAGCTCGTCGGTCGAGCAGAGCCCGATGATGACGACGTCGGCGCCCGCGGTCGTCGCGCCCTCGGCGTACGCCTGCGCGAGGCTGGGCGAGGAGGGCCGCATGTCGTAGCCGATGACGATCCTCTCCGGGTTGCCCACGACCTCGACGAACGCGCGGCCGGTGGCGCGGGCGAGATCCTCGTCGATCTGGTCGGGGACGGTGCCCCGGACGTCGTAGGCCTTGAAGACGGCGTTGACGGTCTCGCTCGATGGGCTTCCCATACGCCGAACCCTACCCACGTCGGCCAGCCCGTGAACCAGGCTGTGCCTAGTCGGTGGTGAGGACCCGGAGGTGGCCGTGGCGGCGCGACTCGCGTACGCCGGCGAGCCCCGGCTCGGGCGTGGGAGCCGGCGCCGAGGGCACCCGTCCGGCCTCCCGGACGGCGTCGGCCAGTGCCAGGAGGTCGTCGTTGGTCGGCTCCGGCTCGGCGGGCACCGTGGAGAGCCGCAGCACCTCCCAGCCGCGCGGCGCGGAGAGCCGCTCGGAGTGCTCCGAGCAGAGGTCGTAGGCGTGCGGCTCGGCGTGGATCGCGAGCGGGCCGAGCACGGCGGTCTGGTCGGCGTAGACATAGGTCAGCGTCATCACCGCGGGCCGGGTGCAGGCCGTGCGCGAGCAGCGCCGCGCGATCATGGCCCCTTGACTCACGATCGGGGACGTTACCCCGTCGCCGGGCTTTTCCTGGCTAGGCTCGCTCAGGTGAGCAGGACACGGGATCGTCGCGGTCGCGGGGCGCGCGGTCCGTCGGTGATGCCGCGGGTGCCCGGCGTGCCCGAGCTCCGCACCGACCGCGAGCGCTTCGACGACCTCGCGCTCGGGATCGTGAGCGAGATCGACGAGCGCTGGGCCTCGCGGCTCGGCCTGGTGGAGTACGCCGTCGAGGACGCTCCCCTCGTCCCGGACGACTGGTCGGTGGACCAGGTGCCGCTCTCCTCGCTGGTGCGCGGCACCGGCGGCCGGCCGACCCGGCTGGTGCTCTTCCGGCGCCCGATCGAGCACCGCAGCGAGACCCGCGCCGACCTCGAGGCCCTGCTGCTGACCGTGGTGGTCGAGCAGGTCGCCGAGCTGCTCAACGTGGAGCCGTCGGTGATCGACGCGCGCTACGAGACCGAGTGATCCCGACGTGCAGCGCGCGGACGTCGATGACGTCGTCCGACGCGGCAACGCGGTTTTCAGAGTTGAGCTCGGTCCGGACGCCAGGTCTGCCGCGGAGCGAAGCCTGAGCGTCGCAGCCAGTGCTCGGTGTAGAGGATCCGCGAGGGCGTGATGACCGTCAGTGGATCGCGGGGCGGATCATCGATGGCGCGGCCCCGTTCGACGTGATCGGCCTGCCAGCGGAAGGTCTCCCAGTAGCGGTCGGCCTCCGGATCGTCGCGCTCGAGGGTGCGTGCAGTGCCGAACAACTGGGCGCCTCGGCTGCTGGCGAGGCCGACCAGCGGTGACACGATGCCCGCCGAGATGCGCGGATCTCGACGGAGGTTGCGCGACTTCACCGAGGCGTTCCAACTCGTGTAGAAGACCTCGAACCCAAGGCTGCCGTAGCGCACCGGCGTCGCGCTCGGACTACCGTCGGCATTGATCGTCGCCACGACGGCGAGGTTCTGGGTCGACAGAAGGTTGAGGATCCGCTCTTCGAGCTGGTCGCGCGGGAGTTCGCGTTCCGGGGCGGGTCCGTGGAGCCACGGGTTGGTGGACGGCATGGGCCATTGTTTCGGTCAGGCGGCGCGTTCGTAGACCAGTTCGAGATCGGGATACTGGCGGTAGATCTCCAGGGTGAGGGGTCGTCGCGGCTTCCCCTGGGGTCGAGTCAGTGCGGGCGGGCTGCCAGTCGGCGGGGCGAAGCTTGGTGATTGTTTGGCCCAGTTGCATTGAGCGCAGAGGCCTTGCCCGTTGTCGGCGGTGGTCTCACCGCCATTCGCCCAGTCGGTGATGTGGTCGATGTGCGCGATGGGGGCACCACAGCTAGGTGTGGCGCAGAGTTGATCCCGTAGCCGGATGAACTCGGCGAGCGCCTTGGGGAACGTCCTGGCTTTGGAGTCCATCGCGACCAACTGGCCGGTGTCGGGGTGGGTGTAGAGCCTGCGGAGCGTAGACCGCATCTTCCCGGTGACCCGGGTGCTGGTGCCGCGGTGGACGAGGTCACGGGCCAGGGTGGCGGGGATGGGTCCGAACCCGGTCAGCCAAGCCGGCTCAGCATCGGAGCCGGTGAGGAGCGTCTGGTCGGTCATGATCACGTTCAACGCGATGGCGTGGTCGGGTTGGTCGATCCCGAGAGCATCGGACCCGGTGACCCGAGCGACAAGGGTGTCGGCCCGGACTTGGCTCTTGCTGGTCGCGACTCCCGCTGCGACGAGGGTGTCGGCTGCTGCGTCGAGGGCGGTCTTGACTGCTGCGGCTTGCTCGACGGGCAACAGCGCGTGGAGCCAGGCCATGGCGTCGCCGGTGTCGGTGGCCCTGATGGTGACGCGTCGGTCTCCGACGGCGCGTTCGCGGCGGCTTTCCACGGTCTCGGCATCTAGTTCGAGTGCGATCCGGCGGGTGGTGTGGGCGAGCTTCTTCGCCGCCAACTCCCCCAGACCAGTCTTCTGCGCGAGACGTGTATCCAGGCGGCGTACGTCGGTGGGGTCGAGGTCGATGGTTTCGCGGGTGATCGCGATGACCTTGGCCTCACTCAAGTCCCCGGCAGCCCATGCCTTGGCGAGGTGGGGCATCTGGTGGACGCGTTTCGCGGTCGCCAGCGCGACCCGGCCCGCGGTGGGAGCGATCCGGCGTGCAGCAGCGATGGCTTCAGGCACACCGCGTCCTTGCCGGGCAGCAGGCTCACCACGCGACGCTGCGATCTGGCGCATCTGCCGGTCCAACTCCAAAGCAAGCATCGCTTGGCGGGCTTCGATCTGGGCCTTTTGGGTTTCGAGGTCACGGAGTTCGGTGGTGAGCGTGTCGATGCTGTCGGCGGTGTTGTCATACAGAGTCATGTCCACGTTCCTTCCCGAGTCGGC
Organism: Nocardioides sp.; assembly: GCF_047607365.1. Lineage (GTDB taxonomy): Bacteria > Actinomycetota > Actinomycetes > Propionibacteriales > Nocardioidaceae > Nocardioides. The sequence goes on along the minus strand of NZ_JASGDD010000089.1, from coordinate 25,803 downwards.
GTGGTGATTAATTGTTTCGCCGAGTCTACCATCAATCGCAAGCCGGCACAACAGCGCGATTCCACCGGTGCCGAGATGCAGCGGACTTTTCCAATCGGGCCTGATGGTCCTTTCACGACTGGATCAGCAGAGATTCGATGGGAGATCGAGCGTCGCGCGAGCAACTGACCTGCTTGAACGAATTGAGGAGGGCGCTCTCGATCCGGGGCAGCCGCCTACGGACACCCTTCGACTGTGGGAGCCCTCGGTGGGCGAGCTGGCTCCGCCGACCTGCGCGACTGTGCGCGGAGAGAACTCGACGACACAACGCCGACGACAACCTAACGAGCTACCGGATGGTGAGCGTCCCGGTTCTGATCGACGGCAGCTCGGGCGGGATCCACCGCATGTACTGGTCGTTGCAGCCGACCGCTGCGTTTGCCGTGGTCGACAGTAGGTTTGTCGTTGTCGAGATCTACTCAGTTGTCGAAATCTATTCATCAGCGCCCCCACCAATGCGACCACTGGAGTTGACGTGCCCAACCCCGTCACCCGCGACCTGCTCACGACTTTCGAAGGCGTACGATCCCGGCTGTTCGGCCGTCTTGAGGGCCTCACCGACGCTGAGTACCTGTGGGAGCCTGCCGACGACAGCCTCAACATCCGACCCGGCAAGGACGGCAGCTTCGGCGTCGATGAACTGTTCCCCGAGTCGGTCCCAGGTGTGCCAGACCCCGTCACGACCATCGCCTGGCGCATCATGCACATTGGCACCGGCTGTCTGCGAGGCTACGTGATCCACTTCTTCCGGGACGTCCCAGACTTCGGCGACCGCCTAGCGTGGCCAGGGACTGCGAAGGACGGTGTCCAAGCGCTCGCCGAAGACTGGGAGCGCTTCGTCTCTCGTATCGCGGCCCTCGGCGATAAGCGCCTGCTGGCACCGATGGGCTTCGGGCCTGGCGGTTGGGCCGATGAGCGGTATCTGAAGCTCGCGTTGCACGCCCTCAGCGAGGTCACGCATCACGGGGGCGAGATCGGCCTGTTGCGTGACCTCTACCTGCGCGAAGGCCTCTGACCCCCGGATCCGGGCGAACCTGGCCGACGGCACCTGGGACCACACGCACGGCCACCTGCGCACGCAGCCGACCTTCGACGGCTCCTTGGTCCTGGCGGTCAGCAGAGGGTGACCCTGCCCTCAGGGGCCGAAGGAAATGTGCGGGACGGAGCCGGTGCGTTCCAGCTCCCTCAGCCGTACGACGGCGGAGCCGGCGTCCGGCCCGGTGACCAGGATCGCGCCCTGGACCGACGTCCGGGAGGGGACCACCTCGACCGACGTGGCGCCGGACGGGAGGTCGAGGGACGGGGCCTTGTCGGGGCCGAGGGAGATCCGCTCGGTGAGCAGCGTCGCGCCGCGGGCGTCGCGGGCCGTGACCGTCGCGACGCCGACGGCGCTCGCGCCGCCGAGCAGGAGGCGGGCCGAGGTCTTCTCCCCGTCCTGCCCGCCGCCGGGGACGAGCAGCGTGGTGTCCCCGGCGACGGGCTCGCCCGGGACCAGGAAGGACAGGTCGCCGTGGACCACCGATCGCAGCGAGGTCGTGACCGGACCGTCGGCCTCGACCTCGAGGCCGACGGCTCCGGTCGCGACCGAGCCGGCGAGGGTGTCGTCGAGGACCGTCTCGACCACCGAGTGCGGAGGGACCTGGATGGGGTCGAGGCCGTCGGGGGCGAAGGTCGAGTCGGCGGTCACGAGCTTGAGGTCGGCGGCCACCTGGCTGTCGCCGTCGTTGGCGATGGTGAGGGTGTGGCGTCCCGAGCCGGGCTGCAGGCCGAGCATGAGGCTGCGTCTCGACGGGCTCGGCTGCGGCGCCAGCCAGTCCTCGGTGGACACACCGCCGACGAGCCGCTCGCCACGGTCGCGGACCGCCACGCCGAGCTGACCGCGCACCACCGAGACGTGCAGTGCCATCACGCCGGTGCGCGGCACGAGCTCCCCGAGATCCAGCCGCGTGTCCTCCCCCGCCGGGACGGAGACGCCGCGCAGCTGGGGGACGTCGAGGAGGCCCTCGTCGCTGAGCACGTCGATGTCGACGACGGCGAGGCCGGTGTTGGGGTTGACCAGCTCGACGACGGAGGCCTGGGTGGGCCCGGCGCCCACGCCGGTGAACCACTGGTCGCCCACCGGCACGGTGCAGTCCCAGGCCGTCAGCGGCGAGGCGGAGGCGAGCGCGGCGAGCAGCCCGGGAGCCACGGCGCCCGTGCCGGTGACCACCGTCGGCGCCGACGACCCCGCGCTGTCGCTGGAGCGCCCGTCCCGGAGGTCCACGGTCCGGGAGGAGGTGCCGGTGCGCACGGTCGCCGATCCCGTCGCCCCGCCGCCGGCGGCCGAGCCGATCGTCAGGGTCGAGGCCGCGGTGGTGTCGTCGATCGAGCCCGGGCAGACGACCGAGGCGGAGGTCAGGGGCGCCTCGGAGGCCGCCGCCGGGACGGTCCGGGCGGCGTGCGGACGGGTGAGGGCCAGCGCCAGCCCGAGGAGGAGGGGCAGCGCGACCGCGAGGATCACGGTGACGTCGATCCGGCGACGGGCCCGGCCGCCCACCCTGCTCGCTGCCCTGCTCACGACCGCCTCCGATCCCGGCCCACGCTGGGGGCGGCGAGGACGATCACCACGACCAGCCCGCCGAGCTGCAGCACCACGAGCGCCCACCGCAGCCAGCCGGTCGGCCCCGCGAGCCGCGCGGCCGAGGGCGGTGTGTCGATCTGCCAGGCCCGTGCGGCGCGCGACTCGGGGCTCGCCTGCGACAGTCCGCCGGTGGCGTCGATCGCAGCGGCGACGGCGGGGTCGACGGGAGAGGTCGCGACGACGTACTGGATCCCGCTGCCGGCCAGCTCGGAGACGGTGCCGGCGTCGGGCCGGGACACGAAGTCCCGGACGCAGGCGTCGAAGGCCGCGGGCGGAGTGCTCAGGGCGAGGATCTCGTCCTCGCCGAGCGTGATCCCGTCTCCGCGCACGACCTCGTAGCGCACGCCCTCCGCGACGGAGCCGCGCAGCACGAGGACGCCGTGGGCGGCGCCGCGCTCGGCGTCCTCGAGCATGTACGCCGGCACGACCGATGCCGCGGAGTCGCCGAGCTCTCCGTGGTCTCCGGTGACGGCCCACGCGAGCCCACCCGCCACCGGGACGAGCGCGGCGGCGGCCAGCAGGACGGCGACCCCGATCCGGAGCAGGCCGCGCACGCCGGGCGACGAGGAGAGGGCGCCCTGCGCGCCGAGGACGATCGCGACGATCGCGGCGCCCTGCACGAGGACGAGGAGGAAGGCGGTGCCCACCGGCGCGGCGGTGGCGCCGACGTGGAGGGTGACCGGCGAGAGCGCCAGCGCGACCAGGCCCGCGACGACCCCGATCAGCCAGCAGGCGAGCACGGGGATCCGGGCACGGCCCGACGCCAGCGCGACGACGGCCAGCACGGGCAGCGCCGAGCCCATCCACCACGGCGCGCCGAGATCGCCCAGGCGACCGACCGCGAGCTGCCAGCCCGCGATCGCGTGGGACGGCGGCCGTCCGGCGTCCATGAGCAGCGACACCCCGGCGCCATGGCGCAGGGCGGGCACCCACCACGCGGCCAGCAGGCAGACCGGGACGGCCAGCGCGACCGCGGGCGGGCCCCAGATCGACCGGCGCGGATGCAGCCGGAGCAGGACGAGCGCCACGACCACCACGACCGCGGCGAGCAGGGCGCAGATCAGCCAGGCGGTCGGGGTGAAGGCCACGGCAAGGGTCAGCAGGAGGCCCGCGCGCCAGGCGGCCCGCCAGCGGCGCTCGGGCTCCGGGTCGGCGAAGCCGAGCGCGGCGTGGGCGAGCCAGGGCAGCGTCGCCGACGCCACCACGGGGCCGAGGCGGCCGTCGCTCCACGCCCCGGAGGCCAGCGGCACCAGCGCCCACGCGACCGCGCCCCACAGGATGAGCCAGCGCGGCGCGCCGGCGATCGAGAGGAGCCGGCCGAGCACGCGCAGCAGGCGCCAGGCGCCCCACAGTGCCAGCAGCGGGGCGCCGATGAGCACGACGCTCACGGCCAGCGCCGGCTTGCCGCCGAGCACGGTGGCGAGCAGCGTGAGCGGGAGGAGATAGGGCGAGGCGGGCACCGCCGTGCCCTGGCCGATGCGGTGCCAGGAGTCGAGCACCAGACCCCACCAGGAGCCGACACCGCCGGGCGGCGTGGTCAGGCCGCCGCCGACGGCGGTCCCCCACGCCGTACGCGTGGCGGCGAGGAGGAGCAGCACCGCGAGCGCCAGCAGCAGCGCGACCGGGTTGGTGACGACGCGGGCGACCAGGCCGGTGTCGCGCAGCATCCCCTCCTCGCTGTAGGGGTCGTCCGGATCGTCGGGGTCGAGCGCGCTGCGCTGCCGGCGCGCTGCGAAGGAGGCCGGGTCGGCCTCGGCGGCGGCGATCCGGCGTCGCTCGGCGACGTCGGCCGCCTGGTCGGTCACCGCCGAGGCGAGGTCGCCGACGACGTCGAGGCCGTGCCGGTAGGGCAGCCACCACGGCGCCAGCAGGGCCCGGACCTCGGCGGGAGGAACGGCGTCGAGCTCGCGCCTCGCCCGCCGCGCCCGGTGCACGACGCCCGGACGGACGTAGACCGAGACCAACGCGGCGAACTCGTCGGCGGCCCGGCCGCCCTGCCGCGTGGCGAGCAGCCCGGCGACGCGGAGCAGCGAGCCGAGCAGCATCCGGACGAGCTGGAGCGGCAGCGTCCGCGCCCGGCTGTTGGCCAGCAGCGTGTAGAGCGCGGCCCGGCGCTCCTGGAAGTGCGTGTGGCGCCCCGTGAGCGCGCTCCGGCGCAGCCCGCGATGGGCCGCCTCGGCGTGGAAGACGACGGCCTGCGGCACGATCAGCGTGGTCAGCCCCGCGCGCGCGGCCCGCCAGCCGAGGTCGATGTCGTTGCCGAAGATCGGCAGCTGGGGGTCGAGGCCGCCGAGCCGCTCCAGCGCCGAGCGGCGGACGAGCAGACCGGCGGTGTTGACCGCGAGCACGCGCCGGATCTCGTCGTGCTGGCCCTGGTCGTACTCGCCGCGCTCGAGGCCGGTCTCGCGCCGGCCGGTGCCGGAGATCGTGACGCCGAGCTCGAGCAGGCGGCGCAGCGAGGGCCACTCGCGCAGCTTCGGGCCGAGCAGGTCGGCCTCGGGGAACTCGTGCGCCGCGATCATCAGGGTCTCCAGCGCGCCGGGGTCCGGCGTGGAGTCGTCGTGCAGCAGCCAGAGCCACTCGGGCCCGTCGGCGCCGTCCACGCCGTCGCCGGCGTGCGCGAGCGCGTGGGCCAGCGCGTCGGGGTAGGAGGTCGAGGAGCTCAGCGCGAGGACGCTCCCGAACGCGTCGCGGATCAGGTCGGCGCTGCCGTCGAGCGAGCCGGTGTCGACGCCGATCAGCTGGTCGGGCGCCCGTCGCTGGGCGGCGATCCCGTCGAGCACCGTCGGCAGCCATCGCGCCCCGTCGTGCGCGACGAGCACCAGGGCGACCGACCGATCCACAGCAGCCGACCCTAGCGGGGAGGGGTCAGACGGCGCGCTTCTTCAGCTTGCGGCGCTCGCGCTCGGAGAGCCCACCCCAGATGCCGAAGCGCTCATCGTTCATCAGCGCCGACTCCAGGCAGTCGTCGCGGACCTCGCAGGTCTGGCAGACCTTCTTGGCCTCGCGGGTGGAGCCGCCCTTCTCGGGGAAGAACGCCTCCGGATCGGTCTGTGCGCACAGCGCACGCTCCTGCCAGCCGCCCTCATCGGCGTCTGGCTCGAGCAGGAAAAGCTCTCGCATGGTCCGTCGCCCTTTCGCCCCGTGATCTCGACCCGTGCTGATCGGAACAACACTGAAGGAATTACATGCTTGTCGTTCCACGAAGTCAAGCCCAGCTTCTGGTACAAGATGGCCTGGTACAAGCCCCGAGGGCCCATCATTGGTCCCATGCGTCACATCACCGTCCTGTCCGGCGGCGTCGGGGGAGCCCGCTTCACCCAGGGGCTCCTCCACGGCATCGCCACCGGCGCCCTCCCGGGCGTCGACGTCGACGCCGAGGTCACCATCGTCGCGAACACCGGCGATGACCTCTGGCTGCACGGGCTGAAGATCTGCCCCGACCTCGACACGGTGATGTACACCCTCGGCGACGGCATCGACCCCGGGCGCGGCTGGGGCCGCCGCGACGAGACCTGGCACGTGAACGAGGAGCTGACGGCGTACGGCGTGGAGTCGACGTGGTTCGGCCTCGGGGACCGCGACGTGGCGACCCATCTCGTCCGGACGCAGATGCTCGAGGCGGGCTATCCCCTCTCGGCGGTGACCGAGGCGCTCTCCCGGCGCTGGCTCCACCCGGCGTACGGCGACCGCCTGAGGCTCCTGCCGATGACCGACGACCGCGTGGAGACCCACGTCGTGATCGCCGACCCCGACTTGGAGAGGTCGCCCAGCGGACGGCGGGTGGTGCACTTCCAGGAGTACTGGATCAAGCTGCGCGCCGGCGTGCCCGCCGAGCAGCTGGTCTTCGTCGGGCTCGACGACGCCAAGCCGGCGCCCGGGGTGACCGACGCGATCCGCGACGCCGACCTCGTCATCGTGCCGCCGTCCAACCCGATCGTCTCGATCGGCACCATCCTCGGCGTCGCGGGGGTGCGCGAGCACCTCGTCGCGACCGACGCCCGCGTCGTCGGCCTCTCCCCCATCATCGGCGGCCACCACGTCCGCGGCATGGCCGAGCAGATGCTCACCAGCCAGGGCGTCGAGGTCAGCGCGAGCGGCGTCGGCCTGCACTACGGAGCGCGGGGGCACGGCGGCATCCTCGACGGCTGGCTGATGGACACCGCGGACGCCGCCGGCGTCGCGGAGGTCGAGGCGGCCGGCCTGCGCACCGCCGCGGTGCCGCTGCTGATGAGCGACCACGACGCGACCGCCGCGATGGCCGCCGCGGCCATCGCGCTGGTCTCCTGAGGCCGGTCTCCCGATGCTCCAGGTCTGGGCGCCGAAGGGCGTCGGCGAGATCAGGCAGGGCGACGACCTCGCGCTGGTCTTCCTCAGCACGCTCGGCGCGACCGGCCGCGTGCTGCACGACGGCGACGTCGTCTGCGTGACCAGCAAGGTCGTCAGCAAGGCCGAGGGGATGGCGCGCGCCGGCACCCGCGACGACGCGCTTCCGGGCGAGACCGTCCGCGTCGTGGCGACGCGGGGCGCGACCCGGATCGTGCGCAACCTGCTCGGCCTGACGATGGCGGCGGCGGGGATCGACAACTCCAACGTCGCCGAGGGCTCGATCCTGCTGCTGCCCCGCGACCCGGACGCCACCGCGCGCCGGTTCCGCGCCACCCTGCGCGAGCGGATCGGCGTCAACGCGGCGGTCATCGTCACCGACACCGCCGGCCGGGCCTGGCGCGACGGCCAGACCGACATCGCGATCGGGGCCGCCGGGCTCGCGGTGCTCGAGTCCTTCGCGGGCCAGGTCGACGGCTACGGCAACCCGCTGGTCGTGACCGCGCCCGCGGTGGCCGACGAGCTGGCCGGCGCCGCGGAGCTCGCCCAGGGGAAGCTCCGCGCCCGCCCCTTCGCCGTCGTCAGCGGCCGGGCGGACCTCGTGCTCCCCGCCGGCGAGGACGGCCCCGGCGCGGCCGCGCTGATCCGTCCGGAGGGAGCCGATCTCTTCGGCTACGGCGCCCGCGAGGCCGTCGTACGCGCCCTGCTGGGCCGGGAGGAGGACCGGGCGCCCTTCGGCACCCCGGCCACGCCCGAGGAGCTGGTCGCCGCCCTCGCCGCCCTCGGGTACGACGTCGCCGACCCGTCCACCCACTCCTTCCCAGCCGACCAGCGGCTCGCCGCGCTCGCGTTCGCCTTCGGATGGCGGCTGGAGGACGTCCCCGGTAGGGGTGTCCGCCTCCACAGGGCCAGTCCGTAGACTCTGCGCGACCCATCGCTCCCCGCGACGCACACCCACGACCACATCGAGGACAACCGTGGCCAAGAAGAACGCCGACAAGAACTCCCGTCGGGCGGTCATCGACGACATCCGCAAGAAGCAGTCGAGCGCCGAGAAGCGCCGTGGGCTCAGCATCATCGTGCCGCTCCTGCTGGTCGCCGTGCTCATCGTGGCCGCGGCCGCCTACCGCCCGGTCAAGGACTGGTGGGACGAGCGGAAGTTCAACGACGTCAGCCTCGCCTCCATCGGCGCCAAGGCCTCGGCGTGCAGCGACATCACCACCCAGGCCGCCGACGGCAACCAGTCGCACGTCGCGACCGGCACGACGGTGACCTACACGACCGCTCCCCCGGCCTTCGGCTCGCACTGGAACGAGTCGGGCGTGGCCCCCGTCGCGATGGAGAAGAAGTTCTACGCCTGGGACGAGCGCCCGCAGCTCGAGGCGCTGGTGCACAACCTCGAGCACGGCTACACGATCGTCTGGTACGACGAGACCGTCGACGAGGACTCCACCGAGATGCAGCAGCTGCGCGCCATCGCCGCGAAGTTCCCCGGCGACTCGAACTTCCGCTACAAGTTCAAGATCGTGCCGTGGTACACGAGCAAGGACAACCTGCCCAGCGACATCACCCAGACCGACACGGCTCACGTCGGCGGCGCGACGTTCCCCAAGGGCATGCACATCGGCATCACGCACTGGTCGAAGGGCGGCGAGGACGCCGACGTGAGCGACACCTCGACGCAGGTCGGCGTCTTCCAGTACTGCAAGTCGATCTCCGGCGCGGCGCTGAAGACCTTCATGACGAAGTACCCCTACCTCGACAGCCCGGAACCTGACGCTATGTGAGCCCCGCGCCGTCGGCCTTCAGGTTGGCGACGAGATGCTTCACGTCCTGCGCGTTGGCGCGGGTGGTGACGAGCACGGCGTCGGGGGTGTCCACGACGACGATCTCCTCGACGCCGATCACGGCGATGGTGCGACCGCTGTTGGGCACCACGAGCCCGCTCGCGTTGATCGAGCGGACCAGCGAGGCGTCGCCCAGGACCGTCGGGCCCTCGTTGTCGACGGTGAGCGCGGCGTCCAGCAGCGTGGCGAGGGAGTCGAAGTCCCCGACGTCGTCCCAGCCGAACCCGGCGGGCACGACGACGACCTTGCCGGCGGCGGCGGCCGGCTCGGCGACGGCGTTGTCGAGCGGGATCTTCGGCAGCGCCCCCCACGCCTCCTCGTCGATCTCGGGCTTGGCCGCGAGGTCGCGCAGCGCCTGGGCGAAGTCGGGGTCGGACTCGGCGAGCAGGTCGAGCAGCACCGTCGGGCGTACGACGAACATGCCGGCGTTCCACCGGAAGGCGCCGCTCGCGAGGTAGCCCTGCGCGACCTCCACCGACGGCTTCTCCACGAACTCCCCGACGTGGAAGACGCCCGGGTGGTCCTCGAGCGGCTCGGTCTGACGGATGTAGCCGTAGGCCGCGGACGGGAAGGTCGGCTGGATGCCGATCGTGACGAGCCAGCCGTCGTGCGCCACCTCGACGGCGGTGTGAACCGCCTCGGTGAACTTCTTCGCATGGGTGATGACGTGGTCGGCGGCGAAGGAGCCCATCACCGCGTCCGGGTCGTGCTGCTCGAGCATCGCCGCGGCGAGGCCGATGGCGGCCATGCTGTCGCGCGGCGTGGGCTCGGCGACCACGCCACCCCCGCGCAGCGCGGGGAGCTGGTCGAGGACCGCGTCAACGTGCGCCTGCCCGGTGACGACCAGGAAGCGGTTGCCGACGAGCGGCAGCAGCCGGTCGTAGGTCTCCTGGAGCAGCGACCGGCCGTTGCCGGTGAGGTCCCGGAGGAACTTCGGCTCCGCCTGCCGAGACAGCGGCCAGAGCCGGGTCCCGGCGCCACCCGCGGGGATGACGGCGTAGAAGTGGTCGATGTTGAGCCTGCCGATCGCCATGCGGGGAGGATAGCCGGGTGACCACCTTCGCCGCCCTCCTGTCCGGCCGCCTGCGACGTGACCCTGGACAACCTCTCGTGACGTTCTACGACGAGGCCACGGGCGAGCGGGTCGAGCTCTCGGTGACCACCTGGGCCAACTGGGTCGCCAAGGCGAGCTCGCTGCTCGTCGACGAGCTCGGCCTCGAGCGCGGGCAGTCGCTGCGGATCGACCTGCCCGCGCACTGGCTCGGCACCGTCTTCCTCGGCGCCGCCTGGAACGCCGGCCTCGTCGTGACGGACTCGTCGGGGCCGGACGCCGTCGTCACCGGCCCCGACGGGCTCGAGTCGTGGACGCCGTACGCCGGCGGCATCCCGGTCCTGGCCTGCTCCCTGCTGCCGCTCGGCGTCCGCTTCAAGGAGCCGCTGCCGGACGGCGTGCGCGACGTCGGCGTCGAGATCTGGGGACAGCCCGACGCGTTCACGCCCTGGGACCCGCCCGGCGAGCACGATCCCGCAGTCGCGTTCGGGGGCCTGGCCCTCACGCAGGCGGAGATGTGGGAGGCGGCCGCGGCCACGCCGGCACACGGCCGCCTCCTGTCGGAGGCGAACCCGGCTTCCCCACCGGGACTCGCCTCCCTGACCGGGCCGCTCGCACAGGGCGGCTCGGTGGTCCTGGTCGTCCACGCCACTCCCGGCCGGCTCGACGCCATCGCGGCGGCCGAGCGGGCCGATCGTGCTTCCTCGCGCTAGCCGGCCAGGTCGTATCCGTTGTATCCGTAGCCCAGCACCCGGCGCTTGCCGAGCGACCCGCTGGAGGTGCCCGTCATGGCGTAGAGCGTCCCGGCCGCGTCGCGGACGACGATCCCGGCATGGCCGGTCACCTCGAGCGCGCCCAGGCCGAGGACCCACGTGTAGCCGGCCATGCCCGTCGCGACGGTGCGCGGGCTGGACAGCCCGCCCGGCCCGTTGCCCTTGTAGAGCACGAGCTGGTCGCCGTTGCGCACGAGCGTGTCGGGCATCTTGTCGTCGTCCCAGAGCCCGGCGGCGATCTGCGTGCTCCCGGCGACCGTGCTGTAGACCGAGTAGGACGCCGAGACGCCGGTGGCGCCGTTGCCGGGGTAGACGAACATGCCCGACGAGCTCTGGGCCATCAGGTCGGCGTGACCGTCGCCGGTCATGTCGCCGACCGCGGCGATCAGGCTGAAGGCGCCGAAGCTGCCCAGCCCGTAGTCGCCCGAGAACGTCCCCGCCCCGTCGCCCAGCGTGAGGTGCAGGACGCCGTCCGTGGTGCGGTAGAGGACGTCGCCCTTGCCGTCGCCGTTCCAGTCCCCCGCGTTGAGCACGAGGTTGGCCGAGGACAGGTCGAGGTTGGTCGTGATCGACTGGCCGAGGTCGGTGGTGTCCTTCTTCTTGAGCAGGTCGAGGCGCTTGGAGCCGACCGCGAGGACCTCGGGACTGGCGCCACCCACCAGCTGGGCCGCGCCGCTGATCTTGCCCACCTTCTTGAAGCCGCGGTAGGGCCCGAGGTTGCCGCTGAAGCCGCTGCCGGTGCCGAGACGGACGTAGCCGACCTTCGTGGAGCGGTTCCGGTAGACGACGTCGGCCTTGCCGTCGGCGTTGAAGTCGGCGACGGCGAGGGAGTCGGCGACGTTCCAGCCGCCGCCGAGGCTGTGCCGCTTCCCGAACCCGGCCTTGCCGTTGCCCGGCATCCACCACAGCACGCCCTTGGCGTCGCGGCCGATCAGGTCGACGGTGCCGTTGCCGTCGACGTCGCCTCCGCCGATCCAGTTGTAGACCGCGTAGGAGCCGCCGCCGAGGCTGCGCGCCTTGAACGTGCCCTTGCCGGTGCCGAGGAGCAGCACCAGCCGGCCGCCCTTGGTACGCCGCGCGGCGAGGTCGTTGCGGCCGTCGCCGTTGACGTCGCCGACGGCGGCGATGTAGTTGCGGCCGGCGGCCAGCCTCGTCTTGTGGGCGGCGGCGCCGAACCGGCCCGCCGAGGTGCCGGACCGGACGGCCAGCGTCCCGGCCGAGTTCCACGCGACCACGTCGGCGCGGCCGTCGCCGGTGAGGTCGGGCGAGAGCACGCTCTTGGTGCCGCTCGCGGTCTTGGTCGAGACCACGCCGCTGAAGCCGGACTGGCCCGTCGTGGGGATGATGACGGCCCTCTTGTCGCTCGCCCGCCGGGCGATGATGTCGGGCTGCGCCGTGCCGGCGAGGTTGGCGTTGCGGGTCGCGAAGGTCCAGTTGGTCTGGAGCGCGGCCGCGGCGCGGCGGATGTCGGGGATCCGGGCGTAGAGGTACTTGCCCGGGCACGCGGTGGACTTGGTGTCGCGGTGGCCCATGATCGAGCTGGCGAAGACCTTCTTGCCGATCGTCACGTTCGTCGCGGCCGCGGAGACGCCGCTGATGCCGAGCTTCCAGGCGAAGAGGGAGGCGTAGGCGCCGATGATCTCCTGGGACGGCTGCGCGATGTCGTAGTTGCCGATCGCCGACATGGCGAAGGAGTAGCTGTTGTAGTTCTCGGTGTGGGCCCCGACGACGGCGCGGTCGACGCCGCCGTACCGCCCCTCCCAGATCCGGCCGAAGCGGTCGACGAGGAAGTTGTAGCCGATGTCGCGCCAGCCCTTGGACTTCACGTGGTAGGCGTAGATGCTCCGGATGATGCCGGGGACCTCGGCCGCGGTGTAGTCGTTCGCGTTGACCGTGTGGTGCACGAAGGCGCCCTGGATCGTCCCGTACGACGGCGCCGTCTGCTCGCGCAGCTTCTCGTTCGCGCCCCACTGGGCACGGCTGTAGATGTAGGGCTTGGCGGCCGCCGTGGCCGAGGCCGCGAGGGCGATCCCGCCGGTGGCACCGGTCGCGGCCGCGGTGCCGCCGGTGGTGGCGACGGCGGGCTCGGTCCCGGTCGAGGAGACGAGGTCTCCGTCGGCGTCGGGCGCGGCGTCGGGGACCGTGGGCAGGTCGTTGGTGTCGATGTCGGGCGTCTCGGCCTTGGTCGAGGAGGGGGTGCCCGGGTCGATGACGGCGAGCGTCATGTCGGCGGGGACCTCGGACGTCTTCACCTCGGCCTTGACCTGCACCTGATCGACGTGGCCGACCAGTGCCTCGTCGGTCCCCGGCCGTGCCTCGGCCGCCTCGGCGCTGCCATCGTCGGGCCCGTGCTCGTCGTGGTAGTCCAGGTCGGCCCACTCTCCCCACTCGCCGTCGGTGCTGGTCCGGACCTGGACGGCGATGTCGCCCTCCGCGATGTCCTGGCCGTGCTCCCACGTCACGCCGACCGTGCCGAAGCCGGTGACGTCCTGCGGGTCGCTGACGATGGTGGTGGTGCCGCTCGCCGTGTCGGCGACCGAGGTGGCGTGCAGCGACGTGCTCGCGGCGGTGTAGACCGCGCTGCGCGCCGAGCCGGTGCCGGTGGCGACGGCCGCGGACGCGGTGCCGGGCTCCGGCGCCGTAAGGGCGACCTGGTGGACGACGGCCTCGGTGGTCGACGCGGGCACCTCGCTCGCGCGGTCCGCCGTCGCCTCGTAGGCCGCCAGGGCGGTCTCGACCGAGTCGTCGGCGGCGGGCGCGCTGGGGTGCTCGCGGACGACGTCGAGGGAGACGACATTCGCGGCGGGGACAAGGGCGGCGAAGACGGCGCCGAGCACCAGGATCTGCTGGCACGCGGCGACGAAACGCGACTTCTGCGGGTTCAAATCAAAGCTCCAGGTGTGCGGGGAAGAGTCACACGAGGGCTCAACTTTCACACCAGTCACAGAGCTTGTGAAGGCTTCGTGAGTAACTACAGATGTGTAATTTCCACTCTGGCGGCGGCGTGTCGCGAGATTAAAGTAAAATTACATGGATGTAGTTCGAAAAGAGAAGGGGCCGCACGAACACGTGCGGCCCCTTCGATGCGGAGAGTGGGACGTCAGACGTCGGCCCCCAGGACGTTGTCGGCGATCGCGTCGGCGCCCTCGACGCCCAGGTCCTCGTCGTACCCCACGTAGCGGATGCCCTCGATGGTGGGCCCGTCGTAGCCGATCCGGCCCTTCTCCAGCACGATGACGCGGTCGCACATGCGGGCGACGGAGGCGGCGGCGTGGCTGACGTAGACCAGGGTGACGCCGCTGTTGCGGATCTCCTCCATCTTGGCCATGCACTTCTTCTTGAACGGCTTGTCCCCCACTGCGAGGACCTCGTCGGCCAGGAAGATGTCGCCGTCGACGTGGATCGCCACGGCGAAGCCGAGGCGCGAGCCCATGCCGCTGGAGTAGGTCCCGACAGGAGCGTCGATGAACTTGCCGATGTCCGCGAAGTCGATGATCTCGTCGAGCTTGCGGTCGGTCTCCTTCTCGCTCATCCCCATGACGGCGGCGTTGAGGTAGATGTTCTCCCGGCCCGACAGCTGCGGGTGGAAGCCGGCGCCGGTGGCGATGAGCCCGGCGATCCGGCCGCGGGTGAGCAGTCTGCCCTTGTCGGGGCGCATGGTGCCGTTGATCAGCTTGAGCAGCGTCGACTTGCCCGAGCCGTTGAGGCCCATCAGGCCGACCGACTGCCCCTGCTCGATCTCGAAGGAGACGTCGTTGACGGCGGCGAAGGTCTCACTGACGATCTCGCCGCGCATCTTCGCGACGGTCATCTGCTTGAAGGTCTTGTGGTAGCGGAGCCAGAAGATCTTGCTGGCGTGCTCCGCCTTGATCGCGACGGCCATCAGAGACTGTCCACCAACTTCCGGTCGAACTTCGAGAACACGCGCTGGGCGATGACGAGCGCGACGACGCTGACCAGGACGGCCACGAGGGCGCGGAGGAAGAGATGGTCGGGCATCGCGATCTCGACGGCGTCGCCGTGGACCGAGCCGACCCAGAAGGCCCGCTGCATGAGGAGTACGGCGATCGCGACCGGGTCGGCGAGGTAGACCTCCTCCAGCCACCTCGGCAGGCTGTGCGCCACCATGGCCCAGGAGTAGACCATCGGGACGCCCCAGCGGATGTAGTTGGTCAGGATGTTGACGAAGCTGCCGAAGTCGCGCCAGAACACGTTGGCGACGCTGAAGAGCAGGGCGAGCGCCGTGCCGAGGATCATCGCGAGCAGCAGCGCGAGGACGAGCGCGACCACGCCGGCGAGCTCCGGGTGCCAGCCCGACGCGAAGCACGCGACGAGCAGGATCACCAGCTGGGGCCCGACGTGGACCAGGGAGACGACCATCGCGGCCACCGGGAACATCTCGCGCGGCATCGCCATCCGGTTCATCAGCGACTTGTTCCGCACGATCGACCGGGTGCCGGCCGCGAAGGTCTCGGTGAAGAAGTGCGTCGCGATGAGCGCGGAGAAGATGTGCAGCGGGTAGTTCTGGATGTCGCCGTGGGCGCCCATGATCTTGCCCATCACGAACCAGTAGATGAAGAACTGGCTCAGCGGGTTGATGTAGGACCAGACGAAGCCGAGCGCCGAGCCCTCGTAGCGCGCTGCGAGCTCGCGCTCGACGAGCAGCTTGAGCAGGTAGCGCCGGCGGAAGACCTCCATGAGGCCCTGCGTGGCGCCGGGCTCGACGAGCTCGCCGTGGACCTCCCGGACCTGCCGGACCGGAGCCTGCGTCGTCTCACTCATGCGTTGTCCTCGTCATCGGTCTCGGGGAGCCACGGGCGGAACGTCTCGGTCCACGCGGCGGGCGAGGTGACGTCCGCCAGCGCCGCGCGGTACTGCGCGGCCAGATCGTCCCACTCGCGACGGTACCGCTGGTGAATGGCCAGCGTCCGCTTCAGCAAGTCGCGGTAGCGGGCCGGGTCGCGCCGGTAGAGGGCGGCAGCGGTGCCGTCGTTCATCGAGACCACCGCCGAGTCGAAGCCGGCGAGCTTAAACCAGCGGGCGTCGATCGCGGGCACCTCGGCCTCGGGGAACTCCTTGGCGAGCGGCCGCATCGGCTTGAGCTGGCGGATCGGCGCCAGGCCGGCGCTGATCAGCATCGACCGCTTGCTGGGCACGTCCGAGATCGACTTGCCCTTCTTGGTCGGCTTCGTCCGGCGTACGGGGGGAAGGTCGTCACGGTCGGCGACGAGCTGGGCGTCGCTGAACTCCTCGCGGAAGGCGTTCACCTCGGCCAGGCGGGTCGGGAGCATCTCGTGCAGGTGCTGCGGCCCCTTGAGCACGTCCTCCATCGCCTGCAGCCGCAGCTCCGCGGTGGAGTACTGCATCGCGACGAGGTGGGCGAGCTGGTTGTTGCGGCTGCCGCGCAGCAGCCGTCCGCCCTTGGGGTAGATCGAGTGCAGCAGCGCCGCCACGATCCGGTTGCGGTGGTGGAAGTAGGCCTGCCAGTCGAGGCCGTCGTTCTTGTCGCTCCACGGCACGTGCCACACCGCGGCGCCGGGCAGCGTCACGGTCGGGAAGCCCGCCGCCTTGGCCCGCAGGCCGTACTCGGCGTCGTCCCACTTGATGAAGAGCGGCAGCGACAGCCCGATCTCGCGCAGCACGGCGAGCGGGATGAGGCAGGAGAACCAGCCGTTGAAGTCGGCGTCCCAGCGCTTGTGCAGCCAGCGCGCGGAGCGGATGTTGCGGGTGGAGAAGTCCCACGCGACGAAGGCGTCCTCGGGGGTCTCCCACCAGAAGTACCACGGCTGCACGATCTCGCCGAAGCTGTGCAGCCGGGAGCGGGAGTAGAGGTTGAACATCATCCCGCCGACGATCGTGGGCCGCCGGGCAAGGTCGCCGAAGATCACCTGGCGGATGATCGACTCGGGCTCGCAGACCACGTCGTCGTCCATCATGAGCGCGTACGTCGCCGTGCCCTTGGCGAGCGATTCGAGCTGTCCCCGGGCGTAGCCGCCGGAGCCGCCGAGGTTGCCCTGCTCCAGGATCCGCAGCCGGTCCCCCAGCGCCTTCTGCGCGGCCGGGAACTCCTCGCTGTCCGCGACGAGCTTGGTGCCCTGCTCCATCACGAAGACGGTGTCGAGGTAGGGCGCGAGGTCCTCGTCGCCGAGCTGCTGGAGCAGCTTGGCGCAGAACTCGGGACGGTTCATCGTCGTGATGGCGAGGTCGACGGTGCCGTGGTCGGCACGGTCGGCCGGCACCTCCGCGGTCCACTCGGCGGAGACGACCGCCGGCGTGACACCGGCGACGATGTCGTACCAGTACCAGCCGCCGTCGACGAACGGGCCGAGGGAGAGGTCGAAGTCGAAGGTGGTCGCCGCGTCCGTCTCGGTCACCGCGGCCTCGACCCGCTGGCTGTTGCCGTTGGCCAGCGACTTGTAGACGATCACGTGCGCGTCGGCGCCGATCACCGTCACCGACAGCCGGACCTGGTCGACGACCGTCCAGCGCCGCCAGTACGACGCCGCGAAGCCGTTGAAGAAGGAGCCGAACGACACGCTCTGGCCGGGCAGGACCTTGAACCGGGTGCGGTCGACGACCTGCTCGGGCTGGACCTTGCGGCCGCTGCCGTTGACGCTGCGGATCGTGGCGTTGTTGACGTCCTTCGCGGCCTGGGTGCCGCCGACGACGTACTTGTCCTCGTCGAGGCGGGCGTCCTCGAGGTCGACGTAGAGCGCCATCACGTCGAGGTCGCGATCGATCGGCATGATCTGCCGCTGCAGCAGACGGGTCACGGTGTCACTCACTTAGGCGATGCCTCCCGACGCGAAGGGCGCGCCGTCCTTGAAGTGTGGCTTGATCTTGTTGTCGTACATGGAGAGCGCCGAGCCGATCGCCATGTGCATGTCGAGGTACTGGTAGGTGCCGAGCCGGCCGCCGAAGAGGACCCTATTCTGCTCAGCCTCGGCCTTCATCAACTCTCGATAGGCGAGGAGCTTCGCGCGATCCTCCGCGGTGTTGATCGGGTAGTACGGCTCGTCCTCGTCGGTGGCGAAGCGGCTGTACTCCCGCACGACGAGCGTCTTGCCCTTCGCGTACGACGCCGCGCGCTCGGGATGGAGGTGCTTGAACTCCAGCTCGCGGGTGAAGGGGACCTCCGGGTCGTTGGCGTTGACGACCCCGGTGCCCTGGTAGTCGTCCACGTCGATGATCTCTTGCACCAGGTCGACGGTGCGCCACGACAGCCGGCCCTCGGCGTTGCCGAAGTACTCGTCGACGGGACCGGTGTAGACGATCGGGACCCTGCCGACGTACTCGTCCTTGACGTCGAAGAAGTCGGTGTCGAGCCGGACCTCGATGCCTCTGTGGTCGGCCATCCGGGTCAGCCACGCGGTGTAGCCGTCGGTCGGCAGGCCCTCGTAGGTGTCGTTGAAGTAGCGGTTGTCGAAGGTGTAGCGGACCGGGAGGCGGGTGATGATGTCCGCGCTCAGCTCGGTCGGGTCGGTCTGCCACTGCTTGGCGGTGTAGCCCTTGATGAACGCCTCGTAGAGCGGGCGGCCGATCAGGGAGATCGCCTTCTCCTCGAGGTTGGTCGCGTCCTCGGTGGCGATCTCTGATGCCTGCTCGGCGATCAGCGCACGCGCCTCGTCGGGCGTGTGCGCGTGTCCGAAGAACTGGTTGATCAGCGCCAGGTTCATCGGCAGCGGGTAGATCTGGCCCTGGAAGCGGCCGAAGACCCGGTGCCGGTAGTCGGTGAAGGACGTGAACCGGTTGACGTACTCCCAGACCCGCTCGTTGGAGGTGTGGAACAGGTGGGTGCCGTACTTGTGCACCTCGATCCCGGTCTCCTCGTCGAACTCGGAGTAGGCGTTGCCGCCGAGGTGGGAGCGACGCTCGAGGATGAGCACCCGCTTGTCCAGATCGGCGGCGACCCGCTCGGCGATGGTCAGGCCGAAGAGGCCCGAGCCGACGACCACCAGGTCAGGGAGTTCGGTTGACACGGTCGGTCAGTCTACGAAAGCAGGGGCCGGTGTCCGCATTGCCGCGCGGACTCTGCCCAGGTCGTGCCCTAGTCTGTGAACGATGAACGTCACACGGGTGCTGCGCGAGACAGCCAGGCAATGGGGGCTCGCCTGGGCCTGCAGCGTCACCCTCGTCGCCATCATGCTCGTGATGTCCGCCACGACGAACGTGCCCCTGCACGACCCGGACAACGTGCTCCCGGGCTACATCCGCTTCCCGCTGATTGTCATCGCGGTGCTGGCCGTCGACGTCGTCCCCCGGGTCGCGGTGGCCTCCGTGCGACGGCGGCTCGCGCCGTGGCGGGCGCTGGTGCACGTGATGCGCGACCGCTGGCCGGCGTCGCACTGGTGGTTCGCCGCGAACGGCGTGGTGTCGTGGTACGTCTGCTACGCCGCCTTCCGCAACGTGAAGTCGATGGCGCCGATCGCCAACCCGCTCCGCTGGGACGACGAGCTCGCCCACCTGGACTCCCTCGTGCTCGGCGGGCACGACCCAGCACGACTGCTGCACTCGCTCCTCGGCCAGGGCTGGGCGGCCCACCTGCTCTCGAGCGTCTACTTCCTCTGGATCGCGATGGTGCCGGTCTCGATCGCCTTCGCCCTGGTGTGGACCCGGGTCGGCAGCGCCGGCGCCTGGTTCGTGACCGCCGTCAGCGTCGACTGGCTCGGCGGCGCCATCCTCTACTACCTCGTCCCCACCGTCGGCCCGATCTACTCCGACCACCCGACGTTCGCCGGGCTGCCGCACACCTACGTGACCACGCTCGCCAACGACATGTGGGACGACCGGGTCAAGGTGATGGCCGCCCCGACGACGTACGACGGCCTCCAGACGATCGCGGCCTTCCCCTCGCTCCACGTCGGCATCATGGTGACGATCACGATGACGGTGATCCTCATCCGGGCGCCGCGGATCGCGCGGATCGCCGCCTGGACGATGCTCGTCCTCACCGTCCTGGCGACGGTCTACCTCGGCTGGCACTTCGGCGCCGACGTGATCGGCGGGGCGGCGCTCGGCGCGTTCGCCGTCTGGGCCGCGGCGATGGGCACCGGCAACCACGTCGGCTGGCGGCCGGTCCTCAGGCGCGACGACCGGCCGGCGCCGATGGACGACGTCGCATCCCGCGCGCTGACCACCCCGCTCTGACCCCATGCCCGCTGGCGACTGCTGGTGACCGCTGCCCGGCGCGACCTGCTGTGTGACGACGGGATCCATACATCACACGCAATCCCCCGCGAAGATCTCTCCGCTCCGAGGGGTCAGGTCCGCGCGGCGGGGACCGGGTGGGACTCCGCTGGGCGGTGGCGCATCGATCGTGCTGCCCAGACGGCGCGCAGGACGTTGCGGGCCTCGCCGGGGCGACGGCGTACGAGGCTCAGGAGCGCGACGACCAGGGCGATGAGCCAGGGCTTGGCGCGGACGAGCGGGTTCTCGCCGTACCGGAAGTGCACCGCGAAGAGGTTGCGGTACATGTAGAAGCCCTTCCAGCCGGCCAGGTCGTGCTGCTGACTGAAGTCGATCTGGCGGATCAGGCGGGCGTCGCGGATCGCCCAGATCCGGCGGCCGGTCGCACGGGCGCGCAGCGCGAAGTCGACGTCGTCGTAGAAGATGAAGAAGCTCGCGTCGGGCAGGCCGATGTCGTCGACGACCGAGCGGCGGATCATGAAGCCCTCGAAGGCGACGTTCTCCAGCTCCACCCGCGGCGGCATGGCATCGCGCGAGGCGTACGTCGTCACCACGCTCGCGGTCTTGGGCTTGATGTGCAGCGGGTTGGCGAGGTCGAACCGGGTGGCGGCGTACTCCGCGAGGTCGCCCTTCGTACCCTCGCGGACCGCCATGAGGCAGTCCTCGTCCTGCGCGAGGAGGACGGTGAGACAGTCCGGCGCCGGGATGACGTCGTCGTCCATCAGCCAGATCCGGTCCCACCCCTGGGCGTGGGCCTCCTCGACTCCGCGCCGGAAGCCACCCGCTCCCCCGAGGTTCTCAGCACTCGTGACCACCTGCAGCCCCGCAAGGGTGCTCGCACGCAGCACGTCGGCCGTCCGGTCGGTCGACGCATTGTCGACGACGATCACCGCATCGGCGGGCGTCTCGAGACGGGCGAGACCGAGGAGCATCTGCTCCAGCAGGTCGGCGCGGTTGTAGGTGACGACGACGATCGCGACCGTCTCGCGCCTCGCCGCCGAGGGATCAGTCGAGGACATCGAAGCCCTCCTCCTGCGCACATGCCGCCAGCCGGGCATCGAAGGTCCACAGCGCCCGGGCCGAGGCTCGGTGAGCCGTCAGAAGCACAGCGCAGTCGGGAAGCCTGAGGCCGGTCCTCACGCGCAGGGCCGCAAGGCGTGCCGCGTCGTCCGGACCCGGCTCCGCGTCCTCGATCCCCAGCTTTCTCACCCGGGCGATCACCTGCGGGACGATCTGCAGGCGGGTGGGCGCGACGAGCACCTCGGCCAGGGTCAGGGTCCCGATCCACAGCTTGCCGATGTTGGGCTCCGTCAGCGCTGCCGCCGCCCGCGGATGGTGTGCGTCGCCAGGATTCAGGAAGGCGATCAGCACGCTCGCATCGAGCGCGACTCCGCTCACGCCGGCCACTCGTTGCGGAGGTCCTCCAGCGAGAAGTCGTCCCAGACTCCCGGCATGGAACCGGCGAGCTCGGCCACCGCCTTCCGGCGATCCCGCTCCTGCTCCTCCAGCCGCTCGACGCCACGCTCGATCAGGCGCAGCAGCAGCCGCGTGGGGCGATCGGCGTCCTCGGGCCAGAGCAGCGCCGCCTGAGCCAGTGCCTCACTGACGGCAGGCGTCTCGGTGATCGTGTGGCGCGGAAGGGCGGTCGGCATGCCCGAAGTGTAACACCCGCAAATCGGTGCAGCACCTAGCGGAGGTAACGCTGGTGGCCAGTGAAGTCACCGCGTACGGCGGCCCACCACGCCCGCAGGCTCAGCACGACCCGCGACGCCGACGGCCGCGTGAAGGTGTAGAACCACAGCGTCTTCGCGACGAACGCCAGCGCGAAGAGCCAGCCGCGGTAGTCGCGCAGGTTGAGCAGGTTGTTGCGGGCCATGCAGTAGTGCTTGAGGTCGCTGGGGCTGTCGTTGTAGGTCATCCGGCCGCGGAGCATCGGCGTGCCGAGAGCCCCGACCGCCGGATGCTCGAAGCGCGCTGCGACGACGGTCGCGATGCGTGCGCCGGCGGCCTCGGCCCGCAGGCGGTACTCGTGGTCGTCGCCCCAGATGAAGAACTCCGCCCGCGGCACGCCGATCCGCTCCACCAGCGCAGCGGTCACGAGGACGCCGTTGAACGGGATGACGATGTCGCGCAGCACACCGGTGTCGTCGGCGGCGGCGGCCACCTCGGCGTACGTCGTGAAGGGGGAGGTCGCGCCGGGCGGCCGGATGGAGAAGACCAGTCGGGACGGGTCGGCCTCGTCCACCACGACAGGCCCCCAGAAGTCGAGGTCGTCGTGACGCAGCAGGGTCGCCAGGCAGTCCTCGGCGGGTACGCCGTCGTCGTCCATCAGCCACACCAGGTCGGCGCCCCGCTCCACGGCCCAGGAGAGCCCGGTCGCGAACCCGCCCGCGCCGCCGGTGTTGGTGGCGAGCGTGCGGCCGAGCACGGACCCGTCGAGCCCGGCCAGCCACTCCCCCGTGCCGTCGGTCGACGCGTTGTCGACGACGAGGATCTCGGCCAGCTCCGGCGTGCGCTCGAGCGTCTCGACGAGTCGCTGCACGAGGGCGAGCCGGTCGAAGGTGACGACGACCGCGATGATCCTCGGCCCCTCGCTCACGCGAGCCAGCCTAGTCAGGCGCCGGCGGCGAGGACGCGGGTGGCCTCGCGCCCGGCGTCGGGATTGAGCACGCCGGCCCTCGACCCGGCGAGCTTGGCGGCGATGTGCTCCTCGACCGTCACGTCGGCGTACAGGCGCGGGTGCCGCTCGTCGACGAACCCAGCCAGGGGGCCGACGACCGCCTCGGCGTCGCCGTCGAAGAAGTAGGCGGCCGAGCGGCGGCGCTGGATGGCGCCGGCGACGATGGGCGGCTTCACCCGGTGGAGGGTGGAGAGCCACTGCTCGTTGGTGAGCCGGGTGGTGAGGTCGCCGAGGTTGATCAGCAGCGCGCCGTCGGCGGGACTGACGTCGTGCCACGCACCGCCGTGGAGCACCTGCAGGCCCTTCACCCGGTCGGCCCACAGGATGGTGACGATCCCGAAGTCGGTGTGCTCGCCCATGCCGATGAGGTGCTCGTCGAGCTGCACCTCGGTGCCCTCGGGCAGCGCGTAGTTGTTCATCCGCAGCACCTCGATCGGATGCGCGGCGCGGTCGCCGATGGCACCGCGCTCCAGGCCGAGCGCGTCCTCGAAGATCTCGACCATCGTGTGGGCAACCCGTCCGGCCTCGACACGCCAGGCGTCGACCCGCTCACGGAAGCCCTCGACCTCGGGCCAGGTGTTCTCCGCGTAGTGCTCCTCCACCAGCGTCGCGCCGGGGTGGTCGGAGACGGACGAGCCGACGTTGAAGGCCTCGAAGAAGTCCTTCATCCGGGTCTCGGACTGGACCCCGGCGCTGAGCGCGAGCGTCTCCGACTTCGGCGGGGTGTAGCCGCGGTTCTCCCAGGACGGTCGCCGCCACCGCCGCTTGACCTCGAGCGGCAGCCCGAAGAGGTCGTCGATGGCGCCGGCGAGCCCGGCGGCGACCTCCGGCGCGACGCCGTGGCCGAGGATCTGGATGAAGCCCACCTCACGGCAGGCGGTGTCGACGGCGGCCGCGACGGCCGCCCTCTCGGCGGGTGTGCCGCCACGGACGTAGGCGCTGATGTCGACGGCAGGGACGTGGAAGGTGCTCACGATGATCTCCTAGGGATGCAGACGGTGACGGCGCCCGGAGGTGTCCGCTTTCCCGGCCAGGAGAGGCCTTGCTGTCGTGTTGAACTCGGGCGCTCCGACGATAGCCGCCCGAGGTTGCGGGACTGTTACGCCGACGCGGGCACGTGCCGGTCAGCAGGAGGCGGCGAGGTCGTCGGACTGGTTGGCGGCGTAGCCGGTCTTCAGCGAGCCGATGGAGCCGCCGGTGACGACGGAGCTGTCGGAGCTGTCGGAGGAGCTCGAGGAGTCGGAGCCGGCGGAGGAGCCGGCGGAGGAGTCGGCGGACGGCACGGCCGTGGCCGGCGTACTGGACTTCTTCGCGGAGGCCTTCGTGCGCTTGCCCGCGATGGCGGCGGCGATCATCCGGCGGATCTTCTTCTCGTCGGGGTTCGAGGTGACGATCGCCGGTGGGACGAGGGAGACGGTGGCGATCTTCTGCTTCTTGGCCTTGAGCGCGAGGCCGAGGAACGTGTCGACCTCGCTGGCGGGGATCGACGTCGAGACCATCGAGGACGAGGCATCGGCGATCTGGCTGAAGTGGGTGAGGACCGTCTGCGGCGAGAGCTGGGAGAGCATCGCGCTCATCACGCACTTCTGCCGGGCCATCCGGGAGTAGTCGTCGGAGCTGTCGCGGGCACGGGCGAACCAGAGCACCTCGTGGCCGGTGAGCTTGCGGATGCCGGGCTTGACGTAGCCGGTGACGTTGGACCCCAGGCCGCCGACGGGGATGGGCTGGCGCACGTTGAGGGTCACCCCGCCGACCGCGTCGACGAGCTCGTGGAAGCCGTGCAGGTTGACCATCGCCCAGTAGTTGATCTCCAGGCCGGTGATCCCCTCGACGCCCTCGATGGTCGCCTCGACGCCGGGCCTCTGGTAGCCCTTGAAGAGCGCCTTGTGGTCGGCGGCCCACGTGGAGAGGCCGTTGAGGTAGCGACCGTCGCCGCCCCACCCGTCGGGGAACTGCTCGGCCATGACCGAGCCGGCCTTGAAGTGGAAGTTGCTCATGTTGCGCGGCAGGCCGACGAGGACGGTCTTGCCGGTCGTGGCGTCGATCGAGGCGATGGTGATCGAGTCGGGTCGCAGGCCCCAGCGACCGGCGCCCGAGTCCCCGCCGAGCAGCAGGATGTTGAACCGTCCGTCGTGCGCGCCGGTGACCTTCGTGCCCGAGAACATCGACACCATCAGGCCGCGCTGCACGCTGGCCAGGTGCGAGCCGAAGAGGAGGGGTACGGCGACGAGCAGCGCCAGGACGACGTTGATGCCCAGCACCATCCGCCGGTGCGGCAGGAGCAGCGCGGCGCCCGCCGTACGCGGTTGGCCGAGCCGCCAGGCGTCGAAGAAGAGCCACGCCCAGCCCAGCGCGACCGCGATGAGGGCGAGACGGATCAGCAGCAGCGCGTCGGGCGAGGTCGCGACCCCGATCACGAACGCGTGGTGGACGACCGAGAGCAGCAGCGCGGCGACGGCCAGCCCGACCAGGGCGAGCCAGATCCGCATCGCGACCCGGCCGACCCGGCGGCTGCCGGCGAGCAGCTGCGCCGAGCCGGGGACGAGGAGCGTCAGGACGAGCAGCGCGGAGGCCCGGCGGAAGCGCACCCGCGCCGCGCGCTCAGCCGCGGTGGCTCGACCCCCAGACATGAGCCCCAGTATCACCAGTCACAGGCGTCACTCCTGTGACGCCACGCCGGGAACAGGCGCGGGCCGGCCGTCCGGGTCGAGGTGGACCATGACGAAGACGACGGTCCCCACGGCCTCGCGCTCGCCCGGCGACAGCGCGTAGAGCGGCTCCTTCTCCACGACGACCTCGACTCGCAGCGAGGTGCGGCCGGCGGAGACGACGGTCGCGGTGGCGTGCACCAGCGAGCCCAGCTCGACCGGCGCCGCGAACTCGGCGGACTCCACGGAGCGGGTGACGGTGCGGCCGCCGCAGTGCCGGAACGACGCGGCGCCGGCGGCGGTGTCGGCGAGCTTGAGGATCTCACCGCCGTGCGTCACGCCGTAGAGGTTCTCCTGCGCGCGCCGCATCACCTGGTTGAGCGCCACGCGCGAGAAGCTGGCCGGGCGCGCCGCGCGGGTCTCGGATCCACTCACGGCCCGCACGGTACCGTCAGGGCCGTGAATGACCAGGAGGACCCGGAGTTCAACTGGCTCTACGGCCAGGGCAAGGGCAAGGCCGGGGGGCCTCCGCCGGAGGACGCCACCCGCGCGATTCCGGTCCAGCGGCGCACCACCGCGGGCACGGCGGGCGGCCCGCGCTCCGCGCCCCCGTCCGCTCCTCCGCCGGTCCGT
>NZ_JASGDD010000088.1:0-2819 GCF_047607365.1 Nocardioides sp. | reverse complement strand
TGGACGGCAGGCCGACCACCGGCGGCACGGGCGGGACCGGCACGGGCGGCACGCCCGCGACGGCCGGGGTCCACGACGGCGGCGCGGACGGCGGAGCACCGCGCAGCGTCTCCTCGACCACCGGGATGTCGTCGGTGGGCGCCTCGTCGAGCAGGTCGCCGCTGAGCGGGTCGAGCAGCGGGTCGTGGACGTCGCCGGGCGGCTCCTCGACGAGCTCGTCGAGCTCGTCCTCCCCGTCGTCGAGGTCGTCCAGCGACTCGTCGTCGCCCTCGTCGTCGAGGTCGTCATCGAGGTCGAGCTCGGCGCCGAGCACAGCGGCGGGCGGGGCGGGCGGCGGCGGGAACGTCGGTGCGGGTGGCAGCTCCCCGGAGAGGAAGTCCACGTCGGCGGCGGGGATCTCCGTGGAGTCGGCGAGCGAGCTCGACAGCGGGGCGAGGTGGACGACCGGCGCCAGGCCGGTCGCCGACGACGGCGTCTCCAGCGAGCCCAGGCGCACGAGGCCGTCGGTCACCGCGAGCGGCTGGCCCTCGGCCGGCTCGTCGGGGAGCGTGATCGCGAAGTCGGTGGCCGGGACGGTGCGCTCGCTCCACATCGAGCCGGCGTCGGCGGCGACGACCAGCGGGCCGTCGGCGGCGTCGAAGGTGGCACTGGCCCCACCGCGCACGAGGACGCGTACGTTCTCGTCGGTGGCCGAGAGCAGGACGAAGCCGGGCAGGGCGGACAGTCCACCCGCGACGAGGGCGTCGAGGACGGCGTCGAAGCCGGCGCCGTCGTCGACGAGGGACCACAGCGCGCCCGCGCGCGCCTTCTCGGATCCGGGCAGCAGCACGGTCGCGTTCACGCCGACGATCCCCAGCCAGCTGCCGGGACGGTAGGAGAGCGTCCGGGACGAAGTCGGAATTGCCACGCACATATCCCACCACATACCGCGCGGCCACCGCGGGAGGGATGAGCCTGCGGGCGGGCGCCGCCCCCTTCCCGACCCGCTCCCCACCCGGCTCCGACGGCGTTCCTTGCGACCACGCGGCGCACGAAGCCGGTCCTCGCGCGGGGGATACGCGGGAGATGACCGACCTGGCCGGCAACGCCGCGAAGCCCGTCCGGGTCGCGGTCAGGGTCCGCGGCTGATCGCTCGACGGCCGCTGACGGGTCACCCACTACCGTGGGAGGGATGAGCACGGGTTCGGCGACGGCCGAGGGGCACCGCTCGCTCGCCGACCAGTTGCGGACCTGGGACGACGGGCGACTGACCGCGCTGCTGCGCGCCCGCCCCGACCTCGCCTCGCCGGCTCCGCAGGACTCGGCGCAGCTCGCCTCGCGCGCCTCCACCCGCGCCAGCGCGCAGCGCGCCCTCGATGGGCTGACCCACTTCGAGCTCGCGCTCGTCGGGGCGGTGCTCACGTCGCAGCCGGTCTCCCCCGACTCGCTCCTCGAGCGGGGGCCCGCCGTCGCCGACACCCTCGACGGGCTCCTCTCCCGGGCGCTGGTCTGGTCGTCCTCGACCGGACTGCGGGTCGTGAGCGGGGTCGCCGAGGCGCTCGCTCCCGGAGCGTTCCCGACCTCGACCTCCCCCGAGCCGCCCGGCGTCCCGACCACCTCGCGGGCACCCGACCTGGTCGACCGTGCCGCGGCGGGCGCCGCCTTCGAGGCCGTACGCCGGATCGAGCTGCTCCTCGACACCTGGAGCCTCCACCCGGCGCCCGCGCTGCGCTCCGGCGGGCTCGGCGTCCGGGAGCTGCGCGCCCTGGCCGCCAGGCTCCAGGTCGACGAGCCGCAGGCGGCGCTGCTCGCGGAGGTCGCCCAGGCCGCGGGGCTGGTGGCGACCGCCGCCGACGAGGACGGCAATCCCACCTGGATGCCGACCGACGCCGCCGACGCCTGGGCGGCGCTCGGGGTCGCCGAGCGCTGGGTGGGGATCGCCCGCGCCTGGCTCGCCCTGGAGCGGGCGCCGGGCCTGGTCGGCGGCCGCGACCAGGGCGGGAAGCCGGTCAACGCGCTCGTGCCCGAGCTCG
This sequence comes from Nocardioides sp., assembly GCF_047607365.1. Lineage (GTDB taxonomy): Bacteria > Actinomycetota > Actinomycetes > Propionibacteriales > Nocardioidaceae > Nocardioides. Next base: position 807 of record NZ_JASGDD010000088.1, on the reverse strand, counting down.
TCTCCCGGGGCCTGGCCGAGACCAGGACGATGACCCTCGACGCGCTCGCGGAGCTGCCCCAGGGCGAGGTGCCGGCGGCCACCACCGGGCCGCCGGCGCTCATCGGGCGGCTCGCCTGGCTGCGCCCACGGCGGCCGCGGTCGCGGGAGCGGCAGGTGCTGTGGACCCTGACCGAGGCGGGATCGCTGGGCCTGACCGGGCTCGACGGCCTGGCGTCGTACGCGCGACTGCTGCGGGCGGGCGAGACGTCCGAGGCCGTCGAGGCGCTGGACGCGCTGCTGCCCACGCCGGTGGACCACGTGCTGCTCCAGGCCGACCTGACCGCCGTCGCGCCGGGGCCGCTGCAGCCGGGGCTCGCGCGACAGCTCGGGCTCCTCGCCGACGTGGAGTCGCGCGGCGGGGCGACGGTCTACCGGTTCACGACCGGCAGCGTGCGCGGAGCGCTGGACGCGGGGTGGAGTGCGGGCGAGATCCACACCTTCCTCGCGTCGGTGTCGCGCACGCCGGTGCCGCAGCCGCTGACCTATCTCGTCGACGACACCGCCCGCACCTACGGTCGCATCCGGATCGGGCATGCCGAGGCGTTCCTGCGCGCCGACGACGAGCAGGCACTCGTCGAGCTCCTGCACCACCCGAAGGCCGGCAGCCTCGGCCTGCGGCGGATCGCCCCGACCGTCCTCGTCTCCACGATCCCGATCGACGTGCTCCTCCCCCGGATGCGCGAGCTCGGCGCGGCGCCCGTCGTCGAGGCGGCGGACGGCTCGGTCCACGTCGCGCGCCCGGACGCGCACCGCGCCCGGAGCCCGC
>NZ_JASGDD010000087.1:0-2611 GCF_047607365.1 Nocardioides sp. | reverse complement strand
TCCAGCAGGGCGTGGGAGGCGGCGAAGCAGGCCAGCCCACGCCCTGCTGGAGCGGCTGCGGCCCGGGAGCCGCGGCCTCGCGTTCGGGCGCCGCCCCCTGCTGCTGGCCTGCGCCGGCGTGGCCGCGGCCATCGCGCTGGTCGCCGTCGACCAGCGGCTCGCCAACGCCCACGTCAGCCCCTGGCCGGCGATCGCGACCGCGGCGGCCGTGGGCCTGGCCACCCTCGCCGCGGCGCAGTTCGCGCGGATCGCGATGCTCTCCCGGGTCAACGACGCCCTCACCGAGGCCTCGAGCTCGACGCCCTGGCCGCCCGAGGCGATCGACGACACCCTGATCCACCTGGTGAGCGGCCACGTCCGCGCCGCCCGGATCAGCGTCGAGGCCGCTCCCGGAGGTCCCGAGGCGCTCAGCGAGGAGATCCATCCCGGCTCGGTCCTGGTCCTGCGCCGCGAGCCGGGAGACTTCGGCTTCGGCCGCCACGACGCCCGGCTCGTGGCCGCGCTGGCCGCCATGGCGCGCGCCTCCCACAGCCAGGCCGCGCGCGAGAGCCGGCTGTGGGCCGCCGCGGTGACCGACGAGCTCACCGGCCTCTGGGAGTACGAGCAGTGGCGCAGCCACCTCCGGGAGCTCTCCCTCACGCGAGGCGGCCGGGAGAAGCTGGGCATCGTCTTCCTCGACCTCGATCACTTCAAGCAGGTCAACAGCGACTACGGGCACCTGCGTGCCGACCAGCTCCTCACCGCAATCGGCGGACGGCTGCTGCGCCAGTCCCCGCAGTGGCGGTTCGGCCGGTTCGGCGGCGACGAGTTCGTCGGAGTCGCCCGCAACATCCGCGACGAGGCGCACCTGGACGAGCTGTGCCGCGGCCTCGCCGCGATCATCCGGCAGCCGGTCGAGACCGACGGGGCGATCATCGCCGCGACGGCGTCGGTCGGCCGGGTGCTCTCGCCGAACCGGGGCGACTCGCCCGACGTCGTCCTCGCGAAGGCCGAGCACGACCTCCGTGAGCGCAAGGCCGCCCGGGAGGTTGGCGCCGGCCAGCCCGTCGCGCGCGTGGACGAGAACGACGTCCTGCTGCGGGTGCTCGACCACGGCGTCGACGTCGCCTATCAGCCGATCATCGACGTGGCCACCCGCGAGGTCGTCGGCTGGGAGGCGCTGCTCCGCGGCCACCTGCCGCTGCTCGGCTCGCTCAACCCCGAGGAGCTCGTCGACTCGGCCGTCCGCGCGGGCGTCCTCGACGTCATCACCCGCCAGGTGGCCCAGCAGGCGATCGCCACCTCGACGAGGGTGGCCGAGCGGGTGCAACGCCGCCTCACGCTGAGCCTCAACCTCGAGCAGGAGCAGTTCCGCTCGAACAGCTCGCTGATCAAGTGGGTGATCGAGCAGTCCGCGCACGCGCCGATCGACCTCGTCCTGGAGCTCACCGAGCGCGGCGCCCCGGACACCTGGGGAAGCACGGAGGACGCGCTCGCCGACGAGCTGATCGGCCGCGGCATCGGGCTCGCGCTCGACGACCTCGGCGCCGGCAACGCCCGGATGGCGATGCTCGCCCGGCGGCACTGGCACACGGTGAAGCTCGACCGCGCCTTCCTCACCAGCGGCGCCCGGGGCCTGGTGCTGCTCGGGCACGCGGTGACGATGCTGCACGACCTCGGCCTCACGATCGTGATGGAGGGCGTCGAGACGGCCGAGCAGCTCGCGATCGTCGAGCGGCTCGGCATCGACCAGGTCCAGGGTCACTACTTCGCGGCCGCCGGCACCGCGGAGGAGCTGCTGAGCTTCGTCGAACGACGCGGGCTCGGCTTCTCGCCCGCGAGCATCTGATGGGCGTGCTGCGACGCCGGCTCGGCCGGTTCGCCGGCATCGGCGTGCTCAACACGCTCATCGACATGGGGCTCTACGCCCTGCTGCTCCCCCACCTCGCGATCGTGCCCGCCCAGATCGTCTCCAGTGGCGTGGCCATGGTGTTCAGCTTCATCGCCAACGCGCGGTTCGCCTTCGGCGCCTCCGGGCTCACCTGGAGGGCGGCCGGCTCGTTCTTCGGGATCAACGCGCTCAACCTCTGGGTGCTGCAGCCGCTGGTCATCCTCGGGGCCGCCTGGGCGATCCACCTGGCCGTGGACGGACACGACTACGCGGTCGCGCTCGTGGCCAAGCTGGTGAGCTTCGCCGTCAGCCTCACGATCAACTTCGTGGTCTACGACCGCTGGGTGTGGCCGCGGACCTCGCTCTCGGCCCCGTGAGCGGCCCCGCGCTCAGCTGACGTCCGGCTGCACGGGCGACTGGTCGGCAGGCTGCTCCGGCGGCGGGTCCTGCCGGAGCCCGGCAATCGCCTCGGCGCGGGTGGACGCGACGAGCTCGAAGATCCGCGCGAGCTGCTGCTGGGCCTCCACCAGGCGGGGGCCCAGCGCGGCCGTGAGGGCGTCGATCCGGTCGAGGACCGCGTCCCGCTGGCGCGCGAAGGCGGCCCGCTCGCCGTCGAAGGCGGCCAGTCCGGCCGCGACGCGCGCGCTGACCTCGTCGTCGGAGGCGGCCACGATCGCGGCCGCCTCGGCGCGGGCAGCCGCCAGGATGTCCTCCGCCCGCCGGGTCGCCTCGGACGCCGTC
>NZ_JASGDD010000086.1:0-5215 GCF_047607365.1 Nocardioides sp. | reverse complement strand
CGTCGCGGTCGGCGAGCAGCTCGGCCAGCGCGGGCCCCCGGTGGGACGGCGCCACCGGGCGGGCCGCCACGAGGACGAGCACCGGCTGGCCCGCGATGCTCCGAGCGAGGCTGCTGAGGAACCGGAGCGAGTCCTCGTCGGCCCACTGGGCGTCGTCCACGACGAGGAGCAGGGGGCGTTCGGCCGCGAGGTCCTCGACCAGCCAGGCGAGGCTGGCGATCATCGTGCTCTGGTCGAGCGCCTCGGCCTCGTCCGCGCCGACGAGATGGGCGGCCGCGCGGCGCCCCGGACCGGCCGAGACCTGAGCCCAGGTCGCGGCGCGCAGCGGATGTGCCAGCGCCATCAGCGGACGGGTCAGCAGCTGGCGCACGACGCCGAACGGCACCTGCCGGTCGGTCTGCCCGGGAGAGGCGAGGAGCACCTCGATGCCCTCGCGCTCCGCCTCCGCCGCCGCGAGCCGCACCAGCGCGGTCTTGCCGATTCCCGCCTCACCGATGAGGTGGACGACGCGGCCCCGCCCGGCGACGGCGTCCTCGAGCAGCCGCCGCAGGACCTCGACCTCACGGTCGCGCTCGGCCAGCGCACCCATCCGAGGCATCGTGGACACGAACGGACTCTACCCACCGCATTCAGTCGAACTCGCCGGATCTCAGCCGGTCGAGGAGGCGGCGGTCGCGCTTGGTGGGGCGGCCGCTGCCGCGGTCGCGCTCGAAGGGGGTCGGCACGCGCTCGGGCCTCGGGGGCAGGGCGGGGGTCCGGTCGTCGTACGCGGCCTGCGCCTGGGGCGCGCCGACCCGCTTGGCCAGCAGCGCGCGTACGACGACGATGTGCTCGCGACGGTCATGGGTGTTGTAGACGCGGACCTCGTCGCCGACCTTGACGGCGGCCGACGGCTTCGCACGCTCGCCGTTGATCCGGATGTGGCCGGCCTTCGCCCCGGCCGTGGCCTGCGAGCGCGACGGGGCGAGCCGCACGGCCCACACCCACTGATCCACCCGCGTCATCGGGCCGAGCCTACGCCTCGCGGGAGGCGGTGACAGGAGCAGGACTTCGCGGTAGCGTCGCCCGGTCTGTCGCATTGGGGGGTCCATGGTCGATTGGTGGTACTCGCCGCGTGCCGCCGCGCGGGTCGTCGGGTTCTTCCTGCTCGCCGTGCCGCTCCTCGGCTCCTACGTCGCGCTCTCCCCGGAGGCCGACTACCACGTGCTCCCCCTCGTCGTCGCCGCGGGCTGGATCGCGCTGGGGACGGTGCTGGTGGCCGTCGCGCCGCCGCTGCGCCGCCTGACGGTCCAGCTGATCCTGGGGATCTCGAGCGCGTCGCTCCTGCTCGCGGCCACGGTCATCGGCCCCTACGCGGCCGGGCCGATGATGGCGGTGCTGCCGGGCAACGTCGCGAGCTGGTTCATCGCGTTCCCCCGCCGGTCCGCCGTCATCGCCTGCGTGGTCATGGCGGTGGGGGCGGCGGCCGGAGCGGTGCGGGCCGAGGTCGCACCCGAGCTCATCCTGTCCTCGCTCACCGCCGCCTCGGCCGTGGGCCTCACGCTGTGGTGGCTGGTCTCGGTCGCCCGCACCGCCGAGATCGACCCGCTCACCGCGCTGCCCAACCGCCGTCAGCTCGACTGGGTGCTGCAGGCGCTGCAGCAGCCGGCGGCGATCGCCGTCATCGACCTCGACGACTTCAAGGCGATCAACGACCGGGTCGGCCATCCGGGCGGCGATCTCCTGCTCCAGGCCGTGGCGGAGACCCTGCACGAGGTCTCCGGCCCGTCCTGGTCGGTCTTCCGCACCGGGGGCGACGAGTTCGTCGTCGTCGCGCCGCGGATGTCGGCGACACGCCTCCGGCAGCGGCTCACCGGGCTCGGCGGCACCGGCCCGACGTCGTGGAGCGCGTCGGTGGGCGTCGCCTCGACCTCGGACTACGCCAGCGCCCAGCAGGCGATCGAGGCGGCCGACTCCGCGCTGTACGCGGTCAAGCACCGCCGCGGCTGAGCGGCCTCGCCGGCGTACGTCCGGCGGGACTGCTCAGCCGTGGTAGTTCGGCGCCTCGACGGTGACCTGGACGTCGTGCGGGTGGCTCTCCTTGAGGGACGCGGAGGTGATCCGCATGAAGCGGCCCTTCTTCTGCAGCTCGGGGACGGTGCGCGCGCCGACGTAGAACATCGTCTGGTGGAGGCCGCCGACGAGCTGGTGGACGACGGTGGCGAGGTTGCCCTTGTAGGGCACCTGACCCTCGACGCCCTCGGGCACGATCATGTCGTCGCTGGTGACCTCGGCCTGGAAGTAGCGGTCCTTGGAGTAGGACTTCTTGCCCCGGCTGCTCATGGCGCCCATCGAGCCCATGCCACGATAGGCCTTGTACTGCTTGCCGTTGATGAGGATGGTCGCGCCGGGCGTCTCCTCGGTGCCGGCGAGCATCGAGCCGAGCATGACGGTGTCGGCGCCGGCCACGATGGCCTTGCCGATCTCGCCGGAGTAGCGCAGGCCGCCGTCGGCGATGACCGGGATCCCCGCGGGCTTGCACGCGAGGGAGGCCTCGTAGACCGCGCTGATCTGCGGCACGCCCACGCCGGTGACGACGCGGGTGGTGCAGATCGAGCCCGGGCCGACGCCGACCTTGACCGCGTCGGCGCCCGCGTCGACGAAGGACTGCGCACCCTCGCGGGTGGCGACGTTGCCGCCGATGACCTGGACGTGCCGGGTGGCCGGGTCGGTCTTGAGCCGCGTGACCATGTCGATGAGCATGCGGACGTTGCCGTGGGCGGTGTCCGCCACGAGTACGTCGACACCCGCGTCGATCAGGGTCGTGGCACGCTGCCACGCGTCACCGAAGTAGCCGATCGCCGCGCCGACGAGCAGCCGGCCGTCGGCGTCGTAGGAGGCGTCGGGGAACTGCTCGCCCTTGACGAAGTCCTTCACGGTGATGAGCCCGGCGAGCTTGCCGTCGGCGTCGATCAGCGGGAGCCGCTCGAGCTTGTGCCGGCGGAGCAGCGCGGTGGCGTCCTCGCGGCTGATGCCGGCGGGGCCGGTGATGAGCGGGGCGTGGGTCATGACCTCGTCGACCTTCGTGGTCGCCCACTCGGCGACGGGCGTGAAGCGCAGGTCGCGGTTGGTGATCATGCCGATGAGCGTGTTCTCGGCGTCGACCACGGGGAAGCCCGAGATGCGGTACTCCCCCGCGAGCCGGTCGAGCTCCTCGAGCGTCTTGTCGGCGGTGATGGTGACCGGGTTGGAGATGATGCCGGTCTGGGTCCGCTTGACGAGGTCGACCTGATAGGCCTGGTCCTCGATCGAGAGGTTGCGGTGGAGCACGCCGAGCCCGCCCTGGCGGGCCATCGCGATCGCCAGCCGGGCCTCGGTGACGGTGTCCATCGCCGCGCTCACGAGCGGCGCCTTGAGGGAGATCTCGCGGGTCAGCCGGCTCGTGGTGTCGATCTCGTCCGGCGCCAGGTCGGAGTAGCCCGGCAGTAGCAGGACGTCGTCGTAGGTCAGTCCCAGCGTCGCGAACTTCTCGGGAATCTCCATGCCGGAATGCTACGCGAGGCCGGCCGTGCGACGGTCCTCGGCGAGGCCCTCCGGCACCGGGTGGCGAGGATCACGGGGCGAGGAGGCCCTCGGCGAGCGGCGTCGGGGAGCCGAAGCGGTGCGCGGTGACGGCGACGGCCTGCTCGCGCAGGAAGGCGAGCAGCTCGACGCGGCCGGCCTCGACGACGGGCTGGGCGTAGAGGGCGATGTCGGCGCGGCCCTGGGAGGCCTCGGCGAAGGCCTCGCGGGAGCCACCGATCAGCCGCACCCGACCGGGCGCCCGGGCGCCGCGGAGCGTGCGCGTCCACACGTCGTCGTCCTCGTCGACGACGTCGACCGCGGCGTCGGCGAGCAGGCGGCGTACGTCGGCGGGGAGCCCGACGCCGAGCGAGACGATCACCGGCGCGCCCGCGGCGAGGCCGGCCGCGACGACTCTGAGCAGGTCCACAAGAACCGCACCCTGGTGGGGTTCTTGCGCCGATCCGGCGGTGGCAGACGGCGAGAAGCCCACCTGGGTGGGGTTCTCGTCCTCGACCCGGATCGTGACCGGGACGGGGAGGTAGCGGAACAGGTTCTTCTCGGCGAGCAGGCCGCTGACGTCGCGGACCACGCCGAACTCCTCGGCCCACGCGTGCGCGTCCGACCCGGCGCCCCGAGCCAGTACGCCGTCCTCGTCGAGGCCGAGCCGGTGCGCGCCCTCGATCAGCGACTGGACGGCCGAGCCGGGGGTGGCGAGGCGCGTCGCGGGTGCGGGCGACCAGTCGGTGAGCCCGACGAGGTAGTTCGGCCCGCCCGCCTTGGTGCCCGCGCCGACGGCCGACTTCTTCCAGCCGCCGAACGGCTGACGGCGTACGACGGCGCCGACCGTGGACCGGTTGACGTAGACGTTGCCGGCCTCGACGCGGTCGATCCACCGCTCGATCTCGCTGCGCTCGAGCGAGTGCAGACCGGCGGTCAGGCCGTACTCGGGCGCGTTCTGCAGCGCGATCGCCTCCTCCAGCGTCGAGGCGGTCATCAGGCCGAGGACGGGACCGAAGTACTCGCATGTGTGGAACTCCGAGCCGGGGCGGACGCCGGTCTTGACCCCGGGCGACCACAGCCGGCCGTCCTTGTCGAGCTGCCGCGGCTCGACCAGCCACGACTCCCCCGGCCCGAGCACGGTGAGGGCGGAGAGGAGCTTGCCGCCGGCGGGCTCGATGATCGGGCCCATCTGCGTCCTGGGGTCGGACGGCAGCCCGACCGTGAGCGAGGTGACGGCGTCGACGAGCTGGCTCCGGAAGCGCTGCGAGGTGGCGACCGAGCCGACCAGGATGCCGAGCGAGGCGGCCGAGCACTTCTGCCCGGCGTGGCCGAAGGCGGAGGAGACGAGATCCTTGACGGCCAGGTCGAGGTCGGCGTCGGGGGTGATGACGATGGCGTTCTTGCCCGACGTCTCGGCGAGCAGCGGCAGGTCCGGGCGGAAGCTGCGGAAGAGCGTCGCGGTGTCGAAGGCGCCGGTCAGGATGACGCGGTCCACGCGCGGGGAGGAGATGAGCGCGCGACCGACCTCGTTCTCCGGCACGTGGACGAGGTGGAGCACCTCGCGCGGCACGCCCGCGGCCCAGAGCGCGTCCACGAGGACCGAGCCGCAGCGGGCGGCCTGGGGCGCCGGCTTCACGACGACGGCCGACCCGGCGGCCAGGGCGGCGGCGAT
>NZ_JASGDD010000085.1:0-8431 GCF_047607365.1 Nocardioides sp. | reverse complement strand
CCCGGGGGGGTGGGCCCCCCGCCCCCCCCCGGCCGTCCCTCCCCACCAAGAGACACCGAGGAGCAGCATCCGTGCTCGCCTACATCATCCGGCGCGTGGTCGTCGGCGCCGTCATGCTCGTCGTGATGAGCCTGGTGACCTTCCTGCTCTTCTTCGCCTCTCCGATCGACCCCGCGCGGTACGCCTGCGGCAAGAACTGCTCCCAGGAGCTCAAGGCCGCCGTGACCAAGCAGCTGGGGTACGACGAGCCGGTGACGACCCAGTGGTCGGGCTTCATGGCGGGCCTGGTGGTCGGCCGTGACTTCCCGCTCGACAAGAAGCTGCGCGAGTCGCACCCCGAGCAGATCGTGCACTGCCCCGCGCCGTGCCTCGGCTACTCGTCGTACAGCAAGAAGACCGTCAATGACATGGTCACCCGCGCCCTCCCCGTCACGATCTCGCTCTCGATCTACGCCTTCCTCCTGTGGATCACGGCCGGCGTGCTGATCGGCATCGTCGCGGCGCTGAGGAAGGGAAGCCTGGTCGACCGCCTGATCGTCGGGGCGTCCCTGGTCGCGTACGCCTTCCCCGTCTTCTTCGTGGGCTCCTTCCTGCTCCGCTTCGTGGCGATCAAGTGGGGCCTGTGGGAGGTGCCGAGCTATTCGCCGTTCTTCGCGAACCCGGGCTCGTTCCTCTACAACATGTTCTTCCCGGCGCTCACGCTGGCTCTCCTCTTCATGGCCGGCTATGTGCGCGTCACCCGCTCGTTCGTGATCGAGTCGATGAGCGAGGACTACATCCGCACCGCCCGCGCCAAGGGCCTCAAGGGTCGCATCATCGTCCGCAAGCATGCGCTGCGTGCCGCGCTCACGCCGCTGGTCACGATGGCGGGCATCGATTTCGCCGGCCTGCTGGCCGGAGCGATCATCACGGAGACCGTCTTCAACATCAACGGCCTCGGCCGGATGGCGGTCTACGCCAACCAGAACTACGACCTGCCGGTGCTGGTGGCGCTGGTGCTCGCGTCAGGCTTCTTCCTGATCACCGCGAACATCATCGTCGACATCCTCTATGCCTACATCGACCCGCGCGTCCGGATGGGGAAGTGAGCAGGCCATGAGCGAGCGCATCGAGGGAGCAATGCACGGCGCCTATCTCGAGATCAGGGATCTCTACGTCCACTTCCCGACACAGGACGGCATCGTCAAGGCCACCGACGGACTGTCGTACACGCTGGAGCGGGGGAAGACCCTCGGCATCCTCGGCGAGTCCGGATCCGGCAAGTCGGTCTCCTCGTCGGCGATCATGGGCCTGCACCGCGGCACCAACGCCCTGGTCAGCGGCCAGATCCTGCTCGACGGCGTCGACCTGCTGGCGCTCTCCGACGAGGAGATGCGCCGGCGGCGCGGCAAGGACGTCGCGATGATCTTCCAGGACCCGCTCTCGTCGCTGCACCCCTACTACACGGTGGGCAACCAGATCGTCGAGGCCTACCGCGTCCACAACGACGTCACCAAGAAGGCCGCCCGCGCCCGCGCGATCGAGATGCTCGACCGCGTCGGCATCCCGCAGCCCGACCAGCGGGTCGACGACTACCCGCACCAGTTCTCCGGCGGCATGCGGCAGCGCGCGATGATCGCGATGGCGCTGATCAACGACCCCGAGATCGTCATCGCCGACGAGCCGACCACCGCGCTCGACGTCACCGTGCAGGCGCAGATCCTCGACCTCCTCCAGGACCTCCAGCGCGAGTTCAACACCGCGATCATCATGATCACGCACGACATCGGCGTCATCGCCGAGGTCGCCGACGACGTCCTCGTGATGTACGGCGGCCGCGCGGTGGAGTACGGCACGACGAAGCAGATCCTCACCCGGCCGGCGATGCCCTACACCTGGGGCCTGATCCAGTCGGTGCCCGAGGTCGGCGGCTCGGTCGACGAGAAGCTCCGCCCCATCCCGGGCAACCCGCCCAGCCTGCTCAACCCGCCCTCGGGATGCGCCTTCCACCCGCGGTGCACGTTCACGGAGTTCGTCCCCGACAGTCTGTGCTCCACCGTGCTGCCCGACCTCGTGCCCGTCGTCGAGAGCGCCTCGCACCTGAAGCGCTGCCACCTCCTCGACCCCGAGGCCCTCTACGCCCAGAACGGAGACCGGGCATGACCAACGGCGTCCCGTCCCCGCTTCTCGAGGTCACCGACCTCAAGATGCACTTCCCGATCAAGAGCTCGGGCCTGATCCGCCGCACGATCGGAGCGGTCAAGGCGGTCGACGGCGTGTCGTTCGCGCTGGAGGCCGGAGGGTCGCTGGGCCTGGTGGGCGAGTCCGGCTGCGGCAAGTCGACCACCGGCCGCCTCGTGACCCGCCTCTACGAGCCGACCCACGGCTCGATCGGCTTCGAGGGCAGGGACATCGCGAAGGCGTCGCCGCGTGAGCTCAAGCCGCTGCGCCGCGACATCCAGATGATCTTCCAGGATCCCTACACCTCGCTCAACCCGCGGCAGACGGTGGGCGCGATCGTGGGCGCGCCGCTGGAGATCCACAAGCTGGTCCCGAAGGACAAGGTGATCCCCCGGGTCCAGGAGCTCCTCGAGATCGTCGGCCTCAACCCCGAGCACTACAACCGCTACCCGCACGAGTTCTCCGGCGGCCAGCGCCAGCGCATCGGCATCGCCCGCGCGCTGACCCTGCAGCCGAAGCTCCTCGTCGCCGACGAGCCGGTCTCCGCGCTCGACGTCTCCATCCAGGCCCAGGTGATCAACCTCCTGCAGGACCTGCAGCGGGAGTTCGGCATCGCGTTCCTCTTCATCGCCCACGACCTCTCGATCGTGCGCCACTTCTCGCCGCAGATCGCGGTGATGTACCTCGGCAAGATCGTCGAGATCGGCGACCGCGACACCATCTACAACCGGCCGCACCACCCCTACACCCAGGCCCTGCTGTCGGCCGCGCCCGACATCAAGCAGGCCGAGGTCGGCGGCCGCCGCGAGCGGATCCGCCTGACGGGGGACGTGCCGTCGCCGATCAACCCGCCGTCGGGCTGCCGGTTCCGCACCCGCTGCCCGATCGCGCGCGAGATCTGCGCGAAGGTGGAGCCGCCGCTGCTGCAGCTCGGCCGGGAGCACAAGGTCGCGTGCCACTTCGCGGGCACGATCGGCCAGCACCCCGCCAAGCCGATCACCCAGCGCATCCTCGGCGTCAACGAGTCCGGCGACCCCGACGCCGGCCAGGGCCCCGCCATCGAGTTCCCCAACACCCCCGGCTTCGCCGACACCTGGTTCGATCTTGAGAACAACACGATGGGCCGCGCCTGAGCGAGCACCCTAGGCTGGCGTCGTGAGCGACGGCCTGTTCGAGATGGGGAGTACGCCGTCCGGCCCCACCGGCGCGGGCGGGTCGCTCAGCTCGGCGGATCACGCAAACGCGCCGCTGGCGGTGCGGATGCGGCCGCGGACGCTCGACGAGCTGGTCGGGCAGCCGCAGCTGCGCGCCCCGGGCTCGCCCCTGCACCAGGTGATCGAGGCGGAGCGGTCGCTCTCGCTGCTGCTCTGGGGGCCACCGGGCACCGGCAAGACGACGATCGCCGCGATCGTCTCGGGCCAGACCGATCGCAGCTTCGTCGAGGTCTCCGCTGTCTCGGCCGGGGTGAAGGAGGTCCGCGCCGCGATCGACGCGGCCCGCGCGCAGCTGGTCGCCACCGGCCGCGAGACGGTGCTCTTCGTCGACGAGGTGCACCGCTTCTCCAAGGCGCAGCAGGACGCCCTGCTGCCGGGCGTGGAGAACCGCTGGGTCACGCTCATCGCCGCGACCACGGAGAACCCCTCCTTCTCCGTCGTCTCACCGCTGCTCAGCCGCAGCCTGCTGCTGCGCCTGCAGAGCCTCACCGACGACGACATCCGCGACGTCCTCCGGCGCGCGCTGACCGACGAGCGCGGCCTCGCCGGCGCGTTCGAGATCGACGACGACGCGCTCGAGCACCTCGTCCGGCTGGCCGGGGGAGACGCCCGCCGGTCGCTGACCTACCTTGAGGCCGCGGCCGGGGCGGCGACCTCCGCGGGCGTCGCCACGATCGACCTGGGCACCGCCGAGACCGCCGCCGACGTCGCGGCCGTGCGCTACGACCGCGACGGCGACCAGCACTACGACGTGATCAGCGCCTTCATCAAGTCCGTCCGCGGTTCCGACGCCGACGCCGCGCTGCACTACCTCGCCCGGATGCTCGAGGCGGGGGAGGACCCGCGCTTCGTGGCCCGCCGCCTGATGATCCTCGCCAGCGAGGACATCGGCCTGGCCGACCCGACCGCGCTCACCACCGCCGTCGCGGCGGCACAGACCGTGCAGCTGATCGGGATGCCCGAGGCCCAGCTCACCCTGGCGCACGCCACGATCGCCCTCGCGGTCGCCCCGAAGTCCAACGCGGTCACCACCGCCATCGGGGCAGCCGTGGCCGACGTACGCGCGGGGCGGATCGGGCAGGTGCCGCCCCACCTGCGCGACGCGCACTACGCCGGAGCCAAGAAGCTCGGCCACGGCGAGGGCTATCGCTACGCCCACGACCACCCGTTCGGCATCGCCGAGCAGCAGTATCTCCCCGACGAGCTCGCCGAGACCGCCTACTACGAGCCGAAGGAGATCGGCGCCGAGGCCGCCATCCGCGAGCGCTGGGAGCGGGTCAGGCGGATCCTGCGTGGCGGTTGAGGTCCAGTAGGCTCACACCTCATGAGTGCCTCCGACCGCCTGCGCGAAGCCGTCATCCAGGCCGCCGCGCGCTGGCACGGTCTGCGCGCCGGTCTGAGTCACGAGAACCGGATCGCCGCCGAGTCCGCGGCCTGGGCCGAGTGGCGCCGTCGTCGCCAGGCCCGCAAGGCGGTCATCCGCGCGGCCGTGCGGGCCCACCGCGCCGAGGTCGGCGGCGTACGCCGTGAGGCCCTCCGCGCGGGTGCGCTGGTCCTCCGCCAGGAGATCGCGCAGGCCAAGGTCGACAAGGAGATCGAGCTCCGCGAGCGCTATTCGGCCCCGGCCCTCAACCCCGCACCCTCCGCGACACAGCACGACCACATCGAAGAACTGGAACCCAAGCAGTGACCACCACCCCCGAGGACGACAGGCCCGACACCTGGCTGAGCACGGCGGAGATCCGCCGCCGCTTCACCTCGCACTTCGCCGACAACCCGACCCTGCCGCACGAGGTCGTGCGCTCGGCGTCGCTGCTGCTCGACGACCCCAACCTGCTCTTCGTCAACGCCGGCATGGTGCCGTTCAAGCCCTACTTCCTCGGCCAGGAGACGCCGCCCTACCAGCGGGCCACCAGCGTGCAGAAGTGCATCCGCACGCCCGACATCGAGGAGGTCGGCAAGACCACCCGGCACGGCACGTTCTTCGAGATGTGCGGCAACTTCTCCTTCGGCGACTACTTCAAGGAGGGCGCCATCACGCTCGCCTGGGACCTGGTCACCAAGCCGATCGCCGAGGGCGGCTTCGGCTTCGACGAGTCGGTGCTCTATCCCAGCGTGCTCGACGGCGACGACGAGGCCGTCGCGCTGTGGCGCAGGATCAGCGGTCTGCCCGACGACCGGATCGTGCGGCTGCCCCCGAGCGAGAACTACTGGTCGATGGGCGTGCCCGGCCCCGGCGGCCCCTGCTCGGAGATCCTCATCGACCGTGGACCCGCCTTCGGCGCCGACCGCGACTGGGACGCCGGCGACCGCTACCTCGAGTTCTGGAACCTCGTCTTCATGCAGGACGACATCTCCGCCGCCCGGTCGAAGTACGACGTCGACATCGCCGGCTCGCTCCCGCAGAAGTCCATCGACACCGGCCTCGGCCTCGAGCGCGTCGCCTACCTGCTCCAGGGCAAGGCCAACATGTATGAGACCGACGTCGTCTTCCCGGTCATCCAGCGTGCCGAGGAGCTGACCGGGAAGACCTACGGGGCGTCCTACGAGGACGACGTGCGGTTCCGCGTCGTCGCCGACCACATCCGCTCCGGCCTCATGCTCATCGGCGACGGCGTCACGCCGGGCAACGAGGGCCGTGGCTACGTCCTGCGGCGCCTGCTGCGCCGGGCCATCCGCAACGTCCGCCTCCTCGGGTACGGCGACCCCGCGCTGCCCGAGCTGCTCCCGGTCAGCCGGGACAAGATGGGGGAGACCTACACCGAGCTCCACACCGAGTGGGACCGCATCCTCCGCGTCGCGACCGCCGAGGAGGAGACCTTCCGCAAGACGCTCGCCTCCGGCACCCAGATCTTCGACCTCGCCGCCGGCGAGGTCCGCAAGACCGGCGGCACCGTGCTCAGCGGGACCGAGGCGTTCCAGCTGCACGACACCTACGGCTTCCCGATCGACCTCACCCTCGAGATGGCGGCCGAGGCGGGTCTCACCGTCGACGAGGCCGGCTTCCGCGGACTGATGGCCGAGCAGCGCGAGCGCGCCAAGGCCGACGCGAGGGCCAAGAAGGGCGGCCACGCCGACCTCTCGGTCTACCGCGACGTGCTCGACACCACCGGCCCGACCGACTGGCTCGCCTACTCCACGCTGACGACCGAGTCCTCGCCGGTGGCGCTGCTCCACGAGGGCGCGCGCGTCGACCGCCTCGGCAACGGCGAGGTCGGCGAGCTGGTGCTCGACCGCACCCCCTTCTACGCCGAGTCCGGCGGCCAGGCCGCCGACGCCGGCTACATCGAGTTCGACGGCGGCCGGCTCGAGGTGCTCGACGTCCAGCGTCCCGTGAAGGGCCTCGTCGTCCACCAGGTCCGCGTCGTCGACGGCGAGTACGCCGGCACGGGGTCGGGCACGCTGCACGCCCAGGTCGACCCCGAGTGGCGTCTCGGCGCCCGCCAGGCCCACTCCGGCACGCACGTCATCCACGCGGCGCTCCGCGAGGTGCTCGGCCCGACGGCGCTGCAGTCCGGCTCCTACAACCGCCCGGGCTACCTCCGGCTCGACTTCGGCTGGACCAAGGGCCTCACGCCCGGCCAGGTGAGCGAGCTCGAGGAGGTCGCCAACGGCGCGCTGCGCGCCGACCTCCCGGTGTCGTGGGACTACATGACGCTGTCCCAGGCCAAGGAATGGGGCGCGATCGCGCTCTTCGGCGAGACCTACGACGACTCCAAGGTGCGCGTCGTCGAGATCGGCGGCCCCTGGAGCCGCGAACTCTGCGGTGGCACGCACGTCGACCACGCGTCGCAGATCGGCACGCTGGTCGTCACCGGCGAGTCCTCGGTCGGGTCGGGCAACCGCCGCATCGAGGCGCTCACCGGCGTCGAGGGCTTCCGCTACCTCGCGCAGGAGCGCGATCTCGTCGGCCAGCTCACCGAGCTGCTCAAGACCCAGCCCGGCGACCTCGTCGGACGCGTCGCCGACCTCACCGAGCGGCTCAAGTCGGCCGAGAAGGAGGTCGAGCGGTTCCGCACCGCCCAGCTCCTCGCCTCCGCGGGCGCGATCGCCGACGGCGCCATCGACGTCGACGGGGTCGCCGTGGTCGCGGCCCGTGCGGCCGGCGCGGGCGGGGGAGACGTGCGCACGCTCGCGACCGACGTCCGGGCCCGTCTCGACCAGGCCGAGCCTGGCCGTGCCAACGTCGTGGTGCTCATCGGCGACGCGGACGGCAAGGTCGCGGTCGTCGCTGCCACCAACGACGCCGCGCGCGCCCAGGGCCTGTCGGCCAACGACCTGCTCCGCGGCGTCAGCCCGGTCGTGGGCGGCAAGGGCGGCGGCAAGGCCGACCTCGCGCAGGGCGGCGGCACCGACGTCGAGCGGATCGACGAGGCGCTCACGCTCGTCCCGAAGCTCGTCGCCGGTCAGTAGGCGCCGGCCCGATGCGTCACGGGGTACGTCTCGGCCTCGATCCGGGCGACGCCCGGATCGGGGTCGCGCGCAGCGACCCGACGGGCTTCCTCGCGACCCCGGTCGAGACCATCAAGGTGGACCGCGGCGGACGCGCTCACTGGGCCCGGATCCACGCCATCGCGCGGGAGGTCGCCGAGGAGTCCGGTCAGGAGGGGCTGCTCGAGGTGGTCGTCGGCCTGCCACGCTCGCTCCGGGGCGGGCGCGAGAATCCCGCGACCGCCAAGGTGCGGGCCTGGGCGGCGACCCTCGCCCGCCGCGTGGCCCCCCTGCCCGTGCGCCTCGTGGACGAGCGGCTCACCACCGTCTCCGCGGAGGCTATGCTGCGCGACCGAGGGCGCAAGGGG
This sequence comes from Nocardioides sp., assembly GCF_047607365.1. Lineage (GTDB taxonomy): Bacteria > Actinomycetota > Actinomycetes > Propionibacteriales > Nocardioidaceae > Nocardioides. Next base: position 258 of record NZ_JASGDD010000085.1, on the reverse strand, counting down.
GCCGACCGCCGCGCGGTGGTCGACCAGGCCGCCGCCGTACTCATCCTCCAGCACGCGCTCGACACCGAGAGGACCTCGGGCACCGCGCCCGGAGAGCTGGTCGAGGGCAGGACAATGGAGGAAAGCGATGACTGAGCACGACGACGACGCGTTCGTTCCCGGAATGGACGACACCGCCGAGCGCGCTCCGATCCCGCTCGCCTCCGCGCCCGTGGCGGCCACCGCCGGCCGCCGCCGCGCCGAGCGTCGCTCGCGGGT
>NZ_JASGDD010000084.1:0-3702 GCF_047607365.1 Nocardioides sp. | reverse complement strand
GTGCCGCGCGCGGTTGGCCTTGCCGCGCAGCGCGCCGCGGTGGGCCGCCCACCACTCGACCCGCTCGCGCGCGACCGCGCGGTCGGCGTCGCTCTCGACGAAGTACGACGCCGACCGGAGGCCCGCCGCGTACAGGGTGGTCGACATGCCGACCTCGTAGCGGCGGATCACCTTCATCCGGTCCGAGAGCGGCTCCATGCCCGACCAGAAGCCGCGGAAGGCCTGCGAGCCGACCGTCCACGGCCGGAAGGCCACGAAGAAGCTCTGCACGTGGTGAGCGACGCGGTCGGTCTCGGTGAGGCCCCAGAAGTCGGCGTCGCGCGAGGACATCTCCTCGAGGATCCGCGCGTAGTCGCGCAGCGGGCCGACGTAGCTGTCGTTGCAGAGCACGACCTCGTCGTACGCCTGCAGCGTCGCCTCCGGCACCGACTCCAGGCCGGCCTTGTAGGAGAAGAAGTCGTAGCCGTAGTTGGCGCGCTCGATGAGCCGCACGCGCGCGCGGAGCCAGTCCCGCGATGACTCGGTGAGCTCGCTCGTGCTGACCACGACCACGTCCTCGAAGCCGGCAGCCAGCGCCTCGACCTGGCGGCGGACGTGGGGGCCGATCCCGCCTTCGGGGTCGAAGTTCGCCATCACGGCAAGTCGGGCCACGATCGTGAACCCTAGCGGAGCGTGCCGAGCGCGAGCCCGCCTCGTTCCGGGAACCTGTTACCTTCCTGAAACAAGTGGCGCGCGGCATCGAAACCTCCGGCCACGATGGTGAGGGCTCGACCAATCACCTGGAGGTTTCGTGGACGGCTACTACGCCTGGATGCTCGTGGCGACAGCCCTCGTCTTGATGATGACGGTTCCGGCGCTCGCCCTCTTCTACGGCGGCATGACGCGCTCGAAGTCGGTCCTCAACATGATGATGATGTCCTTCGTCGCCGTCGGCATCGTCGGCATCATCTACGTGCTCTGGGGCTGGTCGGAGTCCTTCGGCCCGGGTGACGGCACGTTCTTCGCCAATCCCTTCGACCTCTTCGGCCTCAAGGACGTCAGCAGCGACTCCTACATCGGGGTCATGTTCCAGCTGACCTTCGCGGCGATCACCGCCGCGCTGATCAGCGGCTCGATCGCCGACCGGGTGAAGTTCAGCGCCTGGATCGTCTTCCTCCCGTTCTGGGTGACGCTCTCCTACTTCCCGCTGGCCCACATGGTCTTCAGTTGCAGCGACAAGGCCCTCATCTGCACCAAGATCGGCGCCCAGGACTACGCCGGCGGCACGGCGGTCCACATCAACGCCGGTGTCGCGGGCCTCGTCCTCGCGATCATCGTCGGCAAGCGCGCCGGCTTCATGAAGGAGTCGATGAAGCCGCACAGCCTGCCGCTCACCATGATCGGCGCCGGGCTCCTCTGGTTCGGCTGGTACGGCTTCAACGTCGGCTCGATCGTCTTCGGCGACGACTGGAGCACCGAGTCGGGCGCGGCCGCCAATCTCCAGCAGTTCTTCAGCGAGACCGGCCGCACCTTCACCAACACGACGATCGCCACGATGGCCGCCATGCTCGGCTGGCTCGTCGTCGAGCGCCTCATCCACGGCAAGGCAACCTCGCTGGGCGCGGCCTCGGGCATCGTCGCCGGCCTGGTCGCCATCACGCCCTCCTGCGGCGCCGTCGACCCGGTCGGCGCGATCGCCATCGGCGCGATCGCGGGCGGCATCTGCGCCTGGGCGGTGGGCCTGAAGTTCAAGTTCGGCCTCGACGACTCCCTCGACGTCGTCGGCGTCCACCTCGTCGGCGGCATCGTCGGCACCGTGCTCATCGGCCTCTTCTCCACCTCCGACGGCGCCGGCGGCGTCGACGGCCTCTTCTACGGCGGGGGCTTCGGCTCCCTCGGCGACCAGGCCCTCGGCGCGCTCGTCGCCATCGCCTGGTCCGGCATCGCGACGGCGATCATCGGCCTGGCGATCAAGTACACGCTCGGCTGGCGGATCAGCGACGAGGCCGAGGTCGAGGGCATCGACGCCGACCAGCACGGCGAGGCCGCCTACGACATCGCGGGCGGCACGGGGGTCCTCGCGTGAAGCTGGTGACCGCGGTCATCAAGCCGCACAAGTGGGAGGACGTCCGCGAGGCCCTGGAGACCTTCGGCGTGACCGGCATGACGGTCAGCGAGGTCAGCGGCTACGGCCGGCAGAAGGGTCACACGGAGGTCTACCGCGGTGCCGAGTACGACATCGCGCTGGTCCCCAAGATCCGCATCGAGATCGTCGTCGAGGACGGCGACGCCGACGATGTGGTAGGCCTGATCGTGAAGACCGCGCAGACCGGTCGCATCGGCGATGGCAAGGTATGGGTCAGCGGCATCGAGACGGTCGTGCGGGTTCGCACCGGCGACCGCGACGGTGCCGCTCTCTAGCCGGCCGTTACGAGGAGGAGTCGCATGAAGCTCGTCACCGCGGTCATCAAGCCGCACAAGTGGGAGGACGTCCGCGTCGCTCTCGAAGCCGTCGGCGTCACCGGCATGACGGTCAGTGAGGTCAGCGGCTACGGCCGGCAGAAGGGCCACACCGAGGTCTACCGAGGCGCCGAGTACGACGTCGCCCTGGTGCCGAAGATCCGGATCGAGATCGTCGTCCCCGACGGTGACGCCGACGCGGTCGTCGACACCATCGTGAGCAGCGCGCAGACCGGTCGCATCGGCGACGGCAAGGTCTGGGTCTCCACCTTGGAAGGCATCGTCCGCGTCCGCACCGGCGACAAGGACGAGTCGGCGATCTAGGGCGTGACTCCCCATTCGGCCGGCGCTCCGCCGGCGCCGCATCCCGACCGGCAGCGTTGTCGGCGCTCAGCGCAGCCCGCTGCGCTCTCGCGCCTCCGCCTTGCCGGATCGGGCGCGGACGCCGCCGGATGCGCTTCGGCCGAATGGGGAGTCACGCCCTAGGCGCCCGTGAGCGCCAACGGACGCGCGGAGCGCACGGCGCAGGCCGACGCTCTGTGCCGGTCGGCCTTCGAGTCGGCTGACGCCTCGGGAACGTCGGGAGCGACGCTCGTCGCGGTCGGAGGGTACGGCCGCGGCGAGCTCGCTCCCTACTCCGACCTCGACGTCGTCCTCGTCCACGACGGAGAGGGCGACGACGCCGGGATCGGAGAGCTGGCCAGCGGGCTCTGGTATCCCCTCTGGGACTCCGGCGTACGCCTCGACCACTCCGTCCGCTCCTTCCCCGAGATGCTCGAGGCCGCGGCCGCCGACATCCGCGTTGCGATCGGGCTGCTCGACACCCGGCACCTCGCCGGTGATCCGGGCCAGTCGCTGCGGCTGCGCAGCGAGGTGCTGGCGCAGTGGCGCCGCCACGCCCGCGAGCGGCTGCCCGAGCTCCGCGAGCTCGTCGTCCAGCGCCACGCGATGATGGGGGAGCTCGCCCACGCCAGCGTCCCGGACCTCAAGGAGGCGGCCGGCGGGCTGCGCGACGCGACCAACCTCAAGGCCATCGTCGCCACCTGGCTGGTCGACGTCCCGCACGCGGAGGTGGAGCGCAGCCGTCTCGACCTCCTCGACCTGCGCGACCACGTGCACGACCTCGCCGGGCGCGCGACGGACCGGATCACGCCCGAGCTGTGGGCGCCGCTCGCCGAGCGGCTCGGCCTGCCCGGCGAGCGGGCCGCCCAGACGCACGTCCGGACCATCGGCCGCCGGATCGCCCACCTGACCCGGCTCACC
>NZ_JASGDD010000083.1:0-7529 GCF_047607365.1 Nocardioides sp. | reverse complement strand
TCGATGCAGGCGATCTACGTGCCGGCCGACGACTACACCGACCCGGCCCCGGCGACCACCTTCGCCCACCTCGACGCCACCACCGAGCTCAGCCGCGAGATCGCCTCGCTCGGCATCTACCCGGCCGTCGACCCGCTGACCTCGACGTCGCGCATCCTCGACCCGCAGTTCATCGGCCAGGAGCACTACGACGCGGCCATCCGGGTGAAGCAGATCCTGCAGCGCAACAAGGAGCTCCAGGACATCATCGCGATCCTCGGTGTCGACGAGCTCTCCGAGGAGGACAAGACCATCGTCCTCCGCGCTCGCCGCATCCAGCGCTTCCTCTCGCAGAACACGTACGTCGCCAAGCAGTTCACCGGCATCGAGGGCTCGACCGTCGCCCTGGTCGACACCATCGAGGCCTTCAACAAGATCTGCGACGGCGAGTACGACCACGTGGCCGAGCAGGCGTTCTTCATGTGCGGTGGCCTCGACGACGTCGAGCGCAACTGGGCCGAGATCCAGAAGAGCATCTGATTCGCATGGCGGGAACTATCACGGTCGAGCTCGTCGCCGCGGACCGCGTGGTCTGGAGCGGCGAGGCCTCGGCGGTCTCCGCCCGGACGGTGGAGGGCGACCTCGGCATCCTGCCGGGGCACGCCCCGCTGCTGTCCCTGTTGGCCCCCTCGGCCGTGGAGATCAAGCCCGCGAGCGGTGCGGCCGTCTCGGCCGAGGTCGACGGCGGCTTCATCTCCGTGGCGGACGACCACGTGTCGATCCTGGCCGAGCACATCACGCTCTGATCGCCGAGTGCTGGGGGCCGCGGGGGGATGCCGATCTGGGAGTGGCTGCTGGACGCCGTCGGCGCGCTGCTGCTCCTGGTCGTCGTCTACTTCCTCTGTCTGATGGTGCGCCGTCGCGTCATCGCGCGCCACGGCGGCACCTTCGAGCTCGCCTACCGCGCCCGGGCCTCCCAGCCCGGGCGCGGCTGGCTGCTGGGCATCGGCCGCTACTCCGGCGAGACCCTCGAGTGGTTCCGCGTCTTCTCGCTGGCGCCCACCCCGCGCTGTCGCTGGCAGCGCGTCTCGCTCGCCTACCACGCCAGCCGGCAGCCCGACCCGGACGAGGAGATCGAGCTCTATCCCGGGCACGTGATCGTCGAGTGCGAGCATGAGGGCGGCCTGATCGAGCTGGCGATGGCGCCGGAGTCGCTGATCGGCTTCCAGGCCTGGCTGGAGTCCCGTCACCCGGGCGTCGACTGGTCGCAGTGAGAGCCGTCTACGCGGCCTTCGCCCTCGCCGGAGTGCTCTTCGCCTCCCTCGTCTCGCGGCTCCCCGACATCCGCGAGGCGCTCGACCTCTCCAACGGCGACCTCGGGCTGCTCCTCCTGGCCACCTCGACGGGATGCGTCGTCGCGCTGCCCGCCGCCGGGCCGCTGATCGAGTGGTGGGGCGCGGCCGCGGTCGTGCGCTCCGGCGGACTCGCGGTGGTCGGCGGCATCCTCGTCGCGGCGACCGGCGCCACCGTGGTGCACGTCGAGACGCTCGCCGCGGCGGGCCTCTTCGTCCAGGGCCTCGGCGTCAGCGTCTGGGACGTCGCCATGAACGTCGAGGGCGCCGAGGTCGAGCGGCGCGTCGGGCGGACCGTCATGCCGCGCTTCCACGCGGTGTGGAGCATCGGGTCGCTGGCGGGCAGCGCGATCGGCGTCCCGATGGCCGCACTCGGAGTGCCGATGCTGGCGCATCTCGCGATGGTCGGGCTGCCGGCGTACGTCGGCGTCGTGGTCGCCACCCGCGCCTTCCTCCCCGTCGACACGCACGGCCCCCAGGCCGCCTCCGACGCGCCGCGGCGCTCGCCCTGGACCGAGCCCCGCACCCTCCTGATCGGCGTCATGGTGCTGGCCTACGCCCTGGCCGAGGGCTCCGCCAACGACTGGCTCAGCCTCGGCATCATCGACGGGTACGACGTCGAGCACTGGGTCGGGGTCACCGCCTTCGCCACGTTCGTGGTCGCCATGACGTCCGGGCGGATGGTCGGCACGCGGGTGCTGGACCGCTTCGGCCGCGCCCCGGTCCTCTGGGCGTGCGCGGGCGCGGCCGCGGCCGGAATCCTGCTCACCGTCTTCGCCGGGAGCCTCGCCCTCGCCTTCGTCGGCGTCGCGATCTGGGGGCTGGGCTCCTCGCTCGGCTTCCCGGTCGGGATGAGCGCCGCCGCCGACGACCCGGTCGGCGCCGCGAAGCGGGTGGGCGTGGTCTCCACCATCGGCTACGGCGCGTTCCTCATCGGCCCGCCCCTGCTCGGCTGGGTCGGCGACCAGGTCGGCACGCTGCGGGCGCTGCTGGTGGTGGCCGTGCTCATGGTGCCCGCCGCGCTCACGGTGACCGTGACCCGCTCCACCGCGCGCTCCGAGGGCAGCTCACCCTAGGGTGGTGCGCATGTCGCCGCGAGTCAGGATCACCTACTGCTCGAAGTGCCGCTGGATGCTCCGCTCGCTGATGTACGCCGGTGAGCTGCTGCAGACGTTCGAGGCGGAGATCGGCGAGCTGACGCTGGTGCCGGGCGATCCGGAGCGGGAGACCGGCATCTTCCGGGTCGACGTCGACGGTCAGCCGGTCTGGAACCGCAAGACCGACGGCGGCTTCCCCGACATCAGCGAGCTCAAGCGCCGCGTTCGCGACCTGGTCGCGCCCGGTCGCTCGCTCGGGCACGGCGACCGGGCCGCCGAGGTCGAGCGCTAGCGCTCGCCCCCCGGCACCCACAGCACGTCGCCGTTCTCGCGGTTCTCGAAGCGGGCGAGGATGAACAGCAGGTCGCTCAGCCGGTTGAGGTAGGTGATCGCCAGCGGGTTCATCGTCTCGGCGTGCACCTCCCACGCCGCCCACGCCGCCCGCTCCGCGCGCCGGGCGACCGTGCGCGCGACGTGCAGGTGCGCCGAGGCGACGGTGCCGCCGTTGAGGATGAAGCTGCGCAGGTTGGGCAGCTGCTCGTTGAACTCGTCGCACCAGCCCTCGAGCCGGTCGACGTAGCCCTGCTCGACCCGCAGCTGGGCGTAGCCCGGGTCGGTCTGCGGGATCGGCGTGGAGAAGTCGGCGCCGACGTCGAAGAGGTCGTTCTGGATGTGGATCAGGACCTGGGCGACCTCGGGCGCGACGTCTCCGCCGGCCAGCACCACCCCGAGGTGGGCGTTGGTCTCGTCGACGTCGGCGTAGGCCTGGAGCCGCGGGTCGGTCTTGGAGGTCTCGCTCAGATCCCCGAGTCGGGTGCTGCCGCGATCGCCGGTGCGGGTGTAGATCCGGGTGAGGTTGACCATGGCTCCGAGCCTAGGCCACGGGACGGGCCGCCGGGCGCGCTCACCAGCCGGCCGAGCTGCAGCCGGCGTACGACGATGAGCTCACGGATCTGGCGGCGTCGCTGTGCCCGCGGCGTCGGGAGCGGGAGTGTCATGCGGCCCTCCTGAGACTGAGCGTCCGAGTCCTGGACACGACGGCGGTGACCACGCCGGCGACGATCGGCAGCACGATGACGAGGATGAGGAGAAGCAGCCACGGCACGCTGAATACCCAGCCCTCGGACGAGCTATTCGTGAGCAGGTAGGCCGCCGCCACCCCTGGCGTGAATCCGACGGCGATGCCCAGCACCGAGCCGACGAACGCGATGAGGAGGGCGTGCGTCCCGGCGACGACCCGGCGGGTCCTGGGCCGGGCGCCGACGGCCGACAGCGTGGTCAGGTCCTGCCTCGCGTCGTCGAGCGCGAGGCCCGTGGCGGAGAACGTGCCGAGCAGCACGGTGAAGGCGCCGAGGGCCGAGAGCAGGAGCAGCAGCAGCCAGTAGGGGGAGCGATGCCGGTCGGTGACGTAGACGGCCCAGTCGTCGGGGGTGACCGTGGCCGCGGCGGCCTCGACGGCGCTCTCGTCCATCTGGCTCGCGGGGCGGTCGGCGACGGCCGTGATCCACGCGCCGTCGCCGTTGTCGGGGTCGACCAGGCCGAGGTCCGCCGCCGTCTCCGGAGAGACGACCAGGCCGGCGATCGTCGGCCGGACGGCCGCCTTCGGCAGCGGTCCGCGGACCCGGAGGTCGGTGGCGAGCGTCGGCACGTCGATGCTGGACGCCTGGCCGTTCGCGTCCTCCGACCAGCGGGTGACCGCCACCGTGCCGCTGCCCTGGTCGCCGCCGTCGACCAGCCCCCTCCCGGACGCGAGCGCCTCCTTCGCAGCGGGGTCGAGGCTGACGCCCCACGCCTCCAAGGTCGGGGCGTCGGCGACGGCCACGCTCGTGGGCACGGACCAGGACGACCACTGGTCGGGGTCCACCGCGGGAGGCTCGACCGACCAGTCGTTCAGGGTCACCAGGGGAGTGAAGGTCACCCCGGTGCCCTGCTTCACCGCGTCGACGATCGCCGGCATGCTGCCCGCGTCGGTCTCCAGCGTCACGGTCCCGAGCGGGTGGGCGTATTCGTAGTCGCGATCCTCCTGCCGGGTGTCGCTGCCCGAGCCGATGCCGAGCGCGACGACCGCGGAGACCGACGCCATCACGGCCGCGACGGCCGGGGCGCTGCGGGAGCGGTGCCGGTCGGCGTCGCGCAGGGCGAGCCGCAGGGGAAGAGGGAGCCGGGGCGCGAGCCGGGCGATGGTGGCGATCAGCCACGGCGTCATCATCACCGCGCCGCAGACGGAGACGACCGCCCACCAGGCGTTCTGGAGGTCGCCGCCGCCGTACTCGTGGCGCACCGACGCAAGCGACCCGAGCGTGCCGACGGCCAGGACGATCAGGCCGGCGACAGGCCAGCCACGACGGACCCGCGGCGTCGGCTGCCGGCCGGCGAGCGCGGTGACGACGTCGACCTTGGAGGCGAGGCGCGCCGGGATCAGGGAGGCGAGCACCGCGGAGAGCGTCCCGAAGGCGATCGCCGGGAGGATCGCGAGCCATCCGATGTCGAAGGGCCCGAGGGCGAGCCCCCAGCCGGCCTCGACGACGCGCAGCCCGAGCCAGGTCAGCGGGATCGAGAGGGCGGCGCCGGCCACGGCTCCTCCGAGGCCCAGGAGCAGTCCCTGCGCGAGCACCGTGCGCCGGATGTCCCGAGGACTGCCGCCGGCCACGGCCAGGAGGGCGAGGGTGTGTCGCTGCCGGCGTACGCCGACGGCGAAGGCCGGCCCTGCCAGCAGCACGATCTCGATCAGGAGGCAGGTGATCAGCAGCGCCATCAGCGATGCGTCCTCCGAGGACGGCGCCGCCATGGAGTCTCCCGCGTCGAGGGCATCGCGATCGATGGTCTCGAAGCCGGCGTTGCTCAGGCGGGTTCTCTCGGCGTCGGTGAGGGGCGTGTCGGCGTCGCCGACGAGGAAGGTCCACGGGACGTCGAAGCGGCCGGTGACGGGAGAGGTGGCCGGGTCGGCCGCGGAGTCGACCGGCAGCATCACGGCCTTGTCGACATCGACGTCCCTCGCGAAGGACCGGACGACGCCGACGACCGTCAGCTCGGCCTCTCCCAAGGTCAGGGTCGAGCCGATCGTCGCGCCGGCGTGCGCCAGGGCGGGGGTCACCGCGATCTCGTCGGGCCTGCGGGGCAGGTGCCCGGTGACCGTGTCGACCAGGCCGTGGGCGAGCGGGGAGCCGAAGTCGGTCCGGAGGAGGTTGACCCGCCAGCCGGCCTGCCCCTGTGCCGCCCAGGCGGACAGCCAGGTGTGCGGGATCACCGGCAGATCGGTGGCCGCCTCGAGCGCCGAGAGGGCTTCCGCCTCGGTGGTGGGCGTGGCCGGACCGGCGGAGTCGCCCGGGCCGGTCTCCTCCGGGGCGGAGGATCCCCAGATCACCTGGGCTCGCGCCGACCCGTACGTGTAGGGCCGTGCCTCGCGGTCGCTGATCTGGCCGGTCTCGACCAGCGTGACCGCGGCGACGCTCGCGAGGATCGGCAGGCCGATGAGGATCACGACGAGCAGCGAGCGCCACCTGTGCCGCAGGATCTCGCGGCGCGCCAGCCGCAGGGCGGGCCTCATGCCGGTGCGGGTGCTCATGCGCGGCCGCCGTCGGTGACGTCGACGATCTTCCCGTCGCGCAGGAAGACGATCCGGTCGGCCCAGGCGGCGTGGCGCGAGTCGTGCGTCACCAGTACGCCGGCGGCCCCCGCGTCGATCCGCTCGCGCAGCACCTTGAGCACCTCCTCGCCCGTCCGGGAGTCGAGCGCCCCGGTCGGCTCGTCGGCCAGCAGCAGCCGGCGCGGGCCGGCGAGCGCGCGGGCGATCGCCACCCGCTGGCGCTGACCGCCGGAGAGCTGGTCGGGGAAGCGGCGGTCCACGTCGGGCAGGCCGACGTCGGCCAGGGCGTCGCGGCCGATCCGGGCCGCCTCGCGGGTGCCCGTGCCGTCGAGCTCGAGGGGGAGGGTGACGTTCTCCAGCGCGGTCAGCGTCGGGATCAGGTTGAGCTCCTGGAAGACGTAGCCGATCGACTTCCGTCGCGCCTCCGCCAGTGTGCCGGCCGAGGCCCCGCCGAGCGAGCGCCCCTCGACGTACAGCTGGCCGGAGTCGAAGGGCTCGAGACCCCCGGCGATCTGGAGCAGGGTCGACTTGCCGGCGCCCGAGGGCCCCATGACGGCCACCAGCTCGCCGGCGGCGACGTCGAGGGAGACGTCGTCGAGCGCGGCGACCGCGGTCTCGCCGTCACGGTAGGAGCGCGACACGTGGGCGAGGCTCAGGACGGTGCTCGGGGCGGTGCTCATGCGATGGTCTCCTTGGTGGTCGAGCGGGTGTCGGCGGGCTGGGCTGCGAGCCGGCCCTCGATGTGGTCCAGCCAGCGCACCAGCGCCTCGGCGTCGAAGATGCGCCGCTCGAGCACCAGCTCGGCGGCGAGGCTGAGCGACTCCCGGCCCGAGCCCGTGCGCTTGGCGCGGGTGAGCTCCTGGAGGTGGGCCATCGCCGCCGCGCGCTGCCGCTGGACGAGGTCGGCGACGTCGACGCCCGGCACGGTGACGGCCAGCGCCAGCTTGATGGTCAGCTCGTCGCGCGGGTCCGGGGTGGTCGGCAGCGCCGTGTCCCACCACTGCACGACCTCGTCGCGGCCCGCGTCGGTGAGCGAGTAGGGGATCGCCTTCGGGTCGGTGGGGGCTCCCGTCCCGGCCGCCCCGCCCTGCACGACGAGGCCGTCGCGCTCGAGCCGCTGCAGCGTCGAGTAGACCTGCCCGATGTTGAGCGGCCAGGTGTCTCCCGTGCGGCTCTCGAACTCGGTGCGGAGCTGGGCGCCGTACATCGGCTGCTCCGACAAGAGGGCCAGCAGCCCGTTTCGCACACTCACATACTCAGTATGCATACCGAGTATGTACGAGGTCAACGGGCAGAATCGGCGTGTCATGTGGGAGCAGCTGAGAAGAGCGGTCGACGGACGCACCGCCACGGTGACGATGGCGGCCGTCCTGGCGTCCTGGCTCACGTCGTGGGGCATCGCGAGCGCGGCGGGGCTGCGCAGCGACGTGATCATCCTCGGCACGGTGGTCGCCGCGACCGCGGCGCGGGTCGACGCGCGCACCCGCGCCACCCCGCGCGGACGGGTGGTCCGGC
>NZ_JASGDD010000082.1:0-16969 GCF_047607365.1 Nocardioides sp. | reverse complement strand
TGCGCCGCGCGGCGGAGGCCGGGGGCGACGTGGCGGCGACCCGCGCCTCGCTCGAGGCCCGCGACGTGATCGACTCCGGGCGCGTCACGGCCCCGCTGGTGCAGGCCGACGGCGCCGTCCATCTCGACACCACCCACATCACGCTCGAGGAGGCGATCGACCAGATCGTCGGCCTCGCGGTGCGCGCGGGGTGAGCGAGGGCGGCGCCGCGCGCCGCTGGCTGCTCGACTCGCCTGCCCGTACGGCGGCCCAGGCTCTGCTCCGGCGCCGCTGGGACCTCCGGGTCGACCCCGGCGGGCTCCCCGCGCACGGGCCGGTCATCGTCGCGGGCAACCACATCGGCGTCATGGACGGCCCGCTGATGGCGGTCATGTCGCCGAGGCCGGTGCACGCCCTCACCAAGGAGGAGATGTTCACGCGCTCCGTCGGCCCGCTCCTGCGAGCCTCCGGGCAGATCCGGCTCGATCGGCATCGCCCGGACCGGGCCGCCATCCGGAGCAGCGTCGCGACGCTGGAGCGGGGCAGCGTCCTCGGGATCTTCCCGGAGGGCCGCCGCGGCGACGGTGAGCTGCGCCGGATCTTCGGCGGGACGGCGTACCTCGCGCTCGTGACGGGCGCCCCGATCGTGCCGCTGCTGTTCTTCGGCACCCGCGAGCCGGGGCGAGGGAGCAACTGGATCCCGCCGCGGGGCCAGCGGATCGACCTCGTGTTCGGGGAGCCCCTCGTCCTCGATCCGGTGATTTGGCCCCGGACGCGAGACACTGTGCAGGCGGCCACGCGCGAGGTGCACCAGCACCTGCGGGCCCACCTCGCGGCCACCCTGGCCGCCACCGGGCTCACGCTGCCCGGCCCCCTTCCTGATCCCGAGGACGCATGATGAGTGACGAGGCCTACGCCGACATCGACGAGCCGACGGGCCCGGTGCCGGTCCTCGCCGTCGTCGGCCGGCCCAACGTCGGCAAGTCGACGCTGGTCAACCGCATCATCGGCCGCCGCGAGGCGGTCGTCGAGGACGTCCCCGGCGTGACCCGCGACCGGGTCTCCTACGACGCCGAGTGGAGCGGGCGGGCCTTCACGGTCGTCGACACCGGCGGGTGGGACCTCGACGCCAAGGGGATGGCCGCGCGGATCGCCGCGCAGGCCGAGATCGCGATCTCGCTCGCGGACGCGGTGCTCTTCGTGGTCGACGCGACGGTGGGCATCACCGACGCCGACGAGGGCGTCGTCCGGGTCCTGCGAAAGGCAGGCAAGCCCGTCGTACTCGCCGCGAACAAGGTCGACGACGAGCGCCGCGAGGCCGAGGCCGCGATGCTCTGGAACCTCGGTCTCGGCGAGCCGATCCCGATCAGCGCCATGCACGGCCGCGGCACCGGCGACCTGCTCGACGCCGTGCTCGCGGCGCTGCCCGAGCCGCCGCCCGCGCCTGAGGGCGCCGAGATCGGCGGACCGCGCCGGGTCGCCATCGTCGGCCGCCCCAACGTGGGCAAGTCGAGCCTGCTCAACAAGCTGGCGGGGGAGGAGCGGGTCGTCGTCGACAACGTCGCCGGCACCACCGTCGACCCGGTCGACGAGCTGGTCGAGCTGGGCGGCCGCACCTGGCGCTTCATCGACACCGCCGGGATCCGCAAGCGGGTCAAGGAGGCCTCGGGCCACGAGTACTACGCGTCCTTGAGGACCACCACGGCCATCGACCGCGCCGAGGTCGCCGTCCTCGTGCTCGACGCCGAGCAGTCCATCGCCGAGCAGGACGTGCGGATCCTCCAGACCGTCCGCGAGGCCGGGCGCGCGCTGGTCATCGCGTTCAACAAGTGGGACCTCGTCGACGAGGAGCGCCGCCACTACCTCGAGCGCGAGATCGAGCGCGAGCTCGTCCAGGTGCAGTGGGCCCCGCGGATCAACGTCACCGCCCGCACCGGCTGGCACATCGACCGGCTCGTGCCCGCGCTCGACAAGGCGCTGGCCGGGTGGGAGACCCGCGTCGGCACCGGCGCGCTCAACGCCTTCCTCGGCCGGCTCGTCTCCGAGCACCCCCACCCGGTGCGCGGCGGCAAGCAGCCCAAGGTGCTCTTCGGAACCCAGGTCGCGGCGGCGCCGCCCACCTTCGTGCTCTTCACCTCCGGCAAGCTGGACGCGTCCTACGAGCGGTTCATCGAGCGCCGGCTGCGCGAGGACTTCGGCTTCGTCGGCACCCCGATCGTGCTGGAGCAGCGGGTGCGGGAGAAGCGCAAGCGCCGCTGAGCGCGTCACGCCCCCGGGGATGACCACTAGCCTGCGGGGCGTGAAGGTCCACCACCTCGACTGCGGCACCATGGCGCCGCCGCTCACCCCGCGCATCCCCGCCCACTGCCTCCTCGTCGAGGGCGCCGACGGGCTGGTGCTCGTCGACACCGGGTTCGGGCTGCTCGACTGCGCCGACCCCGCGGGGCGCCTCGGACCGAGCCGCTTCCTGCTCCGGCCCGCGTTGTCGGCCAGCCAGACGGCGTACCGGCAGATCGAGCGGCTGAGGCTCGATCCGCACGACGTACGCGACATCGTCATCACCCACGCCGACGGCGACCACACCGGCGGCCTTGCCGACTTCCCGTGGGCGCGGGTGCACACCACGGCTGCCGAGGCCCGCGTCGCGGTCGCGCCCGAGACGGCGCTGGAGAGGGCGCGCTACCGGTCGCCGCAGGTGGCGCACGGGCCGCGGTGGGAGACCCATGAGCCCACCGGGGAGCCCTGGCGCGGCTTCGAGGCGGTGCAGGAGATCCTCGACGGCATTCTGCTGATCGGCTTCCCCGGGCACACCCGCGGGCACGCCATGGTGGCCGTCGACGCGAGCGACGGCGGCCGCGATCGGTGGGTGCTCCACGCCGGGGACGCGTTCTACAGCCGCGCCCAGCTGACCGGCGGCCGGACCTCGCCGAACCTCCTGCTCACCGAGCGCGCCTTCGCCCACGACTGGCGGCGCGTGCAGGCCAACCACGCCCGCCTCGCCGAGCTGATCGCCTCGACCGACGACGGCGAGCTGCTGGTCTTCGCCGCCCACGACCCCGCCGGCCTGGACGCCGCGACGGAGTGAGCCCCGATTCCGTCGCCGGGACGCCGCTCCTGTAGGGTTTCGGATGCTCCTGGAGCGACGGGCTGTGGCGCAGCTTGGTAGCGCACTTGACTGGGGGTCAAGGGGCCGCAGGTTCAAATCCTGTCAGCCCGACGTCGTGCTGAGCACAGGGTGAGGCCCGATCCGCGAACAGCGGGTCGGGCCTCACCGCGTGACGGGCATCACGGACGAGCGTGAGATGTTCACCTGACCCCCGCCCGCGCTTCCGGCGGTGCTCGGCCCGGGGTGGGGCGAGGCTCCTAGCGTCGGCCCCGCCATGGCCTCCGTACGCCGTCTCCTGGTCACCCTGCCCCTGCTGGCCGCGCTGGCGTCGGGGGCCATCGACGATCCGCCCGGCGCCGAGCCGCCACCGGAGCCGGCCGCGTCCGTCGGCCCCGCTCACCCGCAGCCGACCCCGCCCGTGCGGCACGTGGCGCTGCTCTCGACCGACCCGCTGCACGCGCCGCACGCGATCTCCGACCGGCTGGTCGAGCTCGTCGACGGCACGCCGGCCGGCGAGACGATCGAGGTGGTGACCTACTTCATCGCGTCGCGACGCGTGGCCGAAGCGCTCCGCCGGGCGGTCGAGCGCGGCGTCACGCTGCACCTGATCACCGCAGGCGACGACCGGGCCCGGTCGCTGGCGGCCGGCACGCGGCTCGCCGCGTTCCTCGACCGGCGGGCGGCGACCGGGACCTGGGCGTTGAGCACCGACCACTCCGCGCGCGGCACCGGCGGGATCACCCACCAGAAGACCTGGCGGTTCAGCCGCACCGGGGACCGGCGGTGGGTCGTCGTGACCGGCTCCTACAACGCCTCGCGCCGCTCCGACGACTACACCTACGCGCACATGTGGGAGGTCAGCGGTGACCCGGCGATCTACGGCGCCTTCGCCTCGATCTTCACCGCCCAGCACGCCGACCGGCCGCTCGCCCGTCCGCTCGCGAGCACGCGCGGGACGGGCTGGTCGGCGTACTTCCTGCCGCTCCAGGACCCCGCGCCGGACCACGACCCCGTGATGCGGCGGCTCCGCGAGATCCCGGCCGAGCCGTCGACCGCCCTCTCGATCGAGATGTACTCCATGTGGGGCCCGCGCGCGGAGTGGATCGCCGAGCGGCTCTCCGCCATGGCCCGGGCGGGCGCGCGGATCACGATGGTCGCCGGGCCGTGGGTCGACCCCATCGTCCAGCGACGCATGACGGCAGCCGGGGTGAGGATCGAGTCGGGCTGCTTCGCCGACCGCACCTTCACCCACGCCAAGGACATGTCCGCGACCTGGCGACAGGACGGCGTGCGGACCTGGTGGACGTGGATCGGGTCCGACAACTGGACCTCCCAGGGCGCACCCGACGACGAGGCCGTCCTCGGGCTCGCCGGGCGGCGACTCTACGACGAGTTCCAGGCCGCCTTCGAGAACGTACGCCGACGCGACGGCGTGCCCACGCAGACCTGCTCGCCCGTCGTCGACTGAGCGGGCTCCGGGGAGGCGCACACACCGACCCCCTAGAGTGGGCCCACCCATGACCGACGTCCTGCTCCTGCTGCTCGCGCTGGCCCTGATCGCCCTGTGCGGCGTGTTCGTCGCGGCCGAGTTCGCGCTCGTCACCGTCGACCGTGGGACGGTCGACGCCGCGGTCGAGGCCGGCACCGGCGGCGCCGCCGGCGTCCGGATCGCCCTGACCCGGCTGTCCACCCATCTGTCGGGCGCACAGCTAGGCATCACGCTCACCAATCTCGGCGTCGGCTTCCTCGCCGAGCCGGCCGTCTCGGGCTTCGTCCCGAACAAGACGCTGGCGGTCGCCCTCGGGCTCGTCGTGTCGACCGGCCTGACGATGGTCTTCGGCGAGCTGGTGCCGAAGAACATCGCGCTGGCGCTGCCTCTGCGGACGACACTGGCCACCCAGCGCTTCCTGCGAGTCTTCACGAGCGTGAACGCCCTCCCGATCCGGTTGCTCAACGACACCGCCAACACCCTGGTACGCCGGCTCGGCATCGAGCCGCAGGAGGAGCTGCGCTCCGCCCGCAGCTCGACGGAGCTCGCCTCCCTCATCCAGCGCAGCGCCGACGAGGGGACGCTCGACGCGGACGCCGCCGAGCTGATGGAGCGGGCCGTGGAGTTCGGCACACGGACGGCCGGCGAGATCATGACGCCGCGGATGCGCACCCACAGCCTCGACGAGGGCGACCGGGCCGAGGCGGTCATCGAGCTCACCCGGCGTACGGGCCACTCCCGCTTTCCCGTGCTCGACGAGACCGACGCGGTCGTCGGCACGGTCCACGTCAAGAACGCCGTCGCGCTGCCGCTCCACGAGCGCTCCACGACGCGGGTCAAGCACCTGATGGCCAAGCCGGTCGTCGTGCCGGACACGCTGCGCCTCGACCCGCTGCTGCAGATCCTGCGCAGCGAGGGCTTCCAGATGGCCGTGGTCCTCGACGAGTACGGCGGCCAGGCGGGCATCGTCACCCTCGAGGACGTCATCGAGGAGATCGTGGGCGACATCGCCGACGAGCACGACTCGATCAGCGCCCAGGCGCGCCTGCGCCGTGACGGCAGCTGGTCGCTCAGCGGCCTGCTGCGCCCGGACGAGGTCGAGGACCTGACCGGCGTCGCCCTGCCCGAGCACGAGGACTACGACACGGTCGGCGGCCTGGTGATGCGTGTTCTCGGCAAGGTGCCCGCCAAGGGCGACGTCGCCGAGGTGGCGGTGCCCGACCACTCCGACCCCGACGAGCTCCGTGAGCGACTCGCCACCCTGACCGTCGAGCACATGGACGGCCTGCGCGTCGACCGCGTCGCCCTCCGGCTCCCCGAGGCCCCCGCGGCCCCCGAGGGCCTCGGCGCGTCCCGGACGCCCGGGGGGAGCGCATGAGCGCCCCTGTAGGCCTGCTGCTCACCGCCCTGCTCCTGGCGTTCAACGCCTTCTTCGTGGGCGCGGAGTTCGCGCTCGTCTCCGCCCGGCGCAGCCAGATCGAGCCGCTGGCCCAGAGCGGCTCGCGGATGGCGCGCAGCACGCTGCGCGCGATGGAGAACGTCTCGCTGATGATGGCCGGTGCCCAGCTCGGCATCACGGTCTGCTCGGTCCTTCTCGGCGCTGTCGCCGAGCCCGCAACCGCTCACCTGATCGAGCCTGTCCTCGAGAAGGCCCACGTCCCGCACGAGCTGCTCCACCCGATCGCCTTCGCGGTCGCCATGGCCGTGGTGGTGTGCCTCCACGTCGTCCTCGGCGAGATGGTGCCCAAGAACATCACACTGGCCGGCCCCGACCGGGCCGCCCTGGTGCTCGGGCCCCCGATGCTGGCGATCGTCACGCTGCTGCGGCCGGTGATCGTGGGCCTCAACGCGGTCGCCAACGCGACGCTGCGACTCCTTCGGATCGAGCCCAAGGACGAGGTGGTCTCCGCGTACACCCTCGAGCAGGTGGCGGTGCTCGTCGAGGAGTCGCACGGCGAGGGCCTGCTCCGCGCCGACGAGTACGACCGCCTCGCGGGCGCCCTCGGCTTCACCGAGAAGACCGTCGCCTCGGTGGTGCTGCCGCTCGCCGAGCTGACCACGGTCCCGCGCGGCGCCTCGGGCGCCGACGTGGAGGAGCTGTGCGCGGCGACGGGCTTCAGCCGCTTCCCGGTGACCGGCGGCCCCGACAGCGACGAGCTGGTCGGCTACCTGCACATCAAGGACGTGCTCGAGCCCGACGCCGTACGCCGCGCGCGGCCGATCGAGCCCAAGTGGATCCGGCCCTTCGCGTCCGTCCATCCCGAGGACTCGCTGCACGACGCGCTGGAGACCCTCCAGCGCCGCGGGGCGCACATCGCGCGCGTCGTCGACGCCGAGGGCGCGACGCTCGGCATCGCCGCGCTCGAGGACGTCATCGAGGAGCTCGTCGGCGAGATCCGCGACGCCGCCCACGGGGATGCGTCGAGCTGAGTGCCGCGAGCACTACCCTGACCGCGTGACACGCCAGCTGCAGGTGATGACCGGGATCCGCGTCGTGGTCGTCGCCCTCGTCGCGGCCCTGCTGGTCGCCGGCCGCGTGCCCTGGTGGTTCGCGGCGCTGGTGGCGCTGCGCGAGCTGGTCGCGGGCGCGCTGCTCCTGCTGCGCCGGCGCCACGAGGACGGCCCGCTCGCCGCCGACGCCATCGCTCCGGCCGCCGGGGGCCTGCTCCTGGCGGGGCTGCTCATCCTGGTCGGCGCGACCGGGGACGGCGCCCTCGGCCTGCTCGCCCGGGCCTTCGGCTGGGCGGCCGCCTGGTGGGGCCTCGGCCTGTCCTGGGCCGCGGTCCTCGCCTCCGCTCGCGACGTACGCCGTCTCCTCGCCCGCCCCGCCGGAGGCCGGTCGTGACCGAGCCCAGGTCGGCGGCCCAGCTCCCGGCCCGGGTCACCACGCCGCTGCTGGCGCTCATCACCCAGCAGTCCATGGACGAGGACTACGAGCTGGTCGCCCGCAAGCGCGCCGCCGCGCCGTCCGGTGACGTGCCAGGCCCTCCACGGCGTCAGCGCCACCTCGGCACCGTCGCGGTCGTGGCCGCCTTCGGCGTGCTCATCGCCGTCGCGGCGGTCCAGACCGCGCGCAACGCCGACGTGACCTCCGCCGGCCGGGAGCAGCTCATCTCGCGGATCGCCGAGCGGCGCGACGCCGTCGCCGGCGAGCAGGAGCGGATCGCCGACCTCCGGGCGTCCAATGCCGCGGCCGACATCGTCTACGACCGGCTCGGCAGCCAGCTCGCGACCCTCCAGCAGCGCAACGCCACCCTCGCCACCGCCGCCGGCTGGGCGAGCGCCTCGGGCTCCGGCGTGCGGTACGTCGTCACCGACTCGACCGCGGGCAATGCCGGCGGCCTGGTCCGCGACAGCGACCTCGCCCTCCTCGTCAACGGCCTGTGGCAGGCCGGCGCCCGCGCGATCTCGGTCAACGGCCAACGGCTCACCGCGCTGAGCTCGCTGCGCAACTCCGCCGACGTCATCCGGGTCTACGGCGTCTCCAGCTCGCCGCCGTACAGCATCTCGCTCTCACCGCCCTACGTCGTCGAGGCGATCGGCGACGCGGAGCGGCTGCGCTCCGGGCTGCGGGGCTCGACCTCGGGCAAGCACCTCCAGGGCGTGGTGAATGCCGTCGGACTCGGGCTCACCGTGCAGAATGTGGAGAGCCTGCAGCTGCCGGCCGCGCAGGAGTCCCGGATGACCCTGCGCTACGCGCAGCGGTGGGAGTCCACGTCCGACACCAGCGCGCAGGAGGCACCGTGATCGCCGTCGTCGGCCTCGTGGTCGGGGTGGTGCTCGGCCTCATCTTCCGGCCCGACGTGCCGGCCTCGCTGGAGCTCTACCTCCCCATCGCGGTGGTGGCCGCCCTCGATGCCGTCTTCGGCGCCCTCCGGGCCTACCTGGACGGCATCTTCGACGACAAGGTCTTCGTCGTGTCCTTCCTCAGCAACGTCGTCATCGCCGCGGGGATCGTCTTCCTCGGCGACAAGCTCGGCGTCGGCGGCCAGCTCTCCACCGGTGTCATCGTCGTGCTCGGCATCCGGATCTTCTCCAACGTCGCGGCCATCCGCCGGCACATCTTCCATGCCTGATTCCATGCCTGAGACCCAGCCTGCCGGCGAGCAGGAGCTCACCGGCCGCGACCGGCTGTTCGAGGCGCTCCGCACCCCGCGGCGGACCCAGGTCGTCGCGGGGATCCTGCTCGCGCTGCTGGGCTTCGGCGCCGTGGCGCAGGTGCGCACCTCGGACGAGGACAACACCTTCACCGGCTACCGCGAGCAGGACCTGATCGACATCCTCGACGGCCTCGCCGGCACCACCCAGCGCGCGCAGAGCGAGATCGCCCGGCTGGAGCAGTCCCGCGACGACCTCACCGACAGCACCCGTAAGCGCGAGACCGCCATCGACGAGGCCGAGAGCGAGGCGACCACGCTCGGCATCCTCGCCGGGACGATCCCGGTGACCGGACCGGGCGTGCGGATCACGATCACCGAGAAGACCTCCGAGGTGAACGTCGACACCTTCATCGACCTCATCCAGGAGCTGCGCACGGCGGGCGCCGAGGCGCTGTCCGTCAACGGCACCGTCCGGCTCGTCGCGCAGTCCTCGTTCGACCAGGTCGCCGGGGGCCTCGCGGTCGACGGGAAGATCCTCGATCCGCCGTACGTCGTCGAGGCGATCGGCGAGCCGACCACCCTCGAGGGCGCCGTCACCTTCGCCCGTGGACCCCAGGACGAGCTCGAGGACGACGGCGCCGAGGTCCGGATCAAGCAGCTGACATCGCTTGACATCACCGCTGTGCGCGACCAGTAGGGTCTCTGTCATGAGCTATCCCGAGGATCTCCGCTACACCGCCGAGCACGAGTGGGTGCGCACCCCGGGAGAGGCCGCAGGGTCGATCCGCATCGGCATCACCGAGTACGCCCAGGACGCCCTCGGCGACATCGTCTACGTCTCGCTGCCCGAGGTCGGCGCGACGGTGACGGCCGGCGACGCCTGCGGCGAGCTGGAGTCGACCAAGTCGGTCAGCGACGTCTACGCGCCGGTCTCCGGCGAGGTGGTGGCCGTCAACGACAGCCTCGACGCGGCGCCGGAGCAGCTCAACACCGACCCGTACGGCGCCGGCTGGCTCTTCGAGGTCGTGCCGGGCGATCCCGCCCAGCTCGAGGGGCTTCTCGACGCCGCGGGCTACCAGGCGAGCCTGTCCGCCTGACGGCCGGCAGGTCGACTGGTAGGTTCTGACTCAGGCCTTAGGTTGAGCCTGAGGGTCAGGGAAGGGGAGAAGATGCCGTACTGCGCCGCCTGTGGCACGTCCTACTCCGAGGGCGCGCGCTTCTGCTCGCAGTGTGGCACCAGGCTCCCCGAGCAGGCCGCGGCCGAGCCGATCGACGCCACCGCCACGATCCAGCTGGGCGACGCCCGCGCCGAGACCTCGGACCGGCTCCTCGCTCCGGTCGACGCCGCCGCCGTGGACGCCCTGCCGCCCGGCTCGGCGCTGCTCGTCGTGCAGCGGGGGCCCGGCTCGGGCAGCCGCTTCCTGCTCGACAAGGCGACCGTGGAGTCCGGCCGGCACCCCGACAGCGACATCTTCCTCGACGACGTGACCGTGTCCCGCCGGCACGCGGAGTTCACCCGCGAGGGCGACTCCTACGCGGTGTCGGACTCCGGCAGCCTCAACGGCACCTACGTCAACCGCGACCGGATCGACCGGGTCGTCCTCAAGGACGGCGACGAGGTCCAGATCGGCAAGTTCCGGCTGGTCTTCTACGCCGGCCACGCGAGCTGAGCACGCTGATGACTGGTCCGGCGGCGCACGCACACCGTGCTCATCCGGAGGGCTCGGCCGAGCGGTTCAACATCGGGCGGGTGCTCGACATCCTCGCCCCGGAGTTCCCCGGGATGATCAGCATCTCCAAGATCCGGCTGCTCGAGGAGGACGGCCTGATCGCTCCCGAGCGGACGCCGGCGGGCTACCGGAAGTTCTCCGACGCCGACGTCGAGCGGATGCGCTACATCCTGACCATGCAGCGCGACTACCAGCTGCGCAAGAGCATCATCGCCGAGCATCTCGACGCCATGGACCGCGGACTGGAGGCGCCCGCCATCGCCCCGATCGTGCCGACCGTGCCGGAGTTCGCCTTGAGGACCGACGGCGACGACGGGCTCCCCGGCGAGGAGCTCTTCGAGCGCCGGGACAACCTGCGGCTCTCCCGCAAGGAGCTGCTCAAGGTCGCCGAGGTCGACGAGGAGCTCCTCGCGGGCCTGGAGTCCGCGAAGATCGTGACCAGCTCTCACAGCGGGCACTTCACCACCGACGACCTGGCCCTCGTGCGCACCGCCCGGCAGCTGGCCGACTTCGGCTTCCACGCCGCCGCGCTCCGGGTCTTCCGCAACGCCGCCGACCGCGAGGCGGACCTGGTGCGGCAGGCGCTGAGCGGGCGCCGCGACAGCGACGAGGTCGGCACCGAGCTCACCGTCCTCACCGCGCGGTTGCACGGCCTGCTGCTCAAGTCCTCCCTCCGGGACTGACGTAGGCTGAACGACGTGCGTGAGGTCGACGTCATGGGTGTCCGCGTCGAGGTGCCCTCCAACAACCCGCTGGTCCTCCTTCGCGAGGTCGACGGGGAGCGCTACCTCACGATCTGGATCGGCGCCGTCGAGGCCACGGCGATCGCGTTCGCGCAGCAGGGCGTCGTCCCGCCCCGACCCCTCACACACGACCTGCTCAAGGGCGTCGTCGAGGCGCTCGGCGCCGAGCTGCTCGAGGTGCGGATCACCGACGTGCGCGACGGGGTCTTCTACGCCGTGCTCGTCTTCGACAACGGGGCCGAGGTCAGCGCCCGGCCCTCGGACTCGATCGCCCTGGCCCTGCGCACCGGCGCGCGCATCGTCTGCGCCGAGACGGTGCTGGCCGAGGCGGGCGTCGCGGTGCCCAGCGACGAGGACGACGACGCGGCCGACGAGGTCGAGAAGTTCCGCGAGTTCCTCGACCACGTGAACCCGGAGGACTTCTCCGCAGGGGAGTAGAACCCGCACGCTGTAGGACTGACCCTCATCCTGAGGTTGAGAGTTGCGACACGCCGACGACGTCTTTGACCGATTCCCGGATCGGGCCTACCTTGAAGTGTCTCTGTTGTAACTCCAGCCGTGAGATTCGCCCCCGACTCACCACGGTCTTCCCCCGAAGCCGGAGCTACGCTCAACGGAGTAGACCTCACGGAGGAACGCGTGAACGAGCACGAGCAGGAGATCGGCGTGAACGCCGAGGCGCTCGCCGCAGCCGAGCAGGCTGACGAGCAGGGCCTGTTGTTCACCGACGACGTGTCGCCCCTGCCCAGCGATCTCGGCTACCGCGGTCCCACCGCGTGCAACGCCGCCGGCATCACCTACCGCCAGCTCGACTACTGGGCCCGCACCGGCCTGATCGAGCCGAGTGTGCGGGGCGCGACCGGCTCGGGCACCCAGCGGCTCTACTCCTTCCGCGACATCCTCATCCTCAAGGTGATCAAGCGCCTCCTCGACGCCGGCATCTCGCTGCAGCAGATCCGCACGGCGGTGACCCACCTGCGCGAGCGCGGCACCGACGACCTCACCCGCGTGACGCTCATGAGCGACGGCGCCTCGGTCTACGAGTGCACCAGCAACGACGAGGTCATCGACCTGCTGCAAGGCGGCCAGGGTGTCTTCGGCATCGCGATCGGCGGCGTCTGGCGCGAGATCGAGGGCACCCTCTCCGAGCTGCCGAGCGAGCGCACCGCCGATGAGACCGGCGCCGCGACCGCGGTCGCGGGCGACGAGCTCGCCGCGCGCCGCGCGGCCCGCAAGATCGGCTGAGCTATCCGCTAGGCTGCTGAGCAGCTACCAAGGTCGCGCGGGAGAGTCCCTCCTGCAAGGCGGGCGCCGAAGGGGCAATTCCTCCCCGGAATCTCTCAGGCACCACGACCGCGCGGACGTGGCGACTCTGAAGGCTCGACGCCGAGGCGACAGAGGGGGAGGGTCCCGCACCCGCACCCCCTTGGAGTCTCGCCGTGACCGATGCCCCCTCGCTCCGCGACGTCCGCGCGCTGGACGCCGCTCTGCCGTTCGTCGACCGGCACATCGGCATCTCCGCGGACGCCGAGCGCACGATGCTCGCCCGCCTCGGCTTCGACTCGCTCGACGCCCTCATGGACGCAGCCGTGCCGAAGGGGATCCGCAGCGAGGAGCCGCTCGCCCTGCCCGAGGCGATGAGCGAGTACGCCGTCGGGCAGCTCGCCCGCGACCTCGCCGCGCGGAACAGCCCGGGGGAGTCGATGATCGGGCTGGGCTACCACGGGACGATCACGCCGGCGGTGATCCGGCGCAACGTGCTCGAGGACCCGTCCTGGTACACCGCCTACACGCCGTACCAGCCCGAGATCTCGCAGGGCCGGCTCGAGGCGCTGCTCAACTTCCAGACGATGATCGGCGACCTCACCGGGCTGCCGGTCGCCAACTCGTCGCTGCTCGACGAGGGCACGGCCGTCGCCGAGGCGATGACGCTGGTGCGACGCGCCAACCGGAAGGCGGGCCACGGCGCGTTCGTCGTCGACGCCGACGCCCTGCCCCAGACCATCGACGTCGTCGCGACACGGGCCGAGGCGATGGGCATCGAGGTCATCGTCGCGGACCTGACCCAGCCCCTTCCGGAGACGCCGATCTCGGGGGTGCTCCTGCAGTACCCCGGCGCCAGCGGCAACGTGCTCGACCCGCGACCCGTGATCGAGGCCGCGCACGCCCGCGACGCGCTCGTCGTGGTCGCCGCCGACCTGCTCGCGCTCACCCTGCTGGAGTCGCCCGGCGCGCTCGGCGCCGACGTCGTCGTGGGCTCGGCGCAGCGCTTCGGCATCCCGCTCTTCTACGGCGGCCCGCACGCCGGCTACATGGCCGTCCACGCCGGGCTGGAGCGGCACATGCCGGGCCGCCTGGTCGGGGTGTCCGTCGACGCCGAGGGCCGGCCGGCGTACCGGCTCGCGCTCCAGACCCGCGAGCAGCACATCCGCCGGGAGAAGGCGACGTCCAACATCTGCACCGCCCAGGTGCTGCTGGCCGTCGGCGCGTCGATGTACGCGGTCTACCACGGCCCCGACGGCCTCACGGCGATCGCACGCGGCGTGAACCGCAAGGCGGCCGGGTTCGCCGCGTGGCTGCGCGCCTGCGGGATCGAGGTGGTCAACGAGAGCTTCTTCGACACCCTCACCGTCCGTGTCCCCGGCCGCGCCTCCGGGATCGTGCGACGGGCCCGCGACCTCGGGCTGCACCTGCGGCTCGTCGACGAGGACCGGATCGGCATCTCGTTCGCGGAGACCACGACCGGCGAGCATCTCGCGGCGCTGGGCGAGGCGTTCGAGCTCCCGGACACCGGCTGGTTCGCCCACGCCGGCGTTCCGGCCGACCTGGCGCGCACGACGCCCTTCCTCACCCACGAGGTCTTCCACGCCCACCGCAGCGAGACCCAGATGCTGCGCTACCTGCGGTCGCTGTCGGCGCGCGACTACGCGCTCGACCGCGGCATGATCCCGCTCGGCTCCTGCACCATGAAGCTCAACGCCACGACCGAGATGGAGCCGATCTCGCTCCCCGGCTTCGCCGACCTCCATCCCTTCGTCCCCGCCGACGACGCCCGCGGCTACCAGGTGCTCGTCGAGGAGCTCGAGGGGTGGCTGGCCGCGGTCACCGGCTACGACAAGGTCTCCATCCAGCCCAACGCCGGCTCCCAGGGCGAGCTCGCCGGGCTGCTCGCCATCCGCGCCTACCACCGCGCCCAGGGCCAGGGGCAGCGCGACGTCTGCCTGCTGCCCAGCTCGGCCCACGGCACCAACGCCGCCTCGGCGATCATGGCCGGGATGCGGGTCGTCGTGGTGAGGTCGGCATCCGACGGCACCGTCGACCTCGACGACCTCCGCGCCCAGTGCGACGCCCACAGCGCCGACCTCGCCGCGATCATGGTCACCTACCCCTCGACGCACGGCGTCTACGAGGAGGGCATCACCGAGCTCTGCGAGATCGTGCACAGCCACGGGGGGCAGGTCTACGTCGACGGCGCCAACTTCAACGCACTCCTCGGCTACGCCCAGCCCGGGCGCTTCGGCGGCGACGTCTCGCACCTCAACCTGCACAAGACGTTCTGCATCCCGCACGGCGGCGGCGGGCCTGGCGTCGGGCCGGTCGCGGTGCGCGCGCACCTCGCGCCCTACCTCCCCTCGCACGCCCTCCACCCCGAGGCGGCGAAGCGGGCGGGCATCGGCCCGATCTCGGCGGCGCCGTACGGCTCGGCGGGCATCCTCCCGATCTCCTGGGCCTACGTGCGGCTCATGGGCGCCGAGGGCCTCACTCGCGCCACCGCGTCGGCGGTGCTGTCGGCCAACTACGTCGCGGCCCGGCTCGGGGAGCACTTTCCGGTGCTCTACCGCGGCGACTCGGGACTGGTCGCGCACGAGTGCATCCTCGACCTGCGGCCGCTCACCGCGGCCACCGGCGTGAGCGTCGACGACGTCGCCAAGCGGCTGATCGACTACGGCTTCCACGCCCCGACGATGTCCTTCCCCGTCGCCGGCACGCTCATGGTGGAGCCGACCGAGTCCGAGGACCTCGCCGAGCTCGACCGGTTCATCGACGCGATGATCGCCATCCGGGGCGAGATCGACCGGGTCGGGGCGGGGGAGTGGAGCCCCGAGACGTCGGTGCTGCGCGGCGCGCCGCACACCTCGCGAGCGATCGTCGGCGAGTGGGACCGGCCCTACTCCCGCGAGCTCGCCGTCTTCCCGTCGGGCGTCCCGGGGCTCAACTCCGGGCAGGACAAGTACTGGCCCCCCGTCGGCCGCATCGACAACGCGTACGGCGACCGCAACCTGGTCTGCTCCTGCCCGCCGCCGGAAGCCTTCGCCGAGTAGGGCCTCCGGTCCGGTCGAGTAGGGCCTCCGGTCCGGCCGAATAGGGCCTCCGGTCTGGTCGGCGTGAGGAAACCCCCCACTCGGGGTGAGGGGAGGCCCCAGTCGATCAGACCGCGTCGGCCTCGTCCGCGATGAGGACGGCGTCGACGACGCGGTCGATGCCCTCGGGCAGCTCGGGGCGGTCGAGGTCGCGCAGCGCCTCGAAGTCGCCCCGAGCCTCGGGCTCCTCGGAGCCGGCGAAGTCACCGGCGGTGAGCGCGCGCACGGACTCCTCGACCTCCGCCGGCGCCGGCAGGAGGGCCGAGGCGTCGGTGGCGTTGATCTTGCGGGCAGTGGAGAGCACGCTGCGCTCCAGCGAGCCGACGAAGCTGTTGTAGTCCTTCACCGAGGTGGTCAGCGAGCGGCCCAGCTTGTCGACGTGCTTGGCCATCGTGGTGATCCGCCGGTAGAGCTCCTGGCCGAGGTCGAAGAGCTGCTGCGCGTCCTCGGTGAGCGCCTCCTGCTTCCAGGTGAAGGCGATCGTCTTCAGCATCGAGTAGACGTTGGTCGGCGTGGCCAGCGGGACGCCGGAGCGGAAGGCGTGGTCGAGCAGCGACGGGTCCACGTCGAGCGCGGCGTTGAGGATCTGCTCGTTGGGGATGAACGCGATGGTGAACTCCGGGCTGGCGGCCAGGCCCGTCCAGTACCCCTTGGCGGCGAGGGTGTCGATGTGGGCGCGGACCCGCTTCGCGTGGTCGAGCAGCAGCCGCTCGCGCTCGCGCGCGTCGATGCCCTCGCGCTGGGCGTCCATGAAGGCGTTGTAGGGCACCTTGGCGTCGATGGCCATCTGCTTGCCGCCGGGGAGGTTGAGCACCATGTCGGGACGCCGGGAGCCCGAGTCGGCGGTCATCGAGTGCTGGAGCTCGAAGTCGATCCGGTTGAGCAGGCCCGCCGACTCCACGAGGTTGCGCAGCTGTGCCTCGCCCCACGCGCCACGGACGGCGTTGTTGTTGCGCAGCACCTGCGCGAGCGAGTCCGCGGCCTTGCGGGACTCGGCGACGCCGATCTGGGTCGTGCGGATCTGCGCGGCCAGCTCGCCGTGCTGGTTGGCGCGCTGCTTCTCCATCTGGTCGACCCGCGCCTGCATGGCCTGGAGCTGCTGGGCGACGGGAGCGATGGTGCGCAGCACCTGTGCCTGCCCGGACTCCGCCCGCTCGCGCTCGGCCGCCTCGCGCCGATGGGCGTCGATGAGGTCGCGCTGCTGGCGCCGCACCTCCTCCAGCGCGCGCGTGAGAGCCGCGACCGAGGCGCGCTCGGCGGCCAGCTCGGCCTCGGTGGCCGAGCGCAGCTCCGCCTCGTGCTGCAGCAGCTGGGCGACGGTGGCGTCCTGGCGCGCCATCATCATCGACTCGGCGTGGGCCACCCGGGTCTGCAGCTCGGAGCGCGTGGCCGCGACCGCGCCGGCCACGGCGAGCTCCTGGCGGCCGCGGGCCCGCAGCGTCACCAGGGCGGCGCCCAGCG
>NZ_JASGDD010000081.1:0-6405 GCF_047607365.1 Nocardioides sp. | reverse complement strand
CGAGCTCACCCGCCGGCCCGACGGCCCGCCGCCCGCGGCGGCGCGGCCCGCCGCTCCCCGCTGGGTGCTCACCCCGGAGGGCGGTGCTCCCTTCGCCGTCGAGCGAGACACGCTGATCGGCCGCCTGCCCGACGCCGGCCTGCGTCCCGGCGCGGCGGTCCTGGCCGTCGACGACCCGCAGTTCACGGTGTCGAAGACCCACGCGGTGGTGACCCAGGAGCCGCCCGGGCTGTGGATCGAGGACCTCGACTCGACCCACGGTGTCGTCGTACGCCGGAAGGGGGACGAGATGCGGCTCGATCCGCGCAGGCCGACCCGGCTGCTCGACGGTGACACGGTCATCCTGGGAGCGTTCGCCATCTCGGTCGTGGCAGGCTGACGCGGTGGAGATCTGGGACGTCACCGAAGCCGAGGACGCCGTCGAGGGACTCACCCCCGACGGCCGTCCCGACCCGGCCTACGCCGCCGGCCTCGGACTGGTGCAGGCGACGATCGGTCGACGCGTCGCCGCGTCGGCGATCGACGTCGTGGGCTGGATGGTGATCCAGATACCCAGCTGGGCGCTCACCCTGCCGCTGGTGCTCAAGCTCGTGAGGGGCCGGATCAGCTGGTACGGCTTCACCAACCACCCGCACTTCACCCTCGCCATGGTCGGCCTCGGCGTCACGACGGGGCTGAGCATCGCGTTCTGCATCGCGCAGATCGCGCTCAACGGGGCGCGCGGGCTCACCCTCGGCAAGGGCCTCATGGGGCTGCGCAACGTCAACGTCCGCACGCTCGAGCGGCCCGGGCTCCTCCGGGCGCTGCTGCGCGTGGTCGTGATCTGGGCGCCGGCCGTCGTGGTCGTCGGCCCCGTCGTCGTGCTGCTCACCCCGCTGTGGGACCCCAGTGGTCGCAACCGCGGCTGGCAGGACCTCGCCGCGCAGACCTGGATGGTCGACGTCCGCGCCGGCCTCAACCCGTACGACGAGAAGCGGATGCGCGTCGCCCGCAAGACGCTGCGCGCGGACCCGCTGGAGGAGCGCCGGCGACTGCCCTCGCTCACCTCGGGCGAGGCCGCGCAGGCCTACCGGCCGACGGGGCGGGTCAGCGCCGGCGTCATCGGAGCCCCGTCGTCGGAGGATCTCCGCGGCACGCCCGCGGCGGCGCGGATGCGCACGCCTGTCATCCCGGAGAGCTACCAGCCGCCCACCCCCAAGCACGCAGCGCCGGCCGCCTCCACCACGCCCGCCGGCCCGCTCTCCCTCGCGCTCGAGCTCGACACCGGCGGCCTGCTCGGGCTCGACAAGGCCTATCTGCTGGGCCGGCAGCCGGTGACCACCGAGGCCACGACCGGGTCGACGCCCATCGCGATCCCGGACACGACGTACACGGTCTCCAAGACCCACCTGCTCGTCAGCCCGCTGGACGACGGCGTCGAGGTCGTGGACCAGTCGTCCACCAACGGCACGTTCATCGTCCGCGGCGGGGCCGAGCAGGCCCTCGTCGCCGGCGACCCGGGCATCGCCCGGGTCGGGGACACCATTCGATTCGGCGACCGGACGCTCGTCGTCCGCGTCGCGGAGGGAGGACAGTCGTGAAGGTCAAGCTGACCCTGCACCGGCACGGGGCCGACCCGACGGACGTCATCGTCACGGCCGACTCGACGGCGACCGTCCACGACGTCGCGCGGCACATCGCCGAGTGCGACCCCGTGCGCAGCGTGGTCGCCGGACCCGACGACATCCTCACCCTCGCCGTCGCCCCGCCGGCCGCCGAGCGCCTCGAGCCGCTCAGCTCGACCATGCCGATCGGCGAGGCGCCGGTCGGCTCCGGCTTCATGGCCGCCGTCGTCAACCTCGGTCCCCGGGTGCAGGACGCCCCCGAGAGCCAGGCCGAGGTGGTCGGCGCCCTCGTGGCGACCGACGGCCCCATGCGAGGCCAGGAGTTCCCGCTGCGCCTCGGCCACTCCACGATCGGGCGGGTCGACGGCAACGACATCGTGCTCGTCGACGGCATGGTCTCGAAGAGCCATGCCCGGATCGAGGTCGGCACCACCGTCGAGCTGGTCGACCTCAACTCCGCCAACGGCGTCAGTGTCGACGGCGTCCAGGTGCAGCGCTGGAGCGTGGTGCCGGGCAAGCCGTTCGTCATCGGCGGCACCACCCTGGTCATGCGCCTCACCAAGGACCTGCGCACCACCATCGACAGCCGGGTGCTGGAGAAGGGCGGCGGGCTGCTGTTCAACCGCAGCCCCCGCGTCGAGGCGCGCTATCCCGGCACCGCCTTCAAGGCGCCCGCGCTGCCCAAGGAGCGCCAGAAGAAGATCTTCCCCTGGATCATGCTGATCGCGCCGATCATGATGGCGGCCGCGATGTTCCTCCTCAACGGCAACCCGCGCTCGCTGCTCATGATGGTGATGACGCCGATGATGGCGTTCGGCAACTTCCTCAACCAGAAGATGTCCAACGGCAGCCAGGAGCAGCACCAGTTCATGCTCTTCGAGCGGCAGTTCGAGGAGCTGGAGGAGAAGTTCTACTACGCCAAGCCCGCCGAGGAGGCCGCCCGCAACCGCGAGGCGCCGCCGGTCGCCGAGGTCTTCGAGGAGAGCATGCGGCTCGGGCCGCTGCTGTGGACCCGGCGGCCCGAGCACTGGAACTTCCTCGCCGTCCGGCTCGGCACCGCCCGCGCGCTGTCGCGCAACTCGATCGAGGAGGGGTCCGAGGCGCCGGACGGGCTCCCGGAGTACGTCGAGCGGCTGGAGAAGCTGCGCGAGCGGGTCAAGCACGTCGACGACGTGCCGATCCTCGAGTCCTTCGCCAGCGCCGGCTCGATCGGCGTCGCCGGTCCCCGCGCGGCGGCGGCCGACGTCATGCGCGGCCTGGCCGTCCAGGTCTTCGGCCTGCACGCGCCCAACGACGTCGTCACGGTCGCCTTCACCGGCGCCGACTGGATGTCGGAGCTGGAGTGGCTCAAGTGGCTGCCGCACACGACCAGCGAGACCAGCCCCTTCAAGAGCATGGCCCTCGCCGACTCCGCCCCCGCCGCGGCCGCGCTGCTCAACGCCCTCGAGGCGCACGTGGAGCGGGAGAAGCGCGAGGGCGAGCCGCGCGGCCCGTACTCCGAGACCTGGAACCCGATGCTCTTCGGCACCGACGTCAAGCGCGCCGCCGACGAGGACGCCGAGAAGGCGACCGTCTCGGTCATCGTCTTCGTCACCGAGGACGCGCCCGTCGACCGCGCCCGGCTGCGCTCGGTGCTCGAGAGCGGCCCGGACGCCGGCGTCCATGCCATCTTCGTCGGCCCGAGCGTCGAGGCGCTGCCGGCCTCGTGCCGCAGCTTCGTCGACGTCACCGGCGGCCTGGACGCCGCCCGTGTCGGCCTGGTCCGGCACGGCGACGAGTTCGACCCCGTCGCCGTCGAGGGCGTCTCCGGCGACTACATGGAGATGCTGGCCCGGCACATGTCGCCGGTCGTCGACGCGAGCGTGGTCATCCACGACGCCTCGGACATCCCGGCGTCGGTCTCGTTCCTCTCGCTGGTCGGTCCGGAGATCGCCACCGACCCGACCGCCGTCGTCGAGCGCTGGCGGCAGAACAACACGATCGTCGACCGCTCCAACGCCCCGCGGCCGCGACTCAAGAAGGCCGGCAGCCTACGCGCGATCATCGGCCAGGGCGCCAGCCATGCCATGACCCTGGACCTGCGCGCCGAGGGACCGCACGCGCTCGTCGGCGGCACCACGGGCGCCGGCAAGTCGGAGTTCCTCCAGGCGTGGGTGCTCGGCATGGCCAGCGCGCACAGCCCCGACCGCGTGACGTTCCTCTTCGTCGACTACAAGGGCGGGTCGGCGTTCGCGGACTGCGTCGAGCTGCCCCACTGCGTCGGTCTCGTCACCGACCTCAGCCCGCACCTCGTACGCCGGGCGCTGACCAGCCTGCGTGCCGAGCTCCACTACCGCGAGCATCTCTTCAACCGCAAGAAGGTCAAGGACCTGCTCGAGCTGGAGAAGCGCCAGGACCCCGAGACCCCGCCCGCCCTCGTCCTCGTCATCGACGAGTTCGCCGCGCTCGCGGGCGAGGTGCCGGAGTTCGTCGACGGCGTCGTCGACATCGCCCAGCGCGGCCGCTCGCTCGGCATCCACCTCATCATGGCGACCCAGCGCCCGGCCGGCGTGATCAAGGACAACCTCCGCGCCAACACCAACATGCGCGTCGCCCTCCGCATGGCCGACGAGAACGACTCGGTCGACGTCGTCGACTCGCCCGTAGCGGCGAGCTTCCCGGCCTCGCTGCCGGGCCGGGGCATCGCGAAGACGGGTCCCGGCCGCCTGGTGCCGTTCCAGTCGGCGTACGCCGGCGGCTGGACCAGCGAGGGGGAGGAGGAGCACGCCGAGATCGCCATCGCCGAGCTCCGCTTCGGCGGCACCGTCGTGTGGGAGCCCGAGGGCTCCGAGGAGTCGGACTTCCACGACGAGGATCTCGGCCCCAACGACCAGCGCCGCGTCGTCGACAACCTCATCCGGGCCGCCCAGGTGGCGAGGCTGCGGCCACCGCGGCGCCCGTGGCTCGACGACCTGCCCGAGCTGGTCGACCTGGCCGAGCTCGCCAACGAGGGCGACACCCGCATCCCGTTCGCCATGGTCGACGTCCCCGAGGCGCAGAGGCAGGAGGCTGCCACCTTCGACCCGGACCGCGACGGCTCCATGGTCGTCTACGGCACCTCCGGCTCGGGCAAGACCGCGCTGCTGCGCACCCTGGCCACCGCGGTCGGGATGCGTCCCGACCTCGGGTCGGCCGTCGTCTACTGCCTCGACTTCGCCTCCGGCGGTCTCGCCGTCCTCGACCGTCTCCCGCACGTCGGCTCCATGGTCGACGGCGACGACGCCGAGCGGATCCAGCGGCTGCTGCTCCTCCTCGACGCGGAGATGGACAAGCGCGCCGCGGCCTTCTCCCGCGTCAACGCGGCCGACCTGCCGCAGTACCGCGAGCTGGCCGACGCCTCGATGCCGCGCATCCTGGTGCTGGTCGACAACTTCGGCGAGTTCCGCAAGGACTGGGAGTACGCGGCCGCTCGCCAGCCGGCGTACCGCGCCTTCCTGCGGATCCTCACCGAGGGCCGCCAGCTCGGCGTCCACACGGTCCTGACGGCCGACCGGGCCAACGCGATCCCGACCGGCGTCGCGGCCAACATCCAGCGCCGGGTGATCCTGCGGCTGTCGGACGAGAGCCAGTACATGCTCATCGGCGCCCCCAAGGACATCCTCGATGACACCGCTGCTCCGGGCCGCGCGATCATCGACCGGCACGAGGCGCAGGTCGCCGTCCTGGGCGGCACGTCCAACACCGCCGAGCTCGCCAAGGCGCTCGACGAGCTCGCCGCGAAGCTGCGGGCCCAGGGCGTCGCCGACGTGCCCGAGATCGGCGCGCTGCCCACCAAGGCAGCCATCGGCGACATGCCGTCCTCGGTCGGCGGGATGCCGGTGCTCGGCCTCTCCGACGAGACGCTCGCGCCGTGCGGCTTCGACCCGGTCGGCACCTTCGTCATCACCGGCCCACCGTCCTCGGGCAAGACCACCATGATGAAGTCGATGATCATCTCGATGGAGCGCTTCGACCCGGACGTCCGGCTCTACCACTTCGGCGGCCGGCGGGCGGAGCTCAAGGACTTCCGCCCGTGGGTTCGCAGCGCGAGCCGCGAGGACGACGCGAAGGAGCTCGCCACCGAGCTCGCCGAGCTGCTCGTCGACGACGAGCAGAAGCAGCGGATCGTCATCGTCATCGAGGACGTCCCGCATCTGGGCGACAGCGCCGCCGAGCGGGCCGTCCGGCAGATGTTCAAGGCCGTGCGCGACAGCGACCACATGCTCATCGGCGACGCCGACGTCAGCCGCGCCACGGCCGGCGTCGGCGTGATGGGCGACTGGAAGTCGATGCGGCAGGGCATCGCGCTCAAGCCCGACACCTACGACGGCGACGCGATCTTCAAGACCGCCTTCGGCAAGGTCAAGCGGGCCGACTTCCCCCAGGGCCGTGGCATCTTCGTCCAGGCGGGCAAGGCGACCACGGTGCAGACCCCCTGGGTCGAGTAGCCCCATGGGGAGTTCTCCCCATGGTGTGGA
The DNA here is from genome assembly GCF_047607365.1 of Nocardioides sp. Classification (GTDB taxonomy): domain Bacteria; phylum Actinomycetota; class Actinomycetes; order Propionibacteriales; family Nocardioidaceae; genus Nocardioides. The sequence continues at coordinate 305 of NZ_JASGDD010000081.1, read as the reverse complement.
TCGGGGTGGGGTGTCAGAGTCGGGTCAGGTCCAGATCTCGGGCCTGGACCTCACAGTCACCGATCAGCACTCATCACGCAAGGAGGACGGCGATGGCCGACCAGGAGCTTACTTATGACGACATCGACGCGGCGGCGGACAAGCTGGACTCGGGCAAGGAGGACATCGCGTCCCTCCTGTCGGAGTTGCGGAGTCTGGTCTCGGAGCTGACGGAGTCCAGCTTCTCGACGAACTCTGCGTCGGTGGCGTTCTTGGATTCCTATGAGGAGGTCTCTGATGGTCTGGAGCAGGCGATCGAGGCGATT
>NZ_JASGDD010000080.1:0-8508 GCF_047607365.1 Nocardioides sp. | reverse complement strand
GTCGCCGTCGGCCAGCCCGCGCGCCGCGGCGTCGCGCGGGTGGAGCCGGATCGGCTCGCGGCCCGCGACCTTGGTGGCCCGGCTGGCGTCGCCCATGTCGAGCTGGCTGTGCAGCCGGTGCGAGGGCTGGTTGGCCAGCAGGTGCAGGTCGAACTCCGCCGCCAGCGGCGAGGCCCACCACTGGGTGGGCTCGCGCCACTCCGCGTGGCCGCCGAGGTCGGGCAGGCCGAAGCCGGCGAGGGTGGAGGACCACAGCTCGATCCGGCCGCTGGGGGTCTTGAGCGGGTGCGCCTCGGGGTCTGACCGGAAGGCGGCGAAGGCTGGGCCGTTGTCGCCGCCGGTGGCGTCGTACGGCTCGTGGGGGAGGTCGAGGACGCCCTTGTCCCAGAACTCCTCGAAGGGCGGGACGGCGGGGGAGCCCGGCCGCTCGCGCCACTCGGTGTAGATCCGCTCCAGCCAGCCGCGGGCGTCGAGCCCCTCGGCGACGTCGGCGCCGAGGCGCCGGCCGAGCTCGGTGTAGATCCAGAGCTCCTCGCGCGCCTCGCCCGAGGGCTCGCTCACGCGGCGCATGGCGCGCAGCCGGGTGTCGCCGGCGCCGGCGGCGATGTCCTCGCGCTCCAGCGTCGAGGCTGCGGGCAGCACGATGTCGGCGTGCTTGGCCGTTGGGGTCCAGTGCGTCTCGTGGACCACGAAGGTCTCCAGCCGCGCCAGGGCCGAGCGGAGCCGGCGCAGGTCCTGGTGATGGTGGAAGGGGTTGCCTCCGGCCCAGTAGGCCAGCCGGGTGTCGGGCAGCGTCAGCGTCTCCCCGTTGAAGGGGAGCGGCTCGCCCGGGTGCAGCAGCAGGTCGCTGATCCGGGCGCACGGGATGTAGTCGCCGACGGGGTTGGCGCCCTGCGGGAAGGTCGGCAGCGGCACCGGGCGTACGCCGACGCCGTAGTCGCCCATCGAGCCGAAGCCGTGCGCGAAGCCACCGCCCGGCAGGCCGATCTGGCCGAGGAAGGCGGCCAGCGTCAGCGCGGCGAAGACGGGCTGCTCGCCGCGCTCCCCGCGCTGCAGGCTGTAGACGACGTTGACCAGCGTCCGCGACGAGGCCATCTCGTGGGCCAGCGAGCGGATCCGGTCGGCAGGCGTCCGCGAGATGGCCGCGGCCCACTCGGGCGTCTTGGCGACGCCGTCGCCCTCCCCGAGGACGTAGGCGCGGACGCGTTCGGCCCCGACCGTGTGACGGGCCAGGAACTCCTCGTCGGCGAGGCCGTCGACGACGAGGGTGTGGAGGAGCGCGAGGATCACCGCGGTGTCGGTGCCGGGCATCACGCCGACCCACTCCGCGCCCAGGTCGGCGAAGCTGTCGTCGCGCTGCGCCGTCAGCGACACCACGCGGGTGCTGCGCCCGACCTCGCGGGCGTGGCCGGTGCCGATGTGACGGTCGTGCCCGCCCGGCACCACCCAGGTGTTGGAGCGGCGCAGCCCGCCGAAGGTCACGAGGAGGTCGGTGTGCTCGGCGATGTGGCCCCACGACACGGGCGCGTGCCGCAGCTCCATCATCCCGGCCTGGCCGATGAGGTGGGGGAGGAGCACCATGCTCGCCCCGCGGCTGTAGTCGCTCACCGACCGGGTGTAGCCGCCGATCCGGTTGAGGAAGCGGTGCAGCTGCCCCTGCGCGTGGTGCAGCCGCCCGGCGCTGCTCCAGCCGTAGGAGCCGCCGAAGATCGCGCTGTTCCCGTACGTCGTGCGCATCCGGTCCAGCTCGCCGGCGACGAGATCGAGCGCGGTGTCCCAGTCCACCTCGACGTACGCCGAGCCGTGCTCGCCCCGCGCCGGGTCCGCTCCCGGACCGCGGTCCAGCCAGGCCCTCCGGACGGCCGGGCGCAGCACGCGCGAGCGGTGCCGGTGGCCCGAGGCCACGTTGCCGATCGCCGGCGAGGCGTCCGGGTCGTCGGCGTGCGGCCGGGCGGCCAGCACGGTGCCGTCGGCGTCGACCTCGACCTGGAAGGTGCCCCAGTGCGCGCTCGACTCGAGCAGTCGCTTCATGTCTGACCGCGCCGCGGTCCTCCCGGGGTCCCCGGGCGATGGTGCGGAGCGCAGCGGAGCAGAATCGGCTGGGGTGTGCTCATGCGGTCGCCTCGACCCCCGGGACCTCCGAGGCGACGGGTGCGAGGGTCTGTCCGGGGATCGCCGCGATCAGCTCGCGGGTGTAGTCGGTGTAGGGGCGGTCGAGGATCTGCCCCACCGGCCCCTGCTCGACGATCCGGCCGCGCGCCATCACCGTCACGGTGTGCGCGATCTGGCGCACGATGGCGAGGTCGTGGGAGACGAAGACGTAGGTCAGCCCGAGGTCGGCCTGCAGCCGCACGAGCACGTCGAGGATGTCGGCCTGGACGCTCACGTCGAGCGCCGAGGTCGGCTCGTCCAGCACGATCACGTCGGGGCGCAGCACCAGCGCGCGGGCGATCGCGACGCGCTGCCGCTGGCCGCCCGAGAGGTTGGTCGGCCGCCGGTCGAGCAGGTGCTCGGCGAGGCCGACCTGCGCCAGCGCCTCGAGCACCCGCTCCTCCCGCTCCGCCTTGGTGCCGATCCGGTAGCGGTCCAGCGGCTCGCGGATGATCCGCCGGACCTTCCAGGTGGCGTCCAGCGAGGTGAAGGGGTTCTGGTAGACGAGCTGCAGGTGACGTCGTACGTCGCGCAGGGAGTCGTGCGAGCGGTTGCTCACGACCTCGCCGTCGACCCGGATCTCGCCGTGCGTGGGGGTCTCGAGGCCGAGCAGCATCCGCACCGCGGTGGTCTTGCCCGAGCCGGACTCGCCGACGATCGCGTGGGTGGTGCCGGGAGCGACCGAGAAGCTCGCGTCGCTGACGGCGTGCAGCTCGTGGCCGTCGACGGTGAACGTCTTGACCACGTCGCGGAACTCGATCCGCGGGCCCGGTGTGCCCGTGCCGTCTCCGCCGCGCGCGCCGACCTCGATCCGCGGCCGGTCGCGCAGCTCGGCGTAGCGCTCCGGGTTGAGGGAGGGCACGTCGGCGTGCAGCTTGCGGGCGTACTCCGACGCGGGGCTGGTGAACACCTGCGTCGTCGGGCCGGACTCCTGCACGCGGCCGTCCTTGAGCACGACGATCTCGTCGGTCCGGTCGGCCGCGATGGCGAGGTCGTGGGTGATGAGGAGCAGGCTGATCCCGCGGGCGGCCTGGAGGCCGCTGAGCAGGTCGAGGATCCGCTTCTGGATCGTGACGTCGAGCGCGGAGGTGGGCTCGTCGGCCACGATCAGCTTCGGCTCAGGGATGATCGTCAGGCCGATGAGCACCCGCTGCAGCATCCCGCCCGAGAGCTGGTGCGGGTAGGACTCGAAGACCCGCTTGGGGTCGGGCAGCCCGACCTGGTGGAACGCGTCCAGCACGATCCCGCGCTTCTGCGCCCGCGACAGCGAGGAGTCGAGCAGGTCGACCGCCTCGCGCGCCTGGGCGCCGATGGTGCGGACGTGGTTGAGGGAGTTGGTCGGGTCCTGGGGCACGAAGCCGAGCTCGCGCCCGCGCAGCGGGCGGAAGCGCCGCTCGGGGATGCCGAGCACCTCCCGTCCCTCGAAGTGGATCCGGCCGACTGAGCGGCCGAGGTCGCGGGGGAGCAGGCGCAGCACCGAGCGGGCGATCGTCGACTTGCCCGAGCCCGACTCGCCGATGAGCGCCAGGCTGCGGCCTTGCTCGAGGGCGAAGCTCACGTCGTGCACCACCGTCGTCTGGCCGTAGGCGACCGAGAGGCCCTCGACGCTCAGAAGGGGGTGTGCGCCGTCATCGGGGCGGGTCATGAGGTCCTCCGGAGCCAGCGGCTGATGCGGTTGAGGGACAGGACGGTGGCGACGATGACGGCCGCGGGGGCGTAGATCAGCCACGGCGCGAACGGGAACCGCTCGCCGTCGGCCACGAGGCGGCCCCAGTCCGAGGCAGGGGGCGGGTCGCCGTACCCGAGGAAGGCGAGACCGGCGATGACGAGGATCGCCAGGCCGAACTGCAGGACGGCCAGCGGGATGATCGAGCGCGACGCGTTGGGGATGATGTGGGAGAAGAGGATCTGCGCCTTCGACCCGCCCTGGAGGAACGACGCCTCGATGAAGGTCGCCTTGCGCACCTTGATCACCTCGGCTCGCATCACGCGGGCGAAGACCGCGATCGCGGTGACGCCGGTGGCGACGGCGGCGTTGACGGTCTTGAAGCCCAGCGCGCTGACGATGACGACGGCGAAGAGGAAGCCGGGGATGGCGAGCAGCACGTCGGTGAGGCGGGCGAGCACGACGTCGGTCCAGCCCTCGAGGAAGCCGGCGAGCAGGCCGATCAGGCTGCCGACGAGCACGCCGATGGCCACGGCGATGAGGGCGCTGGTCACCGAGGACGCCGCGCCGTGGACGACGCGGGAGAAGAGGTCGCGGCCCAGGTCGTCGGTGCCGAAGAGGTGCTGCGCGCTCGGGCCGAGCAGCTTCTCCGACGTGACGCCGTTCGCGGGGTCCTGGTGGGCGAAGAGGCCGGGGAAGAGGGACCACAGCACGATGACGGCGAGGACCAGGAAGGACAGCGCGACCCCGACGGGCAGGCCCGCGATCGAGGCGAGCGTACGCCGGCGGGCGAATCCGCCGCCGCGGGTGATGACCGAGACCGACATGTCAGGCCGCCTCTCCGGGGGTCAGGGCGGACGGGGTGAACGGGCCGGGGGAGCGGCCGGGCGCGGGCAGCGTCTTCTCGGCGGCCCTCGTGTTGCCGGCGATCCGGACCCGCGGGTCGAGCAGGGGGTAGATCAGGTCGGCGACCAGGTTGACGATCACGAAGACCGCCGCCGACAGCGACACGACCGCCTGGAGGACCGGCGTGTCCTGCTGGGTCACCGACTGCTGCACCAGGGCGCCGAGGCCGTTGCGGCCGAAGATCTGCTCGGTGATGACCGCGCCGCCGAGCAGCTCGCCGACGATCAGCGCGATCACGGTGACGACCGGCAGCGACGACGGCTTGAGCAGGTGCAGCGCGAAGAGCCTGAACTGGGTGAGGCCGCGCGACCGCGCGACCGACGCGTACTCCTGGCCGGCCTCGTGGTCGAGGTTGGCGATCACGACCTCGGCGAGCTGGGCCGAGACCGGGATGCCGAGCGTGAAGGCGGCGAAGAGGGTCGCGGTGCCGCTCTCGGCGTCGATCACGGAGAAGAGCCCGAGGTCGAAGGAGAAGACGACGAGGATCAGGAGCCCGATGACGTAGTTCGGGATCGAGAGGAAGAGCGCCGGGAAGGCCCGCAGGAGGTCGCGCCCGGCCCACGTCGGCAGGGCGTAGGTGCCGTAGCCGATGAGGAAGGCGAGGACGAGCGCGACCACCAGGGCCGTCCCGGCCAGCAGCAGGGTGGACTTGGCGACGTCGCCGAGCATCCCCGCCACCGGGAGGTTGGTCCGCAGCGACAGCCCGAGGTTGCCGGTGAGGAAGCGCGAGAGGGACTCCCACAGCTGCACGAAGATGTTCTGGTCGAGCTTGTAGTACGCCACGATGCTCTCGACCTGGTCGGCCGAGAAGCCGCTCTCAGGGTCGTTGAGCCGTGCCGACACCGGGTCGCCCGGGAGAACACTGATCACCAGGAAGGTGGCCACGTAGGCGAGCAGGATCACGAGGATCGCCTGCCCGATCCGCTTCAGCACGTAGATGCCGTAGGAGTCCCTCATCGCATGTCTTCCGCTCGGTGGTCCGTCAGTCGCCGATGCTGGCGTTGGCGAACCGGGTGAAGGCGGTCGAGTCCTGGACCAGCCCGTCGAGCTTGGACGAGGCCAGGATCGGTCGCTGGACCAGCTGCGTGATCGGGATGAAGTACGCCTGCTCGAGGACGTACTTCTGCAGCTCCGCCAGGTCGGTGTTCCGCTGGTCGGGGTCGGTCGCCGTGATGATCTTGTCCCGGAGCGTGTTCAGCGTGGTGTCGGAGCTGCCGACGTTGAACCAGTTCTCGCCCTTGTCCGTGAGCACGTTCGCGGCGGTCGAGGCGTCGCCGAAGGACCGGGTGGTCTCGTAGGCGGCCACGTTGTCGGCCAGGATCTTCACCTTCTCGCCGTACGTGATGACGTCGTAGGCCTGGACGTTGACCTTGATCCCGAGCTTGCCGAGCTGGGTCGCGATCAGCTGGTCGACCTGCTTGGAGGTGCCGAGGTAGGGGTTGGCGTAGAGCGTCAGCTCCAGCGCCTTGCCGTCCTTCTCCAGGATGCCGTCCGCGCCCTTGGTGTAGCCGGCGTCGGCGAGCAGCTTCGCCGACTCGTCGGCGTCGTAGTCGAAGGTGTCGCTCTCGTCGGCCACGCCCGGGACGGTGTCGTTGAAGAACGACGTCGCGGCCTTCCAGTCGTCGGTGTAGACCGTCTTGATGATCTCGTCCCGGTCGATGCCGTGCTGCACCGCCTGGCGGACCTTGACGTCCTTGAAGATGTCGGTCTTGGTGTTGAGCGACCAGCCGTAGACGAAGCCGATGTAGACCGGCGTGTAGACCTCGAAGCCCTGCGACTTCAGGTCGGTGATCTGCTGCGGCGTCGGGTTGTAGGCCACCTGCGCCTGGTCCGACTGGACCGCCGCGGTGCGGACCGCCGGGTCGGCGTTGATCTTGTAGGTGATCGTGTCGATGTGGGCGGCGCCCGTGTTGCCCGAGGCCTCGGGGCCCCACGCGTAGTCGTTGCGCTTGGTCAGCACGACCGAGTCGTCGGCCTTCCAGGACTTCACGACGTAGGGGCCCGAGCCGAAGTTCTTCGACAGGTCGGCCTGGTCCTCCGCCGTGCCCTCGAGCGCCTTCGGCGCGTACAGCGCGGAGCCGGCGTACCCGAGGGTGGGGATGAAGCCGAGGGTCGGGGCGCTGAAGTTCACCTGGACCGTGGTGTCGTCGACCGCGGTGGCGCTGGTGTAGGTCTTCGGGAAGAGGCCGATGGCCGCGATGCCCTTGTCGGCCTGGCCCTTGGCCCAGTAGTCGAGATTGGCGACCACGGCGGCGGCGTCGAGCTTCTCGCCGTCGGAGAAGGTCACGCCCGACTTCAGGTGCAGCGTGAACTGCGTGTAGTCGTCGTTGTTCTCCCACGACTCCGCGATCCAGGGCGAGGCCTCGCCCTTGTCGCTGACGTAGACGAGCTTGTCGTAGATCTGGTCGAAGACGTTGCCCTGGAAGCTGGAGAACGAGGCCGAGTTCGGCACCCAGCTCGCCCCGAGGGAGTCGATGAGGAAGGTGATCTGGCCGCCGTCCTTGCCGGATCCGGAGGCTCCGGACGAGTCGCTGCCGCAGGCGGCGAGGGAGAGCACAGTCGTCGCTGCTACGGCCGCGAGGGCGGTCTTTCGGAGGTTCATCAAGGTTCCCTTTGCGAGTTTCCCCTGTCGTCGTCGACAGGTGAGGGTGGGTGGTGGGTGGGTGGTGCCGTCGGCCGGAGGGTCAGACCCCGAGGACCCTGCGACCGGCGGCGAGGAGCGCGGTGTCCTCCTGGGGCGGGTGGACCCGCACGCAGAGGACGTCGCGCAGATGGCGCTCGAGGGCGTGGTGCCGGGAGAGCGCCGGGTTCCCGAGAGCTGAGACCGCGGTCTGCACGGCGGTGATCACCGAGCGGGCCACGGCGGCCTTGAGGACGGAGAGCTGCGGTCCGACGGAGGTGTCCCCGCGCTCGAGGCGCAGGATCGCGCCCTGGATCAGCGTCTCCGCCTGGGCGATGAGGAGGTCGATCTCGCCGGCGACGACCTGGATCCGCTCGGTCTCGGCGATCGGGCGGCCCAGGGCGGCCGGCACCCGCTCGCGGGCGAAGTCGGCGAACGCCTGGCGGGCCGCCCGGGCCACGCCGACGTAGAGCGCGGGGTGGCCGAAGCTGCCCGGACCGGCGGCCATCGAGGCCGGGTCGCGGTAGACGCCGTCGGCCCCGCGGGGGATCTCGGTGAACGCCTCGAGCGGCAGCTCGACGTCCTCGTAGATCACGTCGTGGGTGTTGGAGGCGCGCAGCCCGAGGTGGTCCCAGGTCTCGACCCAGGTGATGCCGGGCAGGTCGGCAGGGACGATGACGTGGCCCACGCGGGGAGCGTCCGGGTCGCCGTCGGGCTCGTTGGCGACGGCCCAGACGACGTGATAGGCCAGCGCCGTCCCTCCGGTGGCGTAGGCCTTGTGGCCGTTGAGCCTCCAGCCGGTCGCCGTGCGGGTCGCGGTCGTCGACGGCAGTCCGCCACGGGCCGGCGCCCCGAGCTCGGGCTCGGCGCGGATGGCGTTGATCGGCGCGGCGCCCTCGGCCGAGCGGCGCAGCACGTCGGCGTAGTAGGCCTCGGGCCAGTGCGCGTGCAGCGCCTGGCCGGCATGGGCCATGAGGGTGTTCGCGGCGATCAGGGCGACCGACGGGTCGCCCTCTCCGAGAGCCGTGAGGATGCGCACCGTCTCGAGCGGGCCGAGCCCGGGGCCGGCGTACTGCGTCCCGACGGTGGCGGTGAGGAGGCCGGCGCGTGCGGCGACCTCGAGCCCGGCGGCCGGCACGGCGCCGGTGGCGTCGTGCTCCGCGGC
>NZ_JASGDD010000079.1:0-3152 GCF_047607365.1 Nocardioides sp. | reverse complement strand
GCGGCGCGCAGCGGCTCGGGCGTGGCCGGGTCGGCGACGACCCGGCGGAGCTCGGCGACCAGGCCGCCGAGCGAGAGCGGCCGGCGCGGGCGGCCGATCACGTGCTCGACGCTCACGCCGAGCTCGTCGAGGAAGCGGCTGGGCTGCTCGCCGTCGTCGGCGTCGGAGCGCACGGCGGTGACGATGAGCCGCTCCCGCGCACGGGTGCAGGCGACGTAGAAGAGCCGGCGCTCCTCGGCGAGCAGCTCCCGCACCCCCAGCGGCGGGACCAGTCCCCCCTCGGCCGGAGTGCCGATCCGGTCGGGCTGCAGCAGGCTGGAGCGGCGCCGCAGGTCGGGCCATGCCTCCGCCTGGACGTGGGCGACGACCACGAGGCGCCACTCGAGGCCCTTGGAGCGGTGCGCCGTGAGGAGACGTACGGCGGAGCCCCGCGCCCCGCGCTCGGCCATCGTGTCGGCGGGGATCTGCTGGGCGCTCAGGGTGTCGAGGAAGACGCGGGCGCCGGCATGGTCGCGGGTGGTCTCGGCGCGGGCGGCGACCTCGAAGAGGGCGACGACGGCGTCGAGGTCGCGGTGCGCCCGCCGCGCGGCCGGACCGCCGAGGTCGACGGAGCGGCGGAGCCGGTCGGGCCAGGGCGTGGAGTCCCACAGCGCCCACAGCAGCTCCTCGGGGCTGGCGCCCGCGCCCGCCATCTCCCGCACCCGGTGCAGCAGCGCGACGAGCGCCTGCACCCGGCCCAGCGACGCGTCGGCCAGGCCCGTGACGAAGTCGGGCGTGAGCACCGCCTCGCGGAGCAGCTCCGGGGACGACCTGACCCGCCTGTCCTCGGCGGCGGCCAGCGACTTCTCGCGCGCCCGCAGGGCACGGGCCAGGCGGCGTACGTCGGGGGCGGCGAGGCCGCCGAGGGGGCCGGTGAGCAGGGCGGTCACCTGGACGGCGTCGAGGTAGCCCGGCGCGAGCGGATCGGACTCCCCCAGGTCGAGCGCGGCGCGGAGGGCGGCGAGCAGCGGCGCGACGGCCGGGTCGCGGACCAGCGGGAGCTCGTCGCCGGCCACCTCGACCGGGACGCCCAGAGCGCCGAGGGCGCGGCGCAGCGGAGGGATCGAGGCGCGGCCGGAGCGGACCAGGATCGCCATCTCGTCCCAGCCCACGCCGTCGGTGAGATGGGCGCGCCGCAGCAGGTCGGCGAGGTGCTCGGCCTCGGCCCGCTCGGTGTCGAAGGTCATCACCTGCACGCGGCCGCCGGGGCCGGAGGCCTCGGGCGCGAGGAAGGCCGCGCGCGCCTCGGCGTCGATGGTGCCGGGCAGCCCGATCCGCGAGGCGACCCGCTGGGCCGCGACGAGCAGCCGCTCGCCGAACCGGCGGGTGGTCCGCAGCGCGACCACCGGCGCGGGCGCCCCGGAGACGGTCGGGAAGGCCGTCGGGAACTCCAGGATGCCGCGCACCTCCGCGCCCCGGAAGCCGTAGATCGACTGGTGCGGGTCACCCACGGCGATCAGGTCGCGGCCGTCGCCGGCAAGGGCGCGCAGCAGGGCGAGCTGGCCGGGGTCGGTGTCCTGGAGCTCGTCGACGAAGACGCAGCGGTAGCGCGCCCGCAGCTCGGCTCGGTGGGCCTCCGCCTCGACCACGGCGCGCCGGATGAGGTCGGAGTAGTCGATCGCGCCCTGCGAGTCGAGATTGGTGAGGTACTCCTCCATGAAGAGCCCTGCGGCGACGAACTCCGGCACCCCGCCCTCCTGCCCGAGACGCACCAGGTCGGGACTCTCCAGGCCCTTCTCCCGTGCCCGGGCGAGGACGCCCTGCACCTCGCGGGCGAAGCCGCGGGTGTCCATCGCGCGGGCGAGCGAGACGGGCCACCGCGCCCGGTCGGTGCCGGCCAGGAGGTCGCGCAGCACGACGTCCTGCTCGGGGGCGCTCAGCAGCCGCAGCGGACCCTCGTAGAGCTCCGCCGGCGCGAACCGCCTCACCAGCCCGTAGGCGAAGGAGTGGAACGTCATGCAGGGAGTGGCGGTCGTGGCGCTCCCGAGCCGCGCGGTGACCCGGTCGCGCAGCTGCTCGGCGGCCTTCCGGGAGAACGTCAGCGCCAGCACCTCGTCGGGCGAGGCGCCGCGCCGCTCGATCCGGTCGACGATCGCCTCCACGAGCGTCGTCGTCTTGCCCGTGCCGGGACCGGCCAGCACCAGCAGCGGCCCGTCGCCGTGGTCGACGACGCGCCGCTGGTGCTCGTCGAGCACGGGCGCGTCCGGCGGACCGGGCGGCGGGGCGAGGCGGAAGGACGTCACGGCGCGCGGTCCGGGCTCAGGCAAGGGCGAAGTCGTCGAAGTCGAAACCGGGGCTGACCATGCAGCTCACGATGGCATCGACCTCCGACACAAGCGTGCGCTGCCACACGCCGGCAGGCACCTGCGCCTGCGGGACCTCCCCGGCGGCCAGGTCGGTCCCGACGCGCACCACCTCGCCCTCGACCGGGACGTCCCCGCTGCCGCCGTACTGCAGCTGGACGACGCCGGTGTGCGCGAGCCAGAACTCGTCGGAGCGCACCGTGTGCCAGGCCGAGGAGGCGCCGGCGGGCAGGGCGAAGTAGATGAGCGTCGCCGCCGCGCGCACCCGTCCGTCCGGCAGCGTCACGGTCTCCGGCGAGCGCCAGGTCTGGCGGTAGAAGCCGCCCTCCGGATGAGGGCTGAGCCCCAGGGTCTCGATCAGCGGGTCCACGCGCCAAGTATGCGCAGGGCGACCGCGACGTCGAGCCGCCGGACCGGGTCGTCGGCGAGCGGCCCGAGCCAGTGCTCGAACTTCGTGACCCGGAAGCGCACGGTCATGAAGTGGAGGTACTGCAGCCGCGCGACCTCGGCGATGTTGAAGTCGGTCTCCAGCAGCAGCTGGAGGGTGCGACGCAGGTCCGCCGCCTCGGCGGAGTCGGCGGCCAGCGGCCCCAGCATGTCACTCGCGTACGCCGACACCTCGGCCTCCGGCACGAGCGCGAGCAGTCGCTCCAGGCCCAGTCGCTGGAAGTACGTCGTCGTGCCGCCGCCCCGGCTCCGGCCGGCCTCCAGCGCACGCTCGGCCTCGCCCGCCGCCTCGGGCACCTGCGCCAGGCCGGCGACGACCCGGCTGACGCCCGCGCTGAACGGCCGGCCGGCCGCGACCCCGGC
>NZ_JASGDD010000078.1:0-19724 GCF_047607365.1 Nocardioides sp. | reverse complement strand
GACGCGGGCGAGGAGGGCGGCAGCCGCCGCAACCGCCGCCGCCGCGGGCGTGACCGCGACCGGCCCAACCGCCCGGCCGGCGGTCAGGTCGACACCGAGGTCCGCGAGGACGACGTGCTCGTGCCGGCCGCGGGCATCCTCGACGTGCTCGAGCAGTACGCCTTCGTCCGCACCAGCGGCTACCTGCCCGGCCCCGACGACGTCTACGTCTCCCTCAACATGGTCCGCAAGCTCGGCCTGCGCCGCGGCGACGCCATCGCCGGCCAGGTCCGCCAGCCGCGGGAGGGGGAGAACAAGCAGAAGTTCAACCCGATGGTGAGGATCGACTCGGTCAACGGCGCGCCGCCCGAGCAGGCCTCCAGCCGGGTCGAGTTCGCCAAGCTCACCCCGCTCTACGCCCACGAGCGGCTCCGCATGGAGACCGGCTCGGACAACCTCATCGGCCGCGTGATCGACCTCGCCGCGCCGATCGGCAAGGGCCAGCGCGGCCTGGTCGTCTCACCGGCGAAGGCCGGCAAGACGATGATCCTGCAGTCGATCGCCAACTCGATCACCACCAACAACCCCGAGTGCCATCTCATGGTCGTGCTCGTCGACGAGCGCCCCGAGGAGGTCACCGACTTCCAGCGCTCGGTCAAGGGCGAGGTCATCGCCTCGACCTTCGACCGCCCCGCCTCGGACCACACGATCGTCGCGGAGCTCGCCATCGAGCGGGCCAAGCGGCTGGTCGAGCTCGGCCACGACGTGGTCGTCCTCCTCGACGGCATCACCCGGCTCGGCCGGGCCTACAACCTCGCCGCCCCCGCGTCGGGCCGGATCCTCTCCGGCGGCGTCGACTCCGCCGCGCTCTACCCGCCGAAGAAGTTCTTCGGCGCCGCCCGCAACATCGAGAACGGCGGCTCGCTCACCATCCTCGCCACGGCCCTCGTCGAGTCCGGCTCGAAGATGGACGAGGTGATCTTCGAGGAGTTCAAGGGCACCGGCAACATGGAGATCCGGCTGCGCCGCGACTTCGCCGAGAAGCGGATCTTCCCGGCGATCGACCCGATCGCCTCCGGCACTCGCCGCGAGGAGCTGCTGCTCAGCGAGGAGGAGCTCCAGATCGTCTGGAAGCTGCGCCGGGTGCTCTCCAACCTCGACCACCAGCAGGCGGTCGAGCTGCTCCTGGAGCGCCTGAGGAAGTCGCGGAGCAACATCGAGTTCCTGATGCAGGTGCAGAACACCACTCCCGCCGAGATCTAGGGCCACACCCTAGTCCCGAAGCTCGGCCATCGCGGCCGCCGCCTCCTCGATGATCGAGCGCATGTCCCGCTCGGCGGTGGCCGCGTCCTGGTTGCGTACGGCGAGCGCGACCGCCTCGTGCAGCGCGATCGCCTCGGGGTTGGGACGGTCGGGCATCAGCCCGTGGTGGGTGCGTCCGCCGAGCACCTCGGTGACGACGTCGCCGAGGCCGGCCAGCATCTCGTTGCCGCTGGCCTCCAGCAGGGTGCGGTGGAACCGCTGGTCCGCGACGAGGTAGGCCTCGAGCTCGCCGGCCCGGCCGTGGACGGTCATGTCGGAGACCGCGACCGCCAGCCGGCGGCACTGCTCGGGCGTCGCTCGGATCGCGGCCAGCCGCGCGGCCACCGGCTCGATCCCGGTGCGCAGCTCCGAGAGGGAGAGCAGCTGCGCGACCCGGTCGCTGCCGTCGAGCCGCCAGCGGATCACCCTCGGGTCGAAGACGTTCCACGCCGCGCGCGGCTGGACGGTGATCCCGACCCGGCGCCGCGAGGCGAGCAGGCCCATCGACTCCAGCACGCGGACCGCCTCGCGGGCGACGCCCCGCGAGACGGCGTACGCCGTGCAGAGGCCCTCCAACGTGAGGACCTCGCCCTCGGCACGCTCGCCCGAGACGATCGCCGTCCCCAGGCTGGCGAGCACTGATCCGTGCAGCTCCGTCACGCCGCCGATCCTAATCGGATGATGATTGGATCGTGCTACTTGAAAAAGTATGACTTTTGATGTCAGATGTGACGGTGACCACATCGCAGCCGTCGCAGCACTCTCCTCAGCAGCGTCACCAGCAGCCTCAGCTGATCGTCGTCATGGGCGTCTCGGGCTCCGGCAAGTCCTCGGTGGGCGCAGCCCTCGCGCAGCGACTCCGCGTGCCGTTCGCCGACGCCGACGACATGCACCCCGCGGCCAACATCGCGAAGATGTCGGCCGGTCATCCCCTCGATGACCACGACCGCCACCCCTGGCTGGAGACGATCGGGGAGTGGCTCGCCGCGCACGCGGCGACCGGGGGAGTGATCAGCTGCTCGGCGCTCAAGCGGAAGTACCGCGACCAGCTCCGCCATCACGCCCACCAGGTGGTCTTCCTCCACCTGCACGGCACCCGCGAGGTCATCGCCGAGCGGCAGGCCAGCCGCCCGGGCCACTTCATGCCCGCCTCGCTGCTGACCTCGCAGTTCGCCACCCTCGAGCCGCTCGCTCCTGACGAGCGCGGCCTCGTCATCGACGTCGCCCAGCCGGTCGACGCCATCGTCCAGGAGTACGTCGACCGCTCGGCCGGCCTCCGCGTCCCCGCCCCCACGGCTCAGGAGAAGTGATGTCCACCCTCGCCCTCGTCCACGCCGGCGTCCACACCGGCGTCGCCACCGCCGGCGGCACCGACCTGATCGAGCCCGTCGCCCCCGGCTGGCAGCTCATGCTCGCCGCGGTCGCGGGCATCGCCGTGATCGTCGTCCTCATCATGGCGCTGAAGCTCCACCCCTTCCTGGCCCTGATCCTCGGCTCCTTCACCGTGGGGCTCGTGGCGTGGGAGAACGTCAACGACGTCCTGACCTCCTTCACCGCCACCTTCGGGACCACGGCGGCGGGCGTCGGCCTGCTCATCGCCCTCGGCGCGATGTTCGCGAAGCTGCTCGCCGACTCCGGCGGCGCGGACCAGATCGTCGACACCATCGTCGGCCACGCCTCGCCGCGGATGCTGCCGTGGGCGATGGCGCTCATCGGCGCCATCATCGGGCTCCCGATGTTCTTCGAGATCGGCCTGGTCCTGCTCATGCCGGTGATCTACCTCGTCGCCCGCCGCGCCCAGGTCTCCCTCATCGTCGTCGGCATCCCCGCGCTCGCCGGCCTCTCGGCGATGCACGGGCTGGTCCCGCCGCACCCCGGTCCGCTGCTCGCCATCGAGAACCTCGGCGCCGACCTCGGCACCACGCTGGCGCTCGGCGTCCTCGTCGCCATCCCGACGGTCATCGTCGCGGGCCCGCTGTTCGGGCGGCTCGCCGGCACCTGGGTCCAGGTCGAGGCGCCGAGCACCTTCGACCGCGACGAGGACGAGCAGGGCCGCCGCCCCGGCTTCGCGCTCACCCTGGCCAGCGTGCTGCTCCCGGTCGCGCTCATGGTCGGCAAGGCCATCGTCGACATCGCGATCGACGACCCCGACAACGGCGTCCGACGCGTCTGGGACATCCTCGGCAACCCGCCGATCGCGCTGCTCATCGCCGTCGTCGTGGGCATCTTCACGCTCGGTGGGGGCGCCCGGTTCAGCCGCGAGCAGATCAGCTCCTCGCTGGAGAGGTCCCTGCCGCCGATCGCCGGCATCATCCTGATCGTCTCCGCCGGTGGCGGCTTCAAGCAGGTCCTCATCGACACCGGCATCGGCACCGTGCTCGCCGACTGGGCCACCGAGCGCAACATCTCGGTCATCCTGATGGCCTGGGTGCTGGCCGTCCTCATCCGCCTCGCCACCGGCTCGGCCACGATCGCCACCATCACCGCCAGCGGCCTGATGGCCAGCCTGATGGACGGCCTCTCCAGCGGCGAGGTCTCCCTCGTCGTCCTCGCCGTCGGCGCCGGCTCGGTCTTCTTCAGCCACGTCAACGACGCCGGTTTCTGGCTGGTCAAGGAGTACTTCGGGCTCACCGTCCCCCAGACGCTGAAGTCCTGGTCGCTCATGGAGACGGTGCTCTCGGTGTCCGGGCTCGTCTTCACGCTCCTGCTCAGCATCGTCGTCTGAGCTGCCGGCCGAGCGAGGACGCCGACCGGGAATTAGGCGCCGTACGGGTGCGTTCCTACACTTGATCCGTTCCGGCACCGGTTCACCCGCCGCTCCTGCGGGCGGGACCCGGGCCACGATGAGAGGAATCCCATGAAGACCGACATCCACCCCGAGTACGTCGAGACCCAGGTGACCTGCACCTGCGGCAACTCGTTCACGACTCGCAGCACGATCACCTCCGGCGCCATCCGCGCCGACGTGTGCTCCGCGTGCCACCCGTTCTACACCGGCAAGCAGAAGATCCTCGACACCGGCGGTCGCGTCGCGAAGTTCGAGAAGCGCTACGGCAAGAAGTAAGGCAAGGCCCTGTTCGACGCCGTCGAAGGGCTGATCGCTGAACACGGGGAGATCGAGCGCAGGCTCGGTCTCCCCGAGGTTCATTCCGACGCCCGTCTCTCCAAGCAGCTCAACACCCGCTACGCGCAGCTGAGCGCGATCATCGCGACCTACCGCGACTGGCAGGGCCTCGGCGACGACATCGAGGCCGCCGACCTGCTGGCCCACGAGGACGCGTCGTTCGCCGAGGAGGCGGCCGAGCTCCGCACCCAGCGGGAGGCGGCGGCGGAGCGGCTGCAGCGGCTGCTGATCCCGCGCGACCCCTCCGACGACAAGGACGCGATCCTGGAGATCAAGTCCGGCGAGGGCGGCGAGGAGTCCGCCCTCTTCGCCGGCGACCTGCTCCGGATGTACTCCCGGTTCGCCGAGCGCGTCGGCTGGAGATGCGAGATCATCGACGCGGGCGAGTCCGACCTCGGCGGCTACAAGTCCGTCACCGTCGCGGTGAAGGCCAAGGGCACCCCCGAGCCGGGCAAGGCTCCCTACGCGCTGCTCAAGTTCGAGGGCGGCGTCCACCGCGTCCAGCGGGTGCCGGTGACCGAGTCCCAGGGGCGGATCCACACCAGCGCCGCCGGCGTGCTCGTGATGCCGGAGGCGGAGAGCGTCGACGTCGAGATCCACGACAACGACCTGCGCATCGACGTCTTCCGCTCCTCCGGCCCCGGCGGGCAGAGCGTCAACACCACCGACTCCGCGGTCCGCATCACCCACCTGCCCACCGGCATCGTGGTGAGCTGCCAGAACGAGAAGTCCCAGCTGCAGAACAAGGAGCAGGCGCTCCGCATCCTGCGCGCCCGGCTGCTCGCCGCCGCCGAGGAGGAGGCCGCCGCGGCCGCCTCCGACGCGCGGCGCTCGCAGATCCGCACCGTCGACCGCTCCGAGCGGATCCGCACCTACAACTTCCCGGAGAACCGCGTCTCCGACCACCGCACCGGCTACAAGGCCTACAACCTCGACGCCGTCCTCGACGGCGACCTCGCGCCGGTGCTGGACTCGGCCGTCGAGGCGGACCTCGCCGCCCGCCTGGCCGCCCTCGAGGCGTGAGCCTCCGATGAGGCGGCGGGCGCTGCTCGCGTCGGCGAGCGCGCGGCTGGCCGAGGCCGGCGTCTCCTCGCCCGAGTACGACGCCGGCACGCTGCTGGCGCACGTCCTCGGCGTCCCACGCGGCAGTCTCGTCCTGGTCGACGACGTCGCCGACTCCGACGCCCGCGCCCTCGACGCGCTGATCGCCCGCCGGGCGGCGCGCGAGCCGCTGCAGCACCTCACCGGCGTGGCCCACTTCCGCCACGTCGAGCTGGCCGTCGGGCCGGGCGTCTTCGTCCCCCGGCCCGAGACCGAGCTGCTCGCCGGCTGGGCGATCGAGGCCTGCGACCGCCTCGAACGGCCGGTCGTGGTCGACCTGTGCACCGGCAGCGGCGCGATCGCCAAGGCGATCGCCCACGAGGTCCCGCGAGCCGAGGTCCACGCCGTGGAGCTCTCGCCCGACGCCCACGACTGGGCGGACCGCAACCTGGAGGGCACCGGGGTCGACCTGCGCCTCGGCGACGCCTTCGAGGCCTTCGACGAGCTGGCCGGCCAGGTCGACGTGGTGGTCTGCAACCCGCCGTACATCCCGCTGGAGGCCTGGGAGTCGGTCGCTCCCGAGGCGCGCGACCACGACCCGCACCTCGCGCTCTTCTCCGGGGACGACGGCCTCGACGCGATGCGCCGGCTCGCCGACCGGGCCGCGCTCCTGCTCAAGCCCGGCGGCGTGCTCGGCGCCGAGCACGCCGACGAGCAGGGACCCTCCGCGGCGGACGGGGGAGCGGCCGGCGTCTTCGCCGACGCGCGTCGCGGGGGCTCGGCCGGTCGCTGGACCGACATCCGGGATCACGAGGACTTGGCGGGCCGTCCGCGCTTCGTGACGGCGAGACTGGCACGATGAGTGCCATGGCGACGCGACTGTCCACCGAATTCAGCCAGGCCCGCGAGGAGGCGGTCACCGCGGCCGCCGACGCGGTGATCAAGGGCGAGCTGGTCGTGCTGCCGACCGACACCGTCTACGGCGTCGGGGCCGACGCGTTCAACCCGAAGGCAGTCCAGGCCCTGCTCGACGCCAAGGGCCGCGGCCGGACGATGCCACCGCCGGTCCTCGTCGCGGAGACGACCACCCTCGACGCCCTGGCCACGGCCGTCCCGGCCTGGGCGCGTGGCCTCGCCGAGGCCTTCTGGCCGGGTCCGCTCACGCTCGTCTGCCGCGAGCAGACCTCGCTGAAGTGGGACCTCGGCGAGACGAAGAGCACGGTCGCGATCCGCGTCCCCGACCACCCGGTCGCCCTGGCGCTGCTCGAGCGCACCGGGCCGCTCGCGGTCAGCTCGGCCAACCTCACCGGCCAGCCGGCCGCCACCGACGCCGAGCAGGCGGAGGCGATGCTGGGGGAGAAGGTCGCGGTGATCCTCGACGACGGCGCCACCCCCGGCGACTCCGACGCCCCGTCCACGATCGTCGACGCCACCTCGGCCACCCCCCGGCTCCTGCGCCTCGGCGCCCTGAGCGTCGACGACCTCAACCGGGTGCTCGCCGAGCACGGTGAGGCGATCGACGCCGGCGAGGCCGCCGGCACGTGACCGCCCCACGAAGCCACTCGCCACGCTCGCGCCGTCGCGGGGGGCGTGGATGAGGGCCTTCCTCCTCATCTTCCTCGTCGCCGCGGCGGTCACCTACCTGCTGACCGTCGTCGCGCGGGAGATCGCGCTCCGCACCGGGGCCGTCGCGCGGGTCCGCGACCGCGACGTGCACGACGAGCCCATCCCCTACATGGGCGGCGTCGCGATGTACGGCGGCCTCCTCGCCGCCTTCCTGGTCGCACGCCAGGTGCCGTTCGTCTCGAACAGCACCTTCACCATCCACGACGCGGGAGCGGTCCTCATCGCGGGCGCCGTGATCTGCCTCGTGGGCGTGGTCGACGACATCTTCGAGATCGACGCCCTCACCAAGCTCGGCGGCCAGGTGATCGCCGTCGCGATCCTCATCCGCCTCGGCATCCAGTACTACTGGTTCCCGACCGGCGGGCAGGGACAGCTCTCCCTCGATCCCACGCAGGGCGCCCTGCTGACCGGCCTCATGGTCATCGCCACCGTCAACGCGGTGAACTTCATCGACGGCCTCGACGGCCTGGCGGCCGGCGTCGTGGGGATCGGCGCGCTGGCCTTCTTCACGTTCTCCTACACCCTGAGCCGGGTCAACGACCTCGCGCTGGCGAGCGCGCCGCCGCTGCTCTCCATCGCGCTGGCCGGCGCCTGCGCGGGCTTCCTGGTGCACAACTGGAACCCCGCCCGTCTCTTCATGGGCGACTCCGGCTCCATGCTCATCGGCCTGGTCCTGTCGGCGAGCGCGATCAACCTGTCCGGCCAGTTCACCGCCGGCCAGCTCTCCCAGGGCGCCGCGGGGTCGCAGTCGAGCCTGCTGCCGACCTTCCTCCCGCTGGCCCTGCCGCTCCTCATCCTGATCGTGCCGCTGGCGGACCTCGTGCTCGCCGTCGTACGCCGGACCCGGGCCGGCCGCTCGCCCTTCGCGCCCGACAAGCAGCACCTGCACCATCGCCTGCTCGAGATCGGCCACAGCCAGCGCCGCGCCGTCCTCATCATGTGGCTGTGGGCCGCGCTCATCGCGTTCGGCTCCGCCTTCGCCAGCCTCTTCGCGGGTCCGCTGATGTGGACCGTCCTCGCCGCCGGCCTCGCGGTGACCCTGGCGCTCACCTTCGTCGTGCCGCGCATCGACGCCGGCCCTTGATCGATCAATTGAGGCGCCGGACACCGCTTGTGCTAGTTTTCACAAGCACCCCGAGTAGGGTGCGACGAGCCCCTTGATCACCGCTGAGAGAAACGGCCGCCCGACGATGACGACCGAGACAACGCGCACGTTCGTGCTGCGCGGCGCGCTCTCGTGGTCGGTGGCTCCGCTGGTGCTCGCGATCGTGGTCGCCGCCCTCGTCGCCGGCGCGTCCGGAGCGGCCGGCGCGGCGGTCGGTGGTCTCGTCACCGTCGTGGTGCTCGGCGCCGGCACCTGGCTCGTCGTGCGCGTGGCCAGCGTCTCTCCGGCCGCCTCGCTGCTCGCCGCGCTGTGCGTGTTCACGGCGCAGGGCGGCCTCCTGCTCGCGACCCTCGCGATCGTCTCGGCCGTCGTGGGGGACCCCCAGCTGACCTGGTGCGCGGTCGCCCTGATCGCCGTCACCGTCGTCTGGACGACCGCCTTCGGGTTCTTCGTCCGCAAGGAGCGGATCCCGCTCTTCGACCTCTCCGGGGCGAATGCCTCGTGAGGGTCCCTGCCTGCTATCTTTCGCACCCGACCGGCCCCCAAGCACAGAACGAGGAGACCGCGTGAGCCTGCCCGCCACGACGATCCACGCCGAGGAGTTCCACACCCCCGGCCCGTCGGACTTCGAGCTGCCCGCCATCTTCGGCGACGTCACCAAGCCGATGCTGCTGGTGGTGCTCTCGGGAGTCATCGCGTTCGCGCTCTTCTACGCCATGTCGCGCAAGGCGGCGGTCGTCCCGGGCCGTCTCCAGTTCGCGGGGGAGTACGTCTACGGCTTCGTGCGCAACACCATCGCGCGCGACACCATCGGCGGCCACGACTACATGCGCTTCGTCCCGCTGCTCTTCGGGATCTTCGTCTTCGTCCTGATCAACAACTTCTACGGCGTCATCCCGTTCATCCAGTTCCCGACGATGTCGCACATCGGCTACACCGCCGCGCTCGCCATCATCATCTGGCTGACCTACAACGTCGTCGGCATCGTCAAGCACGGCTTCCTCGGCTACCTCAAGCACCAGACCGTGCCCGCCGGCATCAGCGGACCGATCCTGATCATGCTGATCCCGCTGGAGTTCTTCTCCAACATCATCGTCCGGCCGTTCACGCTCGCGCTGCGTCTCTTCGCGACGATGTTCGCCGGCCACCTGCTGCTCGCCCTCTTCTCCGTCGGCGGCGCCTACCTCATCCAGCACTACGACCCCAGCGCTCTCGGGGTCACCGCCGGTGTCCTGTCGTTCGTGATCGGCATCGGGGTCAGCTTCCTCGACATGCTGGTCATGTTCCTGCAGGCCTACGTCATCACTCTGCTGTCGGCCATGTACATCGGCAGCGCCATCGCTGACGAGCACTGATCGCTCGTCACCAACTGAAAGGAAACCCACCATGGGTGGCACCCTCAACATGATCGGCCTCGGCCTCGCCGCCATCGGCCCGGCCATCGGCGTCGGCCTGATCTTCGCGGCGTACGTCGCCGGCGTGGCCCGTCAGCCCGAGGCCCAGGGCCGGCTGCAGAGCATCGCCATCTTCGGCTTCGTCCTCGCCGAGCAGTTCTTCATCATCTCGCTCGCCCTGGCGTTCGTTCTCAAGCCCTGATCCCCCTCGGGGAGTCTGAGAGATATCCATGTTCACGACGTTTGTCCTGGCGGCGGCAGAGGAGACGGCCGAGGAGCCGAACCCGCTGATCCCGCACGTTCCCGAGATCATCCTCGGCTTCATCGTCGTCGCGATCCTCGTGTTCGCGTTCGCGAAGTTCGTCATCCCGAACTTCGAGAAGGCCTACGCCGAGCGCACCGAGGCGATCGAGGGGGGCATCGCCGCGGCCGAGTCCAAGCAGGCCGAGGCCGACGCCAAGCTGGCCGAGCTCGAGCAGCAGCTCGCCGACGCTCGGCACGAGGCTGCGCGCATCCGCGAGGAGGCGCGCGCGCAGGGCGCCGAGATCGTGGCCGAGCTGCGTGAGCAGGCCCAGGCCGAGGCCTCGCGCATCGTCGAGCACGGCAAGACGCAGATCGAGGCCGAGCGCCAGCAGGCCATCACGTCCTTGCGGGCCGAGGTCGGCAGCCTGGCCACCGGCCTGGCCGGCAAGATCGTCGGCGAGAGCCTCGAGGACGAGGCTCGCCAGAGCCGCATCGTCGAGCGCTTCCTGGCCGACCTCGAGGGTAGCGAGGCCTGATGGACTTCCGGGGAGCCTCCGCCGACGCGGTCGCCGCGCTCACGAACGAGCTTTCCGGCGACGTGTCGGGTGACGCTGCGCTGTCCGAGGCCGCCGCCGGCCTCTTCGCGGCCTCGCGGACGCTGCGCGCCGAGCCGGCCCTGCGCCGGTTCGCGACCGACGCCTCGATCGAGGCGGCGGCCAAGCAGGGCCTGGTCCGCGACCTCTTCGGCGGCAAGCTGCCCGAGGGCGCGCTGTCGGTGCTGACCTCGGCGGTCGGGCGCCGGTGGACCCACGGCGGGGACCTTCCCGACGCGCTGGAGCACCTCGGCGAGGTGGCCCTGGCGCGCTCGACCGGCACCGGCGCCGACACGCTCGTCGACGAGCTGTTCAGCGTCGAGCGCGCGGTGCAGGAGAGCCCCGAGCTGCGCGACGCGCTGTCGGACCCGACCCGCTCGGTGGCCGACAAGGAGGCGCTCGTCGAGTCCCTCCTCGCGGGCAAGGCGCTGCCGGCGACGGTGGCCTTCGCCAAGCAGGCGCTCGGCGGCACCTACCGGACCGTGACGGTCGCGCTCGCGGCGTACCAGAAGGTGGCCGCCGGCGTTCGCGACGAGGGCGTGGCGACGGTCCGCGTGGCGGCGCCCCTCACCCCCGAGCAGGAGACCCGCCTGGCCGCTGCGCTGGCGCGGCAGTACGGCCGGGAGATCCACCTCAACACGCTGGTCGACCCCGCGGTCGTCGGCGGGATCAAGGTCGAGATCGGTGACGACGTCATCGACGGCTCGATCGCCAGCAGGCTCGACGACGCGCAGCGTACCCTGGCCGGCTCCGCCGGCCGGGCATAGGCACTGCCGCGAGCTGACCCCAGACTCACCATTCGTAGAAGAGAGAAGGCACCGACATGACGGAGCTGTCCATCCGTCCCGACGAGATCCGGGACGCGCTGGCGAAGTACGTCGCCGACTACAAGCCGGAGGCGGCCAGCACGGAGGAGGTGGGCACGGTTGCCCAGACCGCCGACGGCATCGCCCGTGTCAGCGGCCTCCCCTCCGCCATGGCCAACGAGCTCCTCGAGTTCGAGGACGGCACGCTCGGCCTGGCGCTGAACCTCGACACCCGCGAGATCGGTGTCGTCGTGCTCGGCGACTTCGACAAGATCGAGGAGGGCCAGACGGTCCGCCGCACCGGCGAGGTCCTCTCCGTCGCCGTCGGCGACGGCTACCTCGGCCGCGTCGTCGACCCGCTCGGCAACCCGATCGACGGCCTCGGCGACATCGAGACCGTCGGCCGCCGCGCGCTGGAGCTCCAGGCTCCCGGCGTGATGGCCCGCAAGTCGGTCCACGAGCCGCTCGCCACGGGCATCAAGGCCATCGACTCGATGACCCCGATCGGCCGCGGCCAGCGCCAGCTCATCATCGGCGACCGCGCCACCGGCAAGACCACGGTCGCGATCGACACGATCATCAACCAGAAGGCCAACTGGCAGACCGGCGACCCGACCAAGCAGGTCCGCTGCATCTACGTCGCCGTCGGGCAGAAGGGCTCGACCATCGCCTCGGTGCGCGGCGCCCTCGAGGAGGCCGGCGCGCTGGAGTACACCACGATCGTCGCCGCCCCGGCATCGGACTCGGCCGGCTTCAAGTACCTCGCCCCCTACACCGGCTCGGCCATCGGCCAGCACTGGATGTACGACGGCAAGCACGTCCTCATCGTCTTCGACGACCTCACCAAGCAGGCCGAGGCCTACCGCGCCGTCTCGCTCCTCCTGCGCCGCCCGCCGGGCCGTGAGGCCTACCCGGGCGACGTCTTCTACCTGCACAGCCGGCTGCTCGAGCGCTGCGCGAAGCTCTCCGACGAGCTCGGTGCGGGCTCGATGACGGGCCTGCCGATCATCGAGACGAAGGCCAACGACGTCTCGGCGTTCATCCCGACCAACGTCATCTCCATCACCGACGGCCAGATCTTCCTGCAGTCCGACCTCTTCGCCGCCAACCAGCGCCCCGCCATCGACGTCGGCATCTCGGTGTCCCGCGTCGGCGGCGCGGCGATGACCAAGGCGATGAAGGGCGTGACCGGCTCGCTCAAGGTCGACCTCGCGCAGTACCGCGCGATGGAGGCGTTCGCCATGTTCGCCTCCGACCTCGACGCCGCGTCGAAGGCGCAGCTCGCCCGCGGTCAGCGCCTCATGGCGCTGATGAAGCAGCCGGCCTACTCGCCGTACTCGGTCGAGGAGATGACCGTCTCGCTGTGGCTCGGCACGTCGGGCCGCCTCGACGCGGTCCCGGTCGAGGACGTCCTCAAGTTCGAGCAGGAGTTCCTGGAGTACCTCACGTCCGGCAAGTCCGGCATCCTCGCCGGCATCGCCGAGACGCTGAAGTTCGAGGACTCGACCGAGTCCGAGCTCATCGCGGCGTACGACGACTTCCTCCCGCAGTTCGAGACCTCGGAGGGCGGCTCGATCAAGCCGGGCACCTCCAACGCGGAGGCGCTGGAGGACGACGAGGTCGAGCAGGAGCAGATCGTCAAGCAGAAGCGCTGACGAGGGAGTCTGACGACCAATGGCAGTTTCACTGCGTGAATACCGCGCGAAGATCCGATCGACCGAGTCGATGAAGAAGATCACGCGCGCCATGGAGCTCATCGCCGCCTCGCGCATCATCAAGGCGCAGCAGCGGGCCAGTGCCGCGGCTCCGTACGCGCGTGAGCTGACCCGGGCGGTGTCGGCCGTGGCGACGTACTCCAACGTCGACCACGCGCTGACCACCGAGCCGGAGAACCCCACGCGTGCCGCGGTCCTCGTCATCACCAGCGACCGCGGTCTCGCGGGCGCCTACTCCTCCAACGTGATCCGCGAGGCCGAGGATCTCGTCGCGCGGCTCACCGAGCAGGGCCTGGGCGTCGACATCTACGTGTCGGGGCGCAAGGCGGAGGCCTACTTCAAGTTCCGCAACCGTCCCGTGGTCAAGGTCTGGTCGGGCTTCTCCGACCAGCCGACGTTCGACGTGGCCAACGAGATCGGCGAGACGCTCGTCGCGGCCTTCCTGGCTGGCTCCGAGTCCGAGGGCGGCGTCGACGAGGTCCACCTCGTCTATACGCGGTTCGTCTCGATGCTCAACCAGAAGCCGACGGCGCTGCGCCTGCTGCCGCTCGAGGTGGTCGAGAGCATCGAGCCGCCCGCCGAGGGCGACGTGCTGCCGCTCTACGAGTTCGAGCCGAGCGCCGAGCAGGTCCTGGACGGGCTCCTGCCGGCGTACGTCGAGAGCCGGATCTGGTTCGCGCTGCTCCAGGCCGCCGCGTCCGAGCTCGCCGCCCGTCAGAAGGCGATGAAGTCGGCGACGGACAACGCCACCGAGCTCATCAAGAAGTACACCCGGATCGCCAACCAGGCCCGTCAGGCCGGCATCACCCAGGAAATCAGCGAGATCGTCGGAGGCGTCAACGCGCTTGCTGACGCCAACTCCGCGAACGACTGATATCTACGAGAAGGTTTGAGAACATGACTGCAACCGCTGAAGAGACCGCCCCCACCGGGACGGCCACCGGCCGGATCGTCCGCGTCATCGGCCCGGTCGTCGACGTGGAGTTCCCCGTCGACGCGATGCCCGACATCTACAACAAGCTCGAGGCGACCGTCGACCTCGTCGGCGACGACGAGCCCGGCGAGACCGTGCTGCCCTTCGAGGTCGCCCAGCACATCGGCGACGGCGTCGTCCGCGCCATCTCGCTCAAGCCGACCGACGGCCTCGTCCGCGGCCAGGCCGTAACCGACACCGGCGACCAGATCACGGTCCCCGTCGGCGACGTCACGCTCGGCAAGGTGTTCAACGCCACCGGCGACATCCTCAACCTCGAGCCCGGCGAGAAGGTCGAGATCACCGAGCGATGGGGCATTCACCGCAAGGCGCCGGCCTTCGACCAGCTCGAGCCGAAGACCCAGATGTTCGAGACCGGCATCAAGGTCATCGACCTGCTCACCCCCTACGTCCAGGGTGGCAAGATCGGCCTCTTCGGCGGAGCGGGCGTCGGCAAGACCGTCCTCATCCAGGAGATGATCGCCCGCGTCGCGCGCAACCACGGCGGTGTCTCCACCTTCGCCGGCGTCGGCGAGCGCACCCGTGAGGGCAACGACCTCATCCACGAGATGCAGGACGCCGGCGTCTTCGGCCAGACCGCCCTGGTCTTCGGCCAGATGGACGAGCCGCCGGGCACGCGTCTGCGGGTCGCGCTGTCGGCGCTCACCATGGCGGAGTACTTCCGCGACGTCCAGAAGCAGGACGTGCTCCTCTTCATCGACAACATCTTCCGCTTCACCCAGGCCGGCTCCGAGGTCTCCACGCTGCTCGGCCGGATGCCGTCCGCGGTGGGCTACCAGCCCAACCTGGCCGACGAGATGGGCCAGCTGCAGGAGCGGATCACCTCGACCCGGGGTCACTCGATCACCTCGATGCAGGCGATCTACGTGCCGGCCGACGACTACACCGACCCGGCCCCGGCGACCACCTTCGCCCACCTGGACGCCACCACCGAGCTGTCCCGTGAGGTCGCCTCCCGTGGCCTCTACCCGGCGGTCGACCCGCTGACCAGCTCCAGCCGGATCCTCGATCCGCAGTTCATCGGCGAGGACCACTACAACACCGCCACCCGGGTCAAGCAGATCCTGCAGCGCAACAAGGAACTCCAGGACATCATCGCCATCCTCGGCGTCGACGAGCTCTCCGAAGAGGACAAGATCCTCGTCGGCCGGGCTCGCCGGATCCAGCAGTTCCTCAGCCAGAACACCTACATGGCGACCAAATTCACCAATGTGCCGGGCTCCACCGTTCCGTTGGCCGACACCATCGAATCGTTCAAGATGATCTGCGACGGCGAGGTCGACCACGTCGCCGAGCAGGCCTTCTTCAACGTGGGCGGCATGGACATGGTCATGGAGAACTGGGACCGGATCCAGAAGGAGGGCTGATCGTGGCCGAAGGCGACGTCCTGTTCGTCGACGTGGTGGCCGCCGATCGCCGGATCTGGGAGGGTGAGGCACTGTCGGTGATCGCCCGCACCAGCGAGGGCGACATCGGCATCCTGCCCAACCACGAGCCACTGCTTGCGGTGCTGGTGCCGTGTGCCGCGGAGGTGCTGACCGCGGACGGCAAGCGTGAACTGATCGCCATCGACGAGGGCTTCATCTCGGTGGCGGACAACCGGGTCGCGCTGCTCACCCAGTACGGCCGGCTGGCCCACGAGATCTCCTTACCGGAGGCGGAACGCGAGTTCTGGGACGCTCGGAAGAAACGCGAACTGGGTGACACCAGCGAGGAGACCCGGCAGCACCATGACCGGGCCCGGGCTCAGATCGCCGTAGCCAGGAAGGCCCAACAGGCTTCCTGACACGGCCGCGTACGGGGAGGGTACGAGGATGGATGTGATCGGCACGGTCGAAGTGGTGCTGATCATCGCCTTCGTCGCCCTGCTCGGCGCGGTCGGCGGGATCTGGCTGCGGCGGCGCTGGCTATCCCGCGCCGGCGGCGCTTTCGCCTGTAGCTATCGACACGGAAACCAAACTCCGGGCACCCGCTGGGTGCTCGGAGTCGCGCGTTATCGGGGTCATGAACTGCAGTGGTTTCCGGCCTTCTCACTGTCGCTGTGGCCCAGCCGGCGTTTCGACCGCGGCCTGGTGAAGGCCGGCGAGCAACGCGATCCGGACGCCCGCGAGGCCGCCGAACTGCTGGAGGACCAGCGGATCGTCGGCATCCAGGGCACCCCGGACGAGGTGGAACTGGCGATGGCGCCGGACTCCATGACCGGCCTGTTGAGCTGGCTGGAGGCGGCACCCCCCGGGATGCGCTACCGGCCCTCCCCGGCGTCCCCGGACTGAGGTCGGCGGTCGTCGATCGGTACGACGGGGACGGTTCCTTTCGTCCCACTGGTAGTACCTGTGGCACGGCGGGGACGGTTCCTTTAGTCCCACTGGTGCTACCAGTGGGACGAAAGGAACCGTCCCCAGCGTCCCACTTCTCCGGTGTCGGTCAGCCGTTGCCTTCGGCGGCCTTCTGGCGGCGCCGGGCGGCCCGCGGTTCGACCGGCGTCCGGTCGGTGCCGGGAACCCAGAGCACGTCGCCGACCTCGGCGTTCGCGACCCGGGAGGCCAGGAAGAGCAGATCCGAGAGCCGGTTCAGGTAGGTCAGCGCCAGCGAGTTCAGCCCGCCCTCGACGTCCAGGCCGTACTCTTGCGCGGCTCGCCAGGCGGTGCGCTCAGCGCGCCGGACGATGGTGCGAGCCACGTGCAGCTGGGCGGCGGTCTGGCTGCCGCCGGGCAGGATGAAGGAGTTCAGCGGGCCGAGCCGGGCGGAGAACTCGTCGCACCAGCCCTCCAGCCGGTCGATGCTGGACGCGATGATCCGCAACGGCTCCCAGGGCGGGTTCTCGGCCAGCGGCGTGGACAGATCGGCGCCGACGTCGAACAACTCGTTCTGGATCAGCCTGAGCGCGCCGTTCAGGTCCGCGGGCAGGTCGCCACGGGACGTCGCGACGCCGAGTGCGGCGTTCGCCTCGTCCACCTGGCCGTAGGCCTCGACCCGCAGATCGGTCTTGGCGGCCACGGAGTTGTCCGACAGCCGGGTCTGGCCGGCGTCCCCGGTGCGGGTATAGATCTTGGTGAGGTGGACCATGCCCTCAACCCTATGCCCGACCCGCGCGACTTCAGGGCAGCGGGACGGGGGTCTCGGCCGGCTCGCCGGCCAGCACCCGGGTCACGTTGCGGACCGCCAGCCGGCACATATTGTCCCGGGTGACGTCGCCAGCACTGGCGATGTGCGGCTGCAGCACCACCGTGTCGAGTTCGCGCAGCGCCGGGTTGATCGTCGGCTCACCCTCGAAGGTGTCCAGCGCCGCGCCGGCCAGCCGGCCGGAGCGCAGCGCCTCGATCAACGCCGCCTCGTCGACCACTCCGCCGCGCGCAGCGTTGATCAGGTAGGCGCCGGGCTTCATGGACGCGATCGCGGCGCCGTCGATCAGGTGCCGAGTGGACGGCAGCAGCGGCACGTGCAGCGACACCACGTCCGAGGTGGCCAGCAGTTCGGGCAGGGTCACCACGTCCACGCCGGCGACCTGGG
The DNA here is from genome assembly GCF_047607365.1 of Nocardioides sp. Taxonomy (GTDB): domain Bacteria; phylum Actinomycetota; class Actinomycetes; order Propionibacteriales; family Nocardioidaceae; genus Nocardioides. Next base: position 2,292 of record NZ_JASGDD010000078.1, on the reverse strand, counting down.
TGCCCGGCTCCAGGTCGGTGCTGGCCGTCACGATCCGCATCCCGAAGGCGGCGGCACGCCGAGCCACCGCGCGTCCGATCCGGCCGAAGCCGACGATCCCCAGCGTCGCCCCGGCGCTGATGTCCAGCCCGACCATCATGGTCGGACCCCAGATCCACGGCTCGCCGCTGCGGGCGAAGCGGTCCGCCTCCACCACCCGGCGGGTCAGGGCCAACAGCATCGCGACGGTGTGGTCGGCGGTGGCGTCGTCCAGGACGCCGGGGGTGTTGGTGATCACCACGCCTCGCCGCTTCGCCTCGGCCAGGTCGATGTTGTCGAAGCCGACCGCGACGTTGGCGACCACCTTGAGCTGCGAACCGGCGGCGTCGAAGAACTCCGCGTCGATCCGCTCGGTGAGGGTGACGATCGCGGCCACGGCGCCGGCCACGTCGGTGAGCAGCCGCTCCCGGGTGGGCGGCGCGATCTCACCGACCACCAGCGGGACGCCCAGGCCGGGCAGCTCGTCCATCACCGCGGCGGTGAGGGTACGGGCGACATAGAGGTGTGCAGCGGGCATTCGGGTCAGCTCCTTGGTCGGGCGGGTTCGGGCAGGATCGGGGCCAGCGGGTCGCGTCCGGTCACTTTGGACCATTCCTCCCGGAAACGCTGCCAGCGTTGTTCGGCGCGCGCCACCCGCTTGGCGCGCGGCTTGACCCGGCTGGTGGTCAGCCGCCGCGGGATCACCGCGTGCACCGCCTCGGCGCACATCGCCGCCGCGCCGATCGCCGGCAGGTCCGGTTCCAGGGCGACGTCGTAGCGGCGTCCGGTGGCGTCGGCCAGCAGCTGCGGCAGCACCGGATCCTCGCCGAACGCCCCGGTCAGGTAGATCGCGGAGTCACCGGGCGGAACGGTGGCCTCCAGCACCATCCGGTCGGCGAAGATCACCCCGTCCAGCACGGCTCGGGCCAACTGGGCCCGGGTCGTGGTCCGGGTCATGCCGGTCAGTCCCGAGCAGGGCTGTTCGAACCAGAACGGGCCGCGTTCGGGCATCACGTGCGGAATGTAGAACGGTGCGGACTCGACCTCGTCCGGTGACAGGGTGACGGCCAGCCGGATGATCTCCGCCACCGCCGACTCCTTGCCGCCGAAGCCCAGCACGGTGGCCGCCACCGCCAGCGAATCGCCGCCGTTGGTGACGCCGTTGATCAGCCACTCGCCAGGACGCAGGCCGCGGCGCTGCAACGCCCGCGCCCGCAGGTCGGGGGCGTCCAGGCAGCTGTTCACCACGTGGGTGGTGCCCATGATCAGGAACGGGTTGGTGCCCGGCGACGTGCCCAGGGCGTAGGACGCCGCCGGCGTGTCGGCGCAACCCACGATCACCGGCACCCCGCGGGGGATGCCGGCCAGCGCGGCGAACCCGGTGCCGGCCTCGCCCAGCACGTCCATCGGCTGCCGGATCGGCGGCAGCACCGTGGCGTCGATGGACAGCTCGGACAGCGTCCGGGGCAGCCAGCCGGGCTGGTAGCCGATGGTGTCGAAGACACCCGAATAGGACGCCTGGGTCGGGTCGATGGCGACCTGTCCGGTGAGTTGCAGGCCAAGCCAGGTGCCGGCGAAGCCGAGGGTCACCATCCGGTCGAAGGCGTCCGGCTCGGCCTCCCGCAGGTAGTGGTACGCGACGGCGGCGAAGGTGGACTGGGACGGGTGATTGCCGGTGGAGCGGATCGCCTTGGTCGAGCGCAGCCGGCTGTAGTGGGCGAAATACGGGGTCAGCGCCGGATTGTCCCAGGTGACCGCCAGGGTGACCGGGTAGCCGTCGTCGCCCAGCGGCACCACGGTGGGGCAGTGGGTGTCGATGCCGACGCCGCTGATCTGCTCCAACTCCGGGCCGAGCTGCCGGCACACCGCCAGCAGCGACTCCTCCCAGGCGGCCGGGTCGGCCCGGCCCACGCCGCCACGCCGGGAATCCGGGTGGGCGGCGCGGGCGCGGGCGATGGTTCGTCCGTCGTCGGCGATGATGACGCCCTTGGTGGCGGACGTGCCGAGGTCGAGTCCGAGGAAGGTTCTCATCGTTGAGGCTCCTTGCGTTCGAGGGGACGGCTCAGCCGAGCAGCTTCACCGCTTCACCGGGATCGGTGCCGTCGTGGATGACCGCCTTCAGCGCGTGCACCATGGCACCCGGGTCGTCGGCGCCCCAGATGTTGCGGCCGGTGGTCATCCCGGCGGCGCCGGCGTCCATCACGGCGGCGGCCTGGTTGAGCACGTCGATCGGCTGGGGTGCCGGGGCACCACCCGCGGCGACCACGATGGTCG
>NZ_JASGDD010000077.1:0-17159 GCF_047607365.1 Nocardioides sp. | reverse complement strand
GCGGCGAGCGCGGCGCCACGACCGGCGCCCGCGCGATCGAGCACGAGGAGGTCGGGGCGGGCCTGCCGGGCCGCGACGGCGGTGCCGTCGACGGAGCCTCGGTCGACGAGGATGACCTCGTGCACCGGCGGCAGCCGCCGCAGCACGAAGTGGACGTTCATGGCCTCGTCCAGTGCCGGTACGACGACACTGACGCGAGGCCCGAGCATGGTGTGCCTCATCGCTGTCTCCCTGGGTGTCCGACCGGAGGCCCTCCCCGCCGGTGCGGTGGGTCGATTCTGGGGGCTGCGGCACCCGGTGCGGGCGACCCTCAGATCGGTAACAGCGACTGTTCCCGCAGGTCACCCGAGGAACGCCTGACGATCCCGAATCCCAACTGTGGCTGAGGTTTGGGGCTCGTTACCGACGAGAGGGAGACGGCGGTCACACGAGGTCGATGTCGTCGTCCTCATCGGCCGCGTCGGCCCGGCAGATCCCCTGCTCGAGCGCCGCACGCGCCTCCGGCTTGCCGTGGAACCGGCGGAACGAGTACGCCAGCAGGGCCAGGGCGAGCACGCACGAGACGAGCATCGTGACGCCGGTCCAGCCACCGCCCATGAGCCAGTAGGCACTCTTGAGCGGCCACCACGACGGCGCCGGGGGACTGAGCAGCCACAGCATGCCGACGGCGCCGATGATCAGCGCTCCGCCGGCGGCGGCCACGATCCGGGGCCACGTCGCCACGCCGTCCGCGGCGGTGCGGAGGGCGCGCAGCCGCACCGGCTCGAGACGGCGCTCGGCCCACTCGTACTGCTGGGACAGGAGCGCGAGCCCCGAGGCCAGCAGGATGAGGCCGGGGCCGGGCAGGATGAGCGCCGCGATGCCGGCGACCACGAGGAGCCAGCCGAGGGACTCCAGGGCCAGGCGCTTCACGCTCCCGAGCCTACGACGTGGGCGTAGCCCCTCCGAGGCGCCGGATGACGTCGCCCAGGATGGTGATGAGCTCCACCCGCTCCCCGGCCGGCTCGGGCGCGATCTCGAGCAGGGAGCCCGCCGACACCCCGAGGCCCTTGGCCAGCCTGGCGAGGGTGGAGAGGGAGCAGGACGTCTGGGCGTTCTCGATCTTGGAGAGCATCGCCTTGGAGACGCCGACCCGCTCCGACAGCTCGGAGATCGACCACCCGCGGGCATGACGGAGGGCGCGCACGTTCACCGCGATCGCTGCCTCGAGCTCTCGCCCGACGTCATCGACGGCGCCGCGCGGTCGCGCGATCGCCAGCCCCTCGTTCACCACGGTCCCACCCTACGAACGCCGTGTTACCCGGAGGTGACGCAAACCCTGAGAAGGGTCAAAGAAATGGAGAGATCCCCTGGCGTCTCGGGTCACCAGGGGATCTGTCGGAAACAGTAGCGGCCGGACGGGGGCGCCGCAGGAGAACGGCCGAATTCTCTCGAGATTCCTCGACCCGGGTCGTGCTCCGGCGATCTCCCGGGGCGCAGGACGCCCCCGTCACCGAGGTGACGGGGGCGTCGTGGTCGTCGGGCCCGGCCGAGGTCGGCTACGCCGATCGCACCGTCGGTGCTCAGGCTTCGTCCAGCGCGGCCGCCACGCGGCGGTGCGCCTCCCAGATCGCCTCCGGCAGGTTGAACTGCGAGAGGTGCTCCTCGCGGAACTTCATCTCCTGGCGCCACCGGTCGGCGTCGATGGAGAGCAGCTTCTCCAGGTCGCCGTCGTGGAACCTCATCCCGTCGAGGTTGAGCTCCTCGGCGGTCGGGATGACGCCCACGGCCGTCGGCCGGCCGGTGACCTCGCCCGCCTTGAACCGGAGCAGCCACAGCAGCGCGCGCACGTTGTCGCGGTAGCCGTTCCAGAGGAAGTGGCCGTCCTGCGGGTCGCGCTGGAACCAGTTGACGTGCGCGAAGATCGGCGGCTCGGTGGCGGCACCGATGATGTCCAGCCAGTGCTGGGCGTAGTCGCCCTCCTCGTACGCCATGAACGGACGCATCGACATCGGGTCGTAGCGCAGCTGGCCCTCGACGCCCTCGGCGGCGAAGGTCGCCTCGGCGCCGAGCGTCATGCCGTCGTAGACGCCCTCGGCGATGTCGGTGATCGCGCGGATCAGCGGCTCGCGGTCACGGGTGCGGCCGCCGAAGATGATCGCGTCGACGACGACGCCGGCGGGGTCGTCGAAGTCGGGAGCAGCGTTGGGGACGTTCGCGATGGTGGTCGTGAAGCGGCTGTTGGGGTGCGCCCACGGATCGCCCTGCTCGCCGAGCGAGCGGTCGGCGATCGGCTCGCCCTTCCAGTCCAGCCAGCCGTCGGTGTCGTCGGGGTGGTGCTTGGTCTTGCCCTCCCACCACACCTCGTGGGTCTTCTCGTTGTAGGCGACGTTGGTGAAGATCGCGCCCGAGCCCGGGAGGATCGACTGCACGGCGCCGGGGTTGGTCGCCTCGTTGGTGTCCTTGGCGACACCGAAGACGCCGTTCTCCGGGTTGAACGCGCGGATCTTGCCCTCGTCGTCGACCCACAGCCAGGCGATGTCGTCGCCGTAGAAGGTGACCTCGAAGCGGTCGCCGAGCTCGTCGGGCGCCAGCGTCATCGAGAGGTTGGTCTTGCCGCTCGCGCTCGGGAAGCCGCCGACGACGTGGAACGTCTTGCCGGTCTCCTTGTCCTTGATGCCCAGCAGCAGGAACTGCTCGGCGAGGAACTTCCCGCTCGCGCGGCCGTCGTAGCAGGCCTGGCGCAGACCGTGGGCGATCTTGCCGAGCAGTGCGTTGCCGCCGTACGACGACCCGTAGTGCAGGATCGTCCGCTCGTCGGCCACGGTCGCGAAGAGACGCTCGTCCTGGTCGGTGCCCTGGCCGAGCTTGGGCAGGTCGCCGGTGACGTGCACGGCACGCACGAAGGACGAGGGGTCGCTGAGGTTGTTGATGTGGTCGACGTCGACGCGCGCCATGCGGATCATCTGGTTGACGACCGGGCGGCAGTCCGTGAGCTCCACGCCGGCGGCCCAGGCCTCGAGCGGCGAGCCCGCGGGGGCCATGAGGTAGGGGATGACGTACATCGTCTTGCCGGCGCTCGCGCCGGTCATGCGCTCGGTGAGCGTCGCGACGGTCGCCTCGGCGGGCTTCCAGTTGTTGTAGACGCCCTTGTCGGACTCCTTGGACGTCGCGACGACGGTGCGCTCCTCGGAGCGAGCGGTGTCCTTGAAGTAGGAGCGGCTGTAGTAGCGGTCACCGTCGACGGGGAGGAGCTCTCCTGCGTCGAGGGACTCCTGGAGGAGACGCGCGTCGTCGTCCGCGCTCACGACCTCGACCCGCGCCGCGCCGGTGATCCCGGCCCAGTACGCGACGAACTCGCGCACGTGCGGATTGGTCAGGCCGGCCTCATCGAGCACCTTGTCCACGTCAACCATCAAAAAGCCCTCTGCACTTCTGCGAATTTCACCCGTCGCCCGCTCGTTCACCCCGGGGGGCCGCGGACATGTCTTGGCACGCTACCCGAACCAACGACGCTGTTGAGGGGCCAGCAGGACCCCAGGGTGAGTGGTATCTCACGTCCAGGGCCAGTGGATCGATCCAACGTGGTCAGTCCGTCGACCAGGCGGCCGGCGGGGCGGGATAGGGTCGATTTCGTGGAGGTCGAAGAGACGAAACTGCCGGGGATCGGGCTGCGCCATGACTTCGTGACGGAGTCGGGGCGGCGGATCGGGATCATCTCGACGAAGAGCGGATCCCGTCATCTGTCCATCTATCGCGAGGACGACGAGGACGCCGTGAAGGCGTCCATCGAGCTCTCGCAGGAGGAGTCCTCGATCCTGGCCGAGCTCCTCGGGGCGCCCCGGGTGATCGAGCGCCTGAAGAAGCTGGCCGAGCAGGTCGAGGGCATCAAGACCGTCGGCGTGCCGCTCGGCGAGCGCCTCGGCGGCCGCACCCTGGGCGACGCCGCCATTCGCTCCCGCACGGGGGCGTCGATCGTGGCGGTCTTCCGCGGCGACGAGGTGACTCCCTCCCCGACGCCCGACTTCCGCTTCCAGGTGGGCGACAAGGTGGTCGTGGTCGGGACCGAGGACGGCGTACGCGCCGCCTCGGCCATCCTCGAAGCCTGATCGATGGACTCGACCGCGCGGCTCCTGCTGGAGCTCGGCGCCGTCCTCTTCGGGCTCGGCGTCCTGGGCCGGATCGCCGGACGATTCGGCCTCTCCCCCATCCCGCTCTACCTCGTGGCCGGTCTGGCGTTCGGCGACGGCGGCCTCCTCCCGCTCGAGGCGCCCGAGGGCTTCTTCCACACCGGCTCCGAGATCGGCGTCATCCTCCTGCTGCTCCTGATCGGGCTGGAGTACACCGCCGAGGACCTGGTGGACAACCTCCGCACGCAGGCTCCCTCCGGGCTCGTCGACCTCGTGCTCAACGGCCTCCCGGGCGCGCTCTTCGCGGTGGCCATGGGCTGGGGCACGACCGCGGCGGTCGCCATGTTCGGCATCACCGCGGTCAGCTCGTCGGGGATCATCTCGAAGGTCCTCACCGACATGGGGCGGCTCGGCAACCGGGAGACGCCGGCGATCCTCGGCGTCCTCGTCCTCGAGGACCTGGCGATGGCCGTCTACCTCCCCCTGGTCACCGCGCTGGCGGCGGCGACCGGCGGCTGGGCGACGGTGCGCGCGGTCGCGATCGCCCTCGCCGTGCTCTCGATCGTCCTCGTCGTCGCCCTGAGGTTCGGCACGCAGGTAACCCGGCTGGTCACCGGCGGCTCCAACGAGGTCACCCTGCTGCGGGTCATGGGGCTCGCCCTCCTCGTCGCGGGTCTCGCGGAGGCGGCCCACGTCTCGGCGGCCGTCGGCGCGTTCCTGCTCGGCATCGGCCTCTCCTCCGACATCGCCGAGGAGATCCACCGGCTGCTCGAGCCGCTGCGGGACATCTTCGCGGCGGTCTTCTTCGTCTTCTTCGGGCTCTCCACCGACCCGAGCAAGCTGCCGTCGGTGCTGCTGCCCGCGGTGGCGCTCGCGGTCGTCGGGATCCTCACCAAGGTGGCCACCGGGTGGTACGCCGGCGGCCGTGCCCGCGTCACCCGCCGCGCCCGGCTGCGCGCCGGCGCCGCCCTCGTCCCGCGGGGCGAGTTCTCGATCATCGTCGCCGGACTGGTCGCGTCGGCGGTCCCGGCGGAGCTGGGCACCACCACGGCGGCGTACGTCCTGGTGCTGGCCGTCGCCGGGCCGATGATGCCGCGCCTGATGGAGCCGGTCGCGGCGCGACTGGTCAACCGTCCGCGGGTGGAGGTCCGCCGGTGAGCGACCCGCGCACGCCCGAGAAGGCGTCGACGGGCGCCGCGCCCGTGCGGCGCCCGCGTCACCTCATGGATCCCGCGAACCCCCAGCGACCGGTCAACGACGTTCGGCTCGTGCGCGTGCAGCGCTGGGTGCTGTCGGTGCTGACGGTCTTCACCATCGCCCACCTCGCGATCGGCATCGCGATCGCCGCCCAGTTCGTCGACGCCGACGCCTCGGGAGCGCGCGTCGGGCTGTGCGTGATCGCGATGGTCTTCGGCGTCCTCGGGCTCGCCGCCGGCTTCGCGATCCACGGCAGGTCACCGGTCGCGTGGCCCCGCGCCGCCTGGCTGCTCCTCGGCACCCTCCCCGGCCTCGTCGGCCTGGTCTTCGCGCTCCGCTGAGAGGCGTCAGTCCGGTGAGGGGCATGGCCTCGACGCTGCCTCCGAGATCACGGTACGACGGCAGGCCGGTGGCGCCGTCGGCGTACTCCGCCGGGAGCGAGGTCAGGCTCCACCACCGGGCCTTCCGCCGACTTAACTGCTGGTGAAACCGCTGAGATCAGCCGCGGGCCGCGAGATTGACCAGCAGTTAAGTCACCAGGGCGGCGGGGTGACGGGGTCAGGCGCGGGAGAGCCAGGCGGCGGTGTCGGGCGGGAGCAGGCCGGGAGCCTCCAAGGGCGACGACGACAGCAGCAGCTCGCCCTCCGGCAGCGAGACCGGCGACGAGCCGGTGTTGATCCAGCAGGCCACGTCGCCGTGACGGAACGCCACGAAGCCGTCGCCCTCGGCCACCCACGCGAACGAGTCGTCACCGCCGAGCCGCTCGCGCCGCAGCCCGAGCGCCGCGCGGTAGAGCGAGAGCACCGAGTCCGGATCGCCGGCCTGCGCGTCCGCGGCGTAGGACGCCCACCCCGGGGGCTGCGGCAGCCATGGCTCGCCGGTCGCGCCGTCGGGACTGAACCCCGCCGACACGCCGGACGCGGCCCACGGCAGCGGCACCCGGCAGCCGTCGCGGCCGACGTCGCCGTTGGTGGCGTGCCGCCAGATCGGGTCCTGGCGGGCCTCACCCGGCAGGTCCTCCACCTCGGGGAGCCCGAGCTCCTCGCCCTGGTAGAGGTAGACGGTCCCGGGCAGGGCGAGGACGAAGAGCGTGGCGGCGCGCGCCCGGCGTACGCCCAAGGACAGGTCGGCGGGCTCGGACGACCAGCGCAGCCGGTCCCAGACCGACTCGACGGGCCCGTCGGGCTGCGAGCGCGCGTAGCGGGTCACGTGGCGGACGACGTCATGGTTGGACAGCACCCAGGTGCAGGTGCCGCCCGTGGTGGCGACCGCGGCCCGCGCGTCGTCGACGGTCTCGCGCATGAAGGACGCCGAGAACGGCGCGCGCAGGAAGTCGAACTGGAACGCCGTGTGGAGCTCGTCGGGTCGGAGGTAGAGCGCGAGCCGCTCGTTGCTCGGCACCCACGCCTCGGCCACGAAGACCGGCCGGTGCGGATAGGACTCCGCGACCTCGCGCCAGGCGCGATAGACCTCGTGCACGCCGTCGTTGTCCCAGGCGGGGTGGGGCTCGGTGTTGTTGGTGAGCCCGTCGCGCGGCCCGGCGTCGGGCAGGCCGTCGGCCTTGACCAGCCCGTGGGCGACGTCGATCCGGAAGCCGTCGACGCCGCGCTCGAACCAGAACCGCAGCACGTCCTCGAACTCCGCGCGGACCTCCGGGTTGGACCAGTCGAGGTCGGGCTGCTCGGGCGCGAACAGGTGGAGATACCACTCCCCGTCGTCCGTACGCCGCCACGCTGGGCCGCCGAAGACCGACTCCCAGTCGTTGGGCGGCTCCTCGCCGTCCGCGCCGCGACCCGGCCGGAAGACGTACCGCGCCCGCGCGGCCCGGTCCCCCGCGAGGGCCGCGCGGAACCACGCGTGCTCCGACGAGGTGTGGTTGGGCACGATGTCGAGGATCACCTTGAGGCCAGCGGCATGCGCCTCGGCGATGAGCAGATCGGCCTCCTCGAGCGTGCCGTAGGCGGGCTCGACGTCGCGGTAGTCGGCGACGTCGTAGCCGGCGTCGGCCTGGGGCGAGGGGTACCAGGGGTTGATCCAGATGGCGTCGACCCCGAGCTCGGCGAGGTAGCCGACCCTCGACCGCAGTCCCGCGATGTCCCCGATGCCGTCGCCGGACCCATCGGCGAAGGAGCGGATGTAGACCTGGTAGACGACGGCGTCCGACCACCACGGCAGATCGTTCGAGGCACGTGCTGACATCACCCGCCCACCGTACGCGGGACGCCGGCAAGCGGTGGCGGGTCCCGCGCCGTCTCACATGGAGGCGGCGATGGTCTCGAAGTCGCGGAGCGTCGGGGCCCGCCCGGGCAGTGGCTCCGCGTCGGGACGGGCCCGCACGGAATCGAGCACGAGGGCGACGTAACGGCGAGCGACATCGGGGCGCTCGCTGCCCACTCTGCTGGCGAAGTGGATCAGCAGCGCGAGGTCCGTCGTCGCGAGGTCGGCCCGGGCGGCGCCGACCGCCTGGGCGCGGCCGAGCACCTGGTCCGCCAGGTGGGCGATGCGGTCGCGGTCCTCCACCATCAGGTCGGCGTACTCGCTGCGGAAGAGGGCCTGCTGGAGGCCCCGGTCATCGATCCACTGGAGCGCCATCCGCTCGCAGAGCCAGCTCAGGGCCTGCCACGGGTCCTCGATCCGCAGGGCCTCGGCGAGGGCGTCGACGGCCAGCTCGGCCCGGTCACGGAAGAGCGCGCTGACGAGATCGACCCGCTCGGGGAAGCGCCGGTAGACGGTGCCGGCGCCGACTCCGGCGGCGCGGGCGATCGCGTCGTAGCCGACGTCGACCCCGTGCTCGGCCATGAGGGTCGCGGCGACCGCGAGGATCCGCTGCCGGCTCCGCTCGGCGTCCTTGCGCAGTGGCGGCCGGGCGGCATCCGGGGGACGCGGGCTGGGGGGCATGTGGACATCCTAGCCAGCGAAACGGAATTCTCTTTCCTCTTCTGGTACGGTTCGACACGAAACGGAAAGTCCATTCCAATTACCTGAGCCGATCACGAGGTATCCATGTCCGCGCTTCCCACCGAGACCCGAGCGAGCGAGGCCACCGACCACGGCCGCCGATGGTGGATCCTCGCCGTGCTGTGCACCGCTCAGCTGATGGTGGTGCTCGACGCCACCATCGTGAACATCGCCCTGCCGACCGCCCAGGACGATCTCGGCTTCTCCGACGATCTGCGGCAGTGGGTGGTGACCGCCTACGCCCTCGCGTTCGGCTCCCTGCTCTTCGTGGGCGGGCGCCTCGGCGACATGATCGGCCGCAAGCCGCTCCTGCTCGCCGGGCTGTCCGGCTTCGCCGTCGCCTCGGCCGTCGGCGGGGCCGCCGGCTCGATCGAGCTGCTCATCGTCGCCCGTGCCTGCCAGGGCGTCTTCGGGGCGATGCTCGCTCCGGCGACCCTCTCCCTGCTCACGACCACCTTCACCAGCCCGCACGAGCGGGGACGGGCCTTCGCGATCTACGGCGCCATCGCCGGCGGCGGCGGCGCGATCGGCCTCCTGCTCGGCGGCGCGCTGACCGAGTACCTCTCCTGGCGCTGGTGCCTCCTGGTGAACCTTCCGATCGCCGTGCTCGCCTTCGTCGGCGCCGTCGCACTCCTGCCTCGCACGGTCCGCGACAGGACCGCCACCCTGGACGTGCCGGGCGCCGTCCTCAGCGTGGCCGGTCTGGTGGCGATCGTCTACGGGCTCGCCAACGCGGAGACGGACGGATGGACCAGCGCGGGCACCCTCGGGTTCATCGGAGCCGGCCTGGTCGTCCTGGCCGCGTTCGCCTGGGTCCAGACGCGGGTCGCCCATCCGCTGCTGCCGCTGTCGGTGCTGCTCGATCGGACCCGCGGCGGCTCCTACCTCGCCGTCGGGATAGCCGGCGCGGGCATGTTCGGCGTCTTCCTCTTCCTGACCTACTACATGTCCAGCGTGCTCGGCTTCGACCCGTTGCCCACCGGCGTGGCCTTCCTGCCGATGATCGGCGGCCTGATGGTCGCGGCCCAGCTGGCCACACCCGTGCTCGAGCGGATCGGCGTGAAGGTCCCCGTGACCGCCGGCTTCGTCGTCGCGGCCGGCGGCATGGCGCTGCTCACCCGGCTCGACCTCGACAGCTCGTACGCCACCGGGGTCCTGCCGGGTCTCGTCGTCGTCGGGCTCGGCTTGGGACTCATCATGGCCCCGGCGATGAACGCCGCCACCGACCGCGTCGACCCCCACCATGCCGGCGTGGCCTCGGCCGCCGTCAACACGTTCCAGCAGATCGGCGGCTCCATCGGCACGGCCGTCTTCAGCGCCCTGGCCTCCAGCGCAGCCACCGACTACCTCACCGGTCGGGACCCGAGCGATCCGCACGTCCTCGCTCAGGCCGGGATGGAGAGCTACACCACCGTCTTCCTGTGGTCAGGCGTGGTGTTCACCGCCGGTGCCGTCGTCTGCGGCCTGCTCCTGCGCCACGGGTCCCTCGAGCGTGACCCCGACGCAGGGCCCGTGCTGGCACACTGAACAGGTGCAGGCGCGCACGATCGACGCCGAGACCTGGAGGCGCTCCGGCGCCTCCAGGTCCGTCGTGGAGATGGGCGCCCTGGTCGCTCTCGCGACGGCGTACACCCTCATCCGAGCAGCCCAGGGCACCAACCCCGCCCAAGCGATCCACCACTCCCACCTGATCCTCCAGATCCAAGGCCCGGCCATCACCCACGCCGAGCTCGCCTGGAACCACTGGCTCGCCGGCATCCCCGCCCTCGCCGTGCCGGCCTGCTACTTCTACGCCCTCTTCCACTACGCCGCCACACCCCTGATCCTCTACCTCTCCTGGCGACACGGAGGCTGGATCCACACCCGCGGCTACTGGACCCTCATCATCGCCTCCGCCATCGGCCTGCTGGTGTACGCGACCTTCGCCGCCGCACCGCCCCGACTCATGCCCGACCTCCACACCATCGACGTGATGCGAAAGTTCGCCTCCTACGGATGGTGGAGCGACGCCGCCTCAGCACCCCGAGGCATCGGCGACGCCACCAACCAGTACGCCGCCATGCCCTCGCTCCACTTCGGCTGGTCCCTATGGTGCGCCGTCCAGATGTGGAGCTTCGCCGGACGACACCTCCGATGGTGGCGCACCGCCGCCATCGCCTACCCCACCCTCCAGGTGCTGGTCGTCATCGGCACCGGCAACCACTTCCTCCTCGACGTCCTCGGAGGAGCCGCCTGCGTCGGCCTCGCACTCCTGATCGTCTCACTCGCCGGACGACGATCGGCGCGAGCCCTCTCGGTCCGGCAGAGGCAAGAGAGCCGGCCCGAGCGCTGACGCTCGGACCCACTGCATGTCCTGCGCGGTCCTCGCGGAGATGGCCGGCGGCGCCCCAGTCGCTGGCCGAGATCGACGTCAAGAAGATGTGCCGCGCGAGCGGACTTCGCCCGCCCCGGCGGCAGGTCCGCCGCAAAGCTGGTCGGGACGCGGCGCCGCGGGGCGCCGGTCGACTTCGGGAAAACGTCCTAGTTCGACCTGACCGCGACGAGGGTGAGGGCGATGTCGATGATCATGTCCTCCTGGCCGCCGACGAGACGACGGCGGCCGCACTCCATCAGGATGTCGCGGACGTCGACGTCGTAGCGGGCGGCGGCGTTCTCGGCGTGCCGGAGGAAGGAGGAGTAGACCCCGGCGTACCCGAGGGTGAGGGTCTCGCGGTCGACCCGGACCGGCCGGTCCTGCAACGGGCGGACCAGGTCATCGGCGGCGTCCTGGAGCTTGAACACGTCGCAGCCGTGCTTGAAGCCGACCAGATCGGCCGCCGCGACGAACGCCTCGATCGGGCAGTTGCCGGCGCCGGCGCCGTGGCCGGCGAGCGAGGCGTCGACGCGGTGGATCCCGTGCTGCACCGCCACCACCGAGTTGGCCACCGACAGCGAGAGATTCTCGTGCGCGTGGATGCCGAGCTCGGTGGCAGGGTCGAGCGCGTCGCGGTAGGCCTGCGCGCGCTCGGCAACGTCCGTCATGGTCAGGCGACCGCCGGAGTCGGTGATGTAGACGCAGTGGGCACCGTAGGACTCCATCAGCTTGGCCTGCTTGGCCAGCTCCTCGGGCGGCGCCATGTGGGAGAGCATCAGGAAGCCCGAGACGTCCATGCCGAGCTCGCGGGCCGCCGCGATGTGCTGGGCGGAGACGTCGGCCTCGGTGCAGTGGGTCGCGACCCGCACCGAGCGGACGCCGAGGGAGTACGCCGTCCTCAGGTCGTGCACGGTTCCAACGCCCGGCAGCAGGAGGGTCGTCAGGCGGGCCTGCTTCAGCACCGAGGCCGCGGCCTCGATCCATGCCCAGTCGCTGTGCGAGCCGGGGCCGTAGTTGACCGAGCCGCCCGCCAGGCCGTCGCCATGGGCGACCTCGATCGCGTCGACACCGGCGTCGTCGAGCGCGGTGACGATCCGCTTCACGTCCGCAGGGGTGATCCGGTGCCGGACGGCGTGCATGCCGTCGCGCAGCGTGACGTCCTGGACGAAGATCGGGGTGCTCACGCCGACACCTTCCGGGCAGCGACGCGCTCGGCGACCTGAAGCGCGGCCGAGGTCATGATGTCGAGGTTCCCGGCGTACGCCGGCAGGTAGTGAGCCGCACCCTCGACCTCGAGGAACACCGACACCTGGTGCGTGGGCCTGGCTGTGCCCGGCTCGATCAGCGTCTCGACGGGCTGGTCGGGGGGGATCGCGTTGATCTGGACCTGCTGCTTGAGTCGGTAGCCCGGCACATAGGCGGCGACGTCGCCGACCATCTTCTCGATCGAGCCCCGGATCTCCTCGTGGATCCCCTCGTCGGGGGCGTCGACGAGGGCGAAGACGGTGTCGCGCATGATCAAGGGCGGCTCGGCCGGGTTGAGAATGATGATCGCCTTGCCGCGCCGGGCGCCGCCGACCTCGACGATCGCGGCCGAGGTGGTCTCGGTGAACTCGTCGATGTTGGCGCGGGTGCCCGGTCCGGCCGACTTCGACGCGATCGAGGCGACGATCTCGGCATAGGGAACCGGGACGACACGGCTGATCGCCGCGACGATCGGGATCGTCGCCTGGCCGCCGCAGGTCACCATGTTCACGTTGGGCGCGTCGAGATGGTCCTCGAGGTTGACTGCGGGGACGACGTACGGACCGATGGCGGCGGGGGTCAGGTCGATCAGTCGCTTGCCGAGCGGCGCCAGCCGGGCGGCGTTGGCCTCGTGCGCCTTGGCCGAGGTCGCGTCGAAGACGATCTCGATGTCCTGAAAGCCCGGCAGCGCCATCAGGCCGTCCACGCCCTCGTGGGTGGTGGCGAAGCCAAGGCGCGCCGCGCGGGCGAGGCCGTCGGAGTCGGGATCGATGCCGACCATCGCACCCATCTCCAGGTGCTCGGCGGTGCGCATCACCTTGATCATCAGATCGGTGCCGATGTTGCCAGAGCCGATAATGGCGACCTTCGTCTTGCTCATCTGTGCCTTCCTTCAGTGGGAGAAGCGGACCGACACCGAGCCGAGTCCGGTCACGGTGGCGTTGACGATGTCTCCTGCCACGACAGGGCGCATCGGACCCAGCGCGCCCGAGAGGATCACCTGTCCCGCCACGAGTGGCGAGCCGAACGCGAGAGCCTGCCGGGCGAGCCACACGACAGCGTTGAGAGGGTCGCCCAAGCAGGCGGCGCCCGAGCCGGTCGAGTCCTCGGCACTGGTGAGCGACATGTGCATCTCGACGTCTCCGGGGGAGAACTCGTCGAGAGTCCTGCGCTGTGCGCCCAGGACAAAGGCGCCCGCCGAAGCGTTGTCGGCGACGGTGTCGGCGACGCTGATGTCCCAGCCGGCGATCCGGCTCCCGCAGATCTCGAGTGCTGCGACCGCGTAGTCGATCGCCCCGCGAACCCGGTCGACGTCGAGGTCGCCGTCGACGAGGTCCTCCTTCAGCACGAAGGCGATCTCCGCCTCGACGCGCGGCTGGAGGATGCTCCTCCACGAGATGGTGGCGCCGTCGCCGTACGCCATGTCGTCGAAGAGTACGCCGAAGTCCGGCTGGTCCACGCCCACCTGCCGCTGCACCGCCTCGGAGGTGAGGCCCACTTTGCGGCCCACGATCACGGCGCCGGCAGCGAGCCGGTCCAGCGTCATGGCCGACTGCACGGCGTAGGCCGCCTCGATGTCGTAGCGCCCGATGAGATCCCGCACCGGAGCGACGGGAACGCCGCTCCTCGTCGCGTCCTGCAATCGGGCTGCGGCTCGGTTGACCGCGCTGACGTCTCGGCCATCCACGACGGTCTCGCTCATGGGCCCACAGTTGCGGCTACGTGGGCTTTGCACCACCAGATCGTCCCGCTCACCGGAACGATCCGGTCGTCACCGACGGCGACCTCCGGGAAGGTTCTCCTCACGGGGCACCACGGTGACCTGCATCATATGACCGAGATCATCGGAACAGGCTACGGAAGGACCCGCACGATGACGGAGACGGCGAATCCCCACCGGGACGAGGGCGATCACGATGTGCCCCTCTCCCACGGATCGGACGGTCGCCTGCGCCGCGAGATCGCGGTTGCCGAGGAGAACCTCGCACAGTCGAACTCGGCGGAGGAGCGCGTGATCCTCTACGCGCGGCTGGCGGCCCTGCGCGAGGAACAGGCCCGCAGCCCCGAGAGCGAGGCAGGAGCCCGCCCCGGGGACGCCGAGGACGCTACAGAACTCGCGCTACCCCGCTCGCGACACAGGTAAGACACCGATGTCCCTCACCTGGGACTCGGCATCAGGTGAGGGACATCAGGTGAGGGCTCAGGCCCCGGGCGCGCCCGGGGGAGGTGTGAACTTGTGCCCCCAGAAGGCACCCTCGGTGATCTCGTAGGTCGCAGCCTCGCCTTCCACCCGGCGGCCGCCGTAGCCGAACTCGATCGCATAGTTCTCCGGC
Source organism: Nocardioides sp. (assembly GCF_047607365.1). Lineage (GTDB taxonomy): Bacteria > Actinomycetota > Actinomycetes > Propionibacteriales > Nocardioidaceae > Nocardioides. The sequence continues at coordinate 2,964 of NZ_JASGDD010000077.1, read as the reverse complement.
GACCAGACGTAGAACGAGACCATGTAGTCGTTGGTGTGCTTGCCGAGGCTGTGCATCATCGGCACGTTGAGCTCGGCGGCACGGTCGAGCGCGCGACCGACGTCGTCGAGGCTCTCCCCCTCGACCATGAGGTGGATCAGCCGACCCGGGCCGGGCGCCTGCGCGATGCCGAGGGTGTGGTGGCGCTCGTTCGGGCTGAGGAACCACACCGGGTTCTCCCGCCCGCCCATGGTGTTGCGCTCGAAGAAGCCGAGAAGGCCGACGTAGAAGTCGTACAGCGCCTGGCCGTCCTCGCCGGTGACGATGACGTGGCCCATCCCCATGTCGTCGGTGACGAAGCCGCTCACGGTGGGCAGCTGCACGGTGCGGTGGTCGAGGACCGGGCCGTAGAAGAGTTCAACGGGGTTCCCGGCAGGGTCGTCGAACCGGGCGAACCCGGTCACCCGACGCTCGGCACACTCCTCGACGGTGCCCGTGGTGACCTTGATGCCGGCGCTTTCGACCTTGGCCACCACCTCACCGAGGTCGCGCTTGTTGAGCACCTCGAACCCCATCGCCGTCATCTTGCTCTCCGCACCGGGAGCGACGACGAGCCGCTGCGGGAAGTCGTCCATCCGGTACCGCAAGGACTCGTCGGCCGACTCGATCGGCATCAAGCCGAGGAAGTCCCCGGCGAACACCTTCCAGGCCGGCAGGTCGTTCGACTCCAGGCGGAGGTATCCGAGCGATTCAATAGGCATATCAGTGCTGTCCCTTCCAGGTTCTCACGTGCGGATCCAGTTCTTGTCGTCGTGCCAGTACGTCTCGATCAGGGCCATCGGCCCGTCCCAGCACTGGATGTAGATGACGCCCTCGGGACCGGCGGTCATCGTGTACGGCGTGCCGACCTCACAGATCCAGAACTCGCCCGCGAGGACGCGCTGGCTCCCCTCGCCCAGGTCGTACTCGACGTTCATCTCACCGTCGATCACGATCATCATCTGGCGCATGTTGTGGTGACGGAGGGGCACCGTGAACCCCGGCGCGATCTTCCGCGGCTGCATCTGGAACCAGGGATCGATCTTCTCCGAAGCCCACATCGCACCGTCGAACGTCGCCGCGACGTCGACCGGCGCGGCGGTCATGAAGCCGCCGTCGTTCCAGTAGAAGCTGGGGTCCTCCGGCGTGACCGTCAATGGTTCCCAAGCGTCCGAGGACAGGAAGTCGTCGTAGTGAAGAGGCACGACCGCAGCGTGTGCAACCGCCGACCAATGGTCAACCCGGCGATGTCACTCACCGGGATTGCTCCCACCCAGTGAAATTCGCGCGGTCAGACCCCGGGCGCCGGGTCTATGTTCCGCGACATGCCGATCACACACGGGAGCCTTCTCGACGACGCTGGCTGGCTCAACATGCCGCTCCAGGTCATGCCCAGCTACTACTGGGAGGACGGCTCCCAACTTGCCGACGCACCGGTGGACTTCGGGGCCACGTTCGCCGACAACATGGACGTCTCGACCACGCCGATCGACCTGATGGCGTTCCACCGCAACCCCTTGCGGGTCAAGCCGGGGTTCATGGTGCCGCGGCACTCACACAACATCGACGAGACCGTGCTGGTCCTCCAGGGCGAGTACACCATCGAGTACGGCCCGCTCGACGACCTCAGGACGATCGTCGTCCGCCGCGGCGGATTCTTCACGAGCAGGGCCGGCACTCCGTACACGATGACGGCCGGTCCCGAGGGGGTCACCTACATCGAGACCTGGGGCGTTCCCGTGACGGAATTGAAGACCTTCTGGCGCGACCTGGGCTGGGTCGCGCGTTGACCGCCGACCTCACGAGGGACGTCCCCGGTGCCGACGGTCCGCACTGACCGCGAGGTCATCGAGAACCGGCTGGTCACCGTCCGGCGAACCGTCGACTGCCTCGGCGCGCTCGGCGCCGTCAGCGTTCAACGTCTGGCCGACCAACCGTCCATCGGACTGGTGATCGAGCGGGACCTGTGGCTGATCCGTGACATGGCCAGCGCGATCGACGTGACCATCGCCTCGATGCGCGGCTATCCGAGGTCGGCGGGGGTGTACGACGCGACCGTGCGGGCCGGCGTGATCGACGACGCGCTCGCCGCCCGGCTCGAGCCCGCCGACGGCCCGCATCACGTCCTCCTCCAGCTCTGCCTCGACACCGAGCCGGGGGAGGTGGAGGACGTCGTATCGTCCGCGGTCTCGGCCTTCCGCGAGTACGCCCGCCTGGCCACGGAGTGGAACTCACTCGACCAGAGCTGCGCTGTCAGCACCCCCTCATGACCCGACCCGGCGCCGCCATCCCGCGGACCGTCATCAAGGAGATCCCATGCGTGCCCTGTCCGACCTCATGCGCAACTTCGTGCAGCTCGGCTACGTGACCGACGACGTCGACGTCGCGGCCGAGTTCCTGGAGAAGAAGTTCGGCACCGTCGAGTGCGTCAAGCACTATCAGTCGAACATGGGGGGCGGGAACCCCGCAGACCCCGAGTCGTCCTACTACGTCATCGTCGGAGACCAGCTCGCCCAGGACTGGACGATCGACGTCGTCCTGGTCAACGCCGGTGGCACCAACATCGAGATCATCCGGCCCGTCTCGGGAGCTGTGGACCTCTACCGGGGGGCCGTCCGGCCCGGCGTCCCCGCGACCCTACACCACCTCGGTTTCAAGGTCGACGACTTCGACGAGGCCACCCGGGTGGTCACCGAGGCCGGCGGCACATGGGCCCAGTACGGGCTCAGCGGCGACATGCGGTTCGGCTATCTCGACACCGTGGCGGCTCTCGGGCACTACATCGAAGTGATGGAGCTCGGCCCGAACGGCGCCACGATGTTCGCCCAGCTGGAGGCCGCCTCGAACGAGCGGGTCCCCGCCTGACGGTCAGCCCCGTGACGAAGCGGTGCGGGCCCCCCCACGGGTGGGCCGGCCCCCAGGGGGCGGGGTTGTAAATGGGGGGGG
>NZ_JASGDD010000076.1:0-5264 GCF_047607365.1 Nocardioides sp. | reverse complement strand
GGCCGCCGCCGCGGCGCAGCAGGCGGCCACGGAGCTCGCCGCGCAGCAGACGGCGGTCACCGACGCCCAGACCGCGGCGACCACGGCCCTCCAGGACGCCAAGGACGCGCTGGCCGCCGAGAACACGACCTGCACCGCGGACCCGACCGCCCAGGCGTGCACCGACGCGCTGTCGGCGGTCCAGGCCGCGCAGGAGAAGGCGCAGACCGCGCAGCAGGATCTCCAGGACGCGCTCGCGACCCTCACGAAGACCCTCGGCAGCAGCTCGAGCACGACGTCGGGCGGCTCCTCGACGAGCGGCAAGTCGTCGTCCAGCAGCTCGAGCAGCTCCAGCAGCTCCAGCAGCGCGTCGAGCGCCACTCGGGAGATCACCGCGTCCGACCTGGCCAACGACCAGGCCGACATCGACTCCGCGGAGGCCGACCTGATCTCGGCCCAGCAGGACCTCGAGGGAGCCGTCATCACGGCGCCGTTCAGCGGCACCATCGGCTCGCTCTCGGTCGCGAAGGGCGACAGCGCCTCGGCGGGGAGCGCCATCGGCGTCCTGCTCGGCTCCGGCCAGACCACGGTGGAGGTGTCGGTCAGCGCGACGCAGGCCGCGACGCTGGAGGAGGGCCAGACCGCCGAGGTCACCCCCGCCGGCGCGGCCGACGCGCTCCAGGGCGAGGTCACCCGGGTCAGTCACGTGGCCAGCACGAGCGACACGTCCAGCTCCTCGACGTACCCCGTCGTCATCACGCTCGACGACACCGGCCTGACCCTGCCCAACGGCACGACGGCGTCGGTCGCGATCGTCGTGGGCACCTCCACCGACGTGCTCACGGTGCCGACCAGCGCGATCTCCGACGGGGTGGTGCTGGTGGTGGAGAACGGCGTGACGACCCGCACCCGGGTCACGACCGGGGTCGTGGGCACGACCCGCACCGAGGTCACCGACGGCCTGGAGAAGGGACAGCAGGTCGTGCTCGCCGACCTCGACGAGGAGGTTCCCACCAGCAGCACGTCGAGCAGCTCCACCCGCGGCTTCGGCAGCAGCAGCGGCGGCTTCGGAGGCGGTGGCTTCAGCGGCGGCGGAGGCATGGGTGGCGGCCCCGGGGGTCGCTGAGGTTTCGCAGATCTCTCACAGGAAGTTCACAGGCGAGGAGTCGAGGATGACGACATGTCCACGAGCACTCTGACCCGCGGCGACGGCTCGCCGCTGCGGGTCCTGGTGGTCGACGACGAGATCAACATCGCCGAGCTGGTCTCGATGGCGCTGCGCTTCGAGGGCTGGGAGGTCCGCGCCGCGCACACCGGCTCCGACGCGGTGAGCGCGGCGCGCCAGTTCGGGCCGGACGCGGTCGTCCTCGACATCATGCTGCCCGACATCGGCGGGCTGGAGGTCCTGCGCCGGATGCGGGCCTCGGACCCCGACCTGCCGGTGGTCTTCCTCACCGCGAAGGACTCCGTCGAGGACCGGGTCGCGGGCCTCACGGCGGGCGGCGACGACTACGTCGTCAAGCCCTTCTCCCTCGAGGAGGTCGTGGCCCGGCTGCGGGGCCTGATGCGGCGCGCCGGGGCCCGGCGCGGACCCACCACGGCGGTCCTGACCGTAGGAGACCTCGTCCTCGACGAGGACAGCCACGAGGTGTGGCGCGGGGGAGAGGCGGTCAAGCTGACCGCGACCGAGTTCGAGCTGCTGCGCTACCTCATGCGCAACCAGCGCCGGGTGCTGTCGAAGGCCCAGATCCTCGACCGGGTCTGGAACTACGACTTCGGCGGCCAGGCCAACGTCGTCGAGCTCTACATCTCCTACCTGCGGAAGAAGATCGACGTCGGCCGCGAGCCGATGATCCACACCCTGCGCGGTTCGGGCTACGTGCTGCGCCCCACCGTGTGATCATGTCGTGACATGAAGCTCACGCTGACCACGCGCCTGGTCGTCACGGCCGTCGTGCTCGTGGTCGGCGTGTCGTCGGTCATCGCCGTCCTGACGACGGTGGCGATGAAGAGCTACCTCACCTCCCGCCTGGACCAGGACGTACGCCGGTCGGTGCGGATCTTCGCGGCCCAGGCCGACACCGACCAGCCCGGCGGTCCCGGCCCCGGCGGGCGCTACCAGCCGCCGCGGACCCTCAACGCGGTCATCGTCGGCGACCGTCGCGAGGGACAGGTGCTGGGCGACACGCCGGGGGCGCAGAGCACGCTCAGCACCCGCGCCCTCGCCCGGCTGGCCGAGCTGCCCCGGGACCAGGCGGTGCACGGCGTCAGCGTCCCCGGCCACGGCTCCTACCGCGTGGCGATCCGCGAGGTCGAGCTGGCCTCCGGCGGCGGGGTCGCCTCCGGCGTACTCGTCACGGGGCTGCCCACGACCGACGTCGACGCCGCCACCTCCTCCCTCATCAGGTGGGAGATCGCCCTGGTGCTGCTCGGCCTGCTCGCCGCCGCCGCCACCGGCCTCCTCCTCGTACGCCGTCAGCTGCGTCCGCTGCGCGACGTCGCCGCGACCGCCCACTCGGTGGCCGACCTTCCCCTGGCCACCGGCGACATCGGGACCCTGGAGCGGCTCCCGGCCGGGCTGACGGACGAGCGCACCGAGGTCGGCCAGGTCGGCGCGGCCCTCAACACGCTCCTGGAGCACGTCGAGAGCTCGCTCGCGGCGCGCCATCGCAGCGAGCAGCAGGTCCGGCAGTTCGTCGCCGACGCCTCCCACGAGCTGCGCACCCCGCTCACCACGATCCGGGGCTACACCGAGCTCGCGCGGGCGCGGCCCGAGACCGTCGCGACCGCGCTCGCGAAGGTCGAGGAGGAGTCCGGCCGGATGACGACCCTCGTCGAGGACCTCCTGCTCCTGGCCCGGCTGGACTCCGGGCGACCGCTCGACGCCGAGCCGGTCGACCTCACCCGGCTGGCGTTCGAGGCGGTCGTCGACGCCCAGGTCCTCGCGCCCGACCACGCCTGGGTGGTGGCGGCGCCGGACGAGCCGGTCGAGGTCACCGGCGACGAGCTGCGGCTCCACCAGGTGGTGACCAACCTGCTGACCAACGCCCGGCGCTACACCCCGCCGGGCACCGTCGTGACCGTCGCGGTCACCGACGGCGGTCTCAGCGTGCACGACGACGGCCCCGGCTTCCCGGCCGGGCTCGACCCGTTCGAGCGCTTCGTCCGCGGCGACGCCTCCCGGAGCCACGACGCCGACACCGGCGCCGGCCTCGGCCTCGCCCTGGTGAAGGCCATCGTCGGCGCCCACGGCGGCAGCGTCTCCCTGGCGAGCGTCCCCGGCAGCACCACCATCACGGTCGCGCTGCCGCCGGCTCGTCCGGTCGCCGTCAGGCCGCCGACTAGAATCGGCGTGTGACGACCGTCGACCTTCCGCTGCTGCCCCTGGGCCGCGGCATCGATCTCGACTCCGAGCGTGGAGTCGAGTGCCCCGGCGACCTGCCGGCCGCCTCCGACCCCTCCCTCGTGGCGCGCGCTCGCGCGGCCAAGGAGGCGCTCGGCGACCGCGTCTTCGTGCTCGGGCACCACTACCAGCGCGACGAGGTCATCCAGTTCGCCGACGTCACCGGGGACTCCTTCAAGCTCGCCCGCGACGCCGCGGCCCGCCCGGACGCGGAGTTCATCGTCTTCTGCGGCGTGCACTTCATGGCCGAGTCGGCCGACATCCTCACCTCGCCGGCCCAGCGCGTGATCCTGCCCGACCTGGCCGCCGGCTGCTCGATGGCCGACATGGCCCGGCTGCTCCAGGTCGAGAAGGCGTGGGCGGCACTCGAGGAGGCCGGCATCGCCGACGACGTCGTGCCCGTGACCTACATGAACTCCTCCGCCGACATCAAGGCCTTCTGCGGCCGTCACGGCGGGGTCGTATGCACCTCGTCCAACGCCCAGACCGTGCTGGAGTGGGCCTTCGAGCGCGGCTCCAAGGTGCTCTTCCTGCCCGACCAGCACCTCGGCCGCAACACCGCCGTCCTCAAGCTCGGCATCCCGTTGGAGAGGAACGTCGTGTGGGACCCGCTCAAGCCCGACGGCGGCCTCACCCGGGAGCAGCTCGAGGACGCGACGATGATCCTGTGGAAGGGGCACTGCTCGGTCCACGGCCGGTTCTCCCCGGACACGATCGGCGAGCTCCGCGCCGAGATCCCCAATCTCCAGGTGATCGTGCACCCCGAGTGCCAGCACGAGGTGGTGCTCCAGGCCGACCTCGTCGGCTCGACCGAGTTCATCATCACCACGATCGAGAACGCGCCGCCCGGCTCGGCCTTCGCCGTCGGCACCGAGCTCAACCTCGTCCAGCGCCTCGCGCACGCCCACCCGGACAAGCGGATCGTCTTCCTCGACCGCAACGTCTGCTACTGCTCGACGATGAACCGCATCGACCTGCCCCACCTCGTCTGGGCGCTCGAGTCGCTCGTCGCCGGCGACGTGCCCAACGTGATCGAGGTCGACCCCGACACCGAGCACTTCGCCCGGCTCGCGCTGGAGCGGATGCTCGAGCTGCCCGGCAAGACGCACAAGGACTGAGCACAAGGACCGAGCGATCGAACGCGTTCGACGTGGCTCGCACGGCCGGGAATACACAGGCCTGTGCGACACTTGTCCCTACGTACGACGACCGCACCCACCCTCAGGGAGCCAGCATGACCGACACCACGTTCGAGCACCGCACGGACAGCATCAACATCAGCCGTGAGGCGGCCGCGAAGGTGAAGAGCCTGCTCGAGCAGGAGGGCCGCGACGACCTCGCGCTCCGCATCTCGGTCCAGCCCGGTGGCTGCTCCGGCCTGCGCTACCAGCTCTTCTTCGACGAGCGGACCCTCGACGGCGACGTGACCACCGACTTCGACGGCGTCAACGTCGTCGTCGACCGGATGAGCAGCCCCTACCTCAACGGCGCGACGATCGACTTCGTCGACACCATCGAGAAGCAGGGCTTCACGATCGACAACCCCAACGCCACGGGCTCCTGCGCCTGCGGCGACTCCTTCCACTGATCTGCGCCGCCCGGCACGCACGCTCGCGGCGTTGTCGTCGGTCGGCGGCCGCTTCGCTCCAAGGCCGCCTTCCCTCCTCCGCCTTGCGATCGCACGCGCCGGACGACGCAGATGCCGCCCGGGCGACAGACGAAGCCCCCGCCGACCGGCGGGGGCTTCGTCGTTGTGAGGGAGGGGAGGGTTGGTCAGTCGAGCTCGTAGGAGCTGTGCGCCGAGAGGGCGGAGAGCTCCTCGAAGCGGTGCTCCGGAGCGGTCCGCGGGTGGGGCGCGCGTGCGGCCGGCGCGGGCAGCCGG
>NZ_JASGDD010000075.1:0-7573 GCF_047607365.1 Nocardioides sp. | reverse complement strand
CGTGCGCGGCGGACGGGGCTCCTCCGCCGCCGGCGCGGGGAGCACCCCGAGCGCTCGGGCGGCCTGGACCCCGAGCATCAGCGCCACGAAGAGCGCGGCGATCGCGCCGACGGTCATGGCGCCCATCAGCCACCAGTCGCCGGCGTGGCCGCCGCGGGCTCGCGAACCGAAGTGGATGGCCGAGGAGACGAGGTAGACCCAGAGCGTGAACGCGACGGCGGCGCCCGCGGCGAGCGCGATCACCCGCCGGGGGAGCGGCCTCGCGGGCCGGTCTCCCGCCCGCTTCCCTCGCGCTCCCATGGGAGACATTGTGCCGAATCGGATCTTTCCCGCGCGACACGCCGAACACGGGCTCGATGCGCTTGACGAGCGCTGGGAGGGCGGGTTTAGGGTTACCACTACATCTAGTAGTTACAACGATGTAGTTCTCCACATCTAGTTCACAAGGCGACGCCGGTTATGCACCGGTTCTCCACATGCTCATCCCCATCCGGCGCCGGAGGCGGCGCTCGGAGCCTCATCCGGAAAGGAGTGAGACCGCGATGCACTGCCCCTACTGCCGGCACACCGACACCAAGGTCCTCGACTCCCGGGTGGCCGACGACGGCGGCTCGATCCGTCGCCGTCGTACGTGCGTGAGCTGCGAGAAGCGCTTCACCACCGTCGAGCTCATGCAGCTCACGGTGCTCAAGCGCAGCGGTGCGACCGAGCCGTTCAACCGCGACAAGGCCATCGCCGGCGTCCGGAAGGCCTGCAAGGGCCGCCCGGTCAGCGAGGACGAGCTGGCCTGCCTCGGCCAGGAGGTCGAGGACGCGCTGCGCGTCAGCGGCTATGCCGAGGTGCCCGCCCACGAGGTGGGGATGGCGATCCTCGGGCCGCTGCGCCGGCTCGACGAGGTGGCCTACCTCCGCTTCGCCAGCGTCTACCGCCAGTTCGAGTCCGCCGACGACTTCGAGGATGAGATCGCCGCGCTGCGCAGCGAGCGGCTGGTCATCGGCGCGCTCGCAGACGCTCGCGCACTGCTCAGCCCGGCCTCGTCCGGCTGAGCCCCCAGACGGGGCCGGGCAGGTTGTGGGGAAGCGACCTGCCCGGCCCCACACCACGACCAGCGCCCCACGCAGCACCAGCACCGACCAGATCACCACACCAGCACCACACAACGAACCTCACAGACGGGACTGAGGAATGACCGAGGGATCCATCGACACCGCGAGCGGCGCGGCCGGCGAGGCCGCGCGCGGCCTGACCATCGAGCGGGTGTTCAGCACCGAGGGCGTGCACCCCTACGACGAGATCACCTGGGAGCGCCGCGACGTCGTCCAGAAGAACTGGAAGACAGGCGAGACCGTCTTCGAGCAGCTCGGGGTCGAGTTCCCCGACTTCTGGTCGATCAACGCCTCGACCATCGTCACGACGAAGTACTTCCGTGGCGCCGTCGGCACCGATGCTCGCGAGTGGAGCCTCAAGCAGCTCATCGACCGCGTGGTGCTGACCTACACCGCGGCCGGCCGCGAGCACGGCTACTTCGCGACCGAGGCCGACGCGAAGGTCTTCGAGCACGAGCTCACCTGGCTGCTCGTCCACCAGTACTTCGCGTTCAACAGCCCCGTCTGGTTCAACGTCGGCACCGCGTCCCCGCAGCAGGTCAGCGCCTGCTTCATCCTCAGCGTCGACGACTCGATGGACTCGATCCTCAACTGGTACAAGGAGGAGGGCTTCATCTTCAAGGGCGGCTCCGGTGCTGGCCTCAACCTCTCCCGCATCCGCTCCTCCAAGGAGCTCCTCTCCTCCGGAGGCACGGCGTCCGGCCCGGTCTCCTTCATGCGCGGCGCCGACGCGTCCGCCGGCACGATCAAGTCCGGTGGCGCCACCCGTCGCGCCGCCAAGATGGTCGTGCTCGACGTGGACCACCCCGACATCGAGGAGTTCGTCGAGACCAAGGCGCGCGAGGAGGACAAGATCCGCGCGCTGCGCGACGCCGGCTTCGACATGGACCTCGGCGGCCGTGACATCACCTCGGTGCAGTACCAGAACGCCAACAACTCGGTCCGCGTGACCGACGAGTTCATGCGGGCGGTCGAGAAGGGCGAGAAGTTCGCCCTCCGTGGCCGCAAGCACGGCGAGGTCATCGAGGAGGTCGACGCCCGCAGCCTCTTCCACAAGATCGCCGTCGCCGCGTGGGAGTGCGCCGACCCCGGCCTGCAGTACGACGACACCATCAACGACTGGCACACCAACCCCGAGACGGGCCGGATCACCGCGTCCAACCCCTGCTCGGAGTACATGAGCCTGGACAACAGCTCCTGCAACCTCGCGTCCCTGAACCTGCTGAAGTTCCTCAAGGACGACGACACCTTCGACGTCAAGCGCTTCCAGCAGGCCTCCGAGCTGATCTTCACCGCGATGGACATCTCCATCTCCTTCGCCGACTTCCCGACCGAGGCGATCGGCCAGACCACCCGCGACTACCGCCAGCTGGGCATCGGCTACGCCAACCTCGGCGCGCTGCTGATGGCGCTCGGCCTGGGCTACGACACCGACGGCGGCCGTGCGCTCGCCGCCGGCATCACCAGCCTCATGACCGGTGCCGCCTACAAGCGCTCCGCGGAGCTCGCCGCCGTCGTCGGCCCGTACGCCGGCTACGCCCGCAACGCCGAGGCCCACCAGCGCGTCATGCGCAAGCACCAGGCCGCCAGCGACGCGATCCGCTCGGTCAACTTCGTCGACTCGCCCGTCATCAAGGCGGCCGAGAAGGCGTGGGCCGACGTCATCGCGCTCGGTGCCGCCAACGGCTTCCGCAACGCCCAGGCGTCGCTGCTCGCCCCCACCGGCACCATCGGCTTCATGATGGACTGCGACACCACCGGCATCGAGCCGGACTTCTCGCTGGTCAAGTTCAAGAAGCTCGTCGGCGGCGGCTCGCTGCAGATCGTCAACCTCACCATCCCGCGCGCCCTGCGCAAGCTGGGCTACTCCGACGAGCTGGTCGAGGCGATCGTGAGCTACATCGCCGAGAACGGTCACGTCGTCGACGCGCCCGGCCTCAAGACCGAGCACTACGAGGTCTTCGACACCGCCATGGGCAAGCGCGCCCTCGAGCCCATGGGCCACGTCCGGATGATGGCGGCCACCCAGCCGTTCCTCTCCGGTGCCATCTCCAAGACGGTCAACCTGCCGGAGACGGCGACCGTCGAGGAGATCGAGCAGGTCTACATGGACTCCTGGAAGCTCGGCCTCAAGGCGACCGCCGTCTACCGCGACAACTGCAAGGTCGGTCAGCCGCTGTCGGACGGCAAGGGCGACAACAAGGGCAAGGACTCCAACGTGGCGGCTCCCGACGCCGAGGCCGTGGTCGAGAAGGTCGTCGAGAAGGTCGTCTACGCGCCGACCCGCAAGCGCCTCCCGAAGTCCCGCGTCTCCCGCACCACCTCCTTCACGGTCGGCGGCGCCGAGGGCTACATGACCTCCGGCGCCCACGACGACGGCACGCTCGGCGAGATCTTCCTCAAGCTCGGCAAGCAGGGCTCGACCCTGGCCGGTGTCATGGACGCCTTCTCGATCGCCGTCTCCATCGGCCTGCAGTACGGCGTCCCCCTGGAGACCTACGTCTCCAAGTTCACCAACCTGCGGTTCGAGCCGGCCGGTCTCACCGACGACCCCGACGTCCGGATGTCGCAGTCCCTCATGGACTACGTCTTCCGCCGCCTGGCGCTGGACTACCTCGAGTTCGACCAGCGCGCCGCGCTCGGCATCTACACCGCCGACGAGCGTCAGCGCTACCTCGAGACCGGCTCCTACGAGCCCCTCGAGGAGACCGGCAACGCCAGCGAGCTCCTCGCCTCGGGCGTCGAGCTGTCCCGTCCGGTCGAGGCCGCCGCCCCGGCTGCCGAGGCCCACGTCCTCAGCGACGCCGAGCTCGACGCCGTCGAGACGCCCGCCGAGGAGGCCGTGACCGCCGCCGCGGTCGAGGCCCCCAAGGCGGCCCACACCACCGCCGAGCTCCTCGAGCTCATCAGCGGCAGCGCCATCGACAGCCCGCTCTGCTTCACCTGCGGCACCAAGATGCGCCCCGCGGGCAGCTGCTACGTCTGCGAGGGCTGCGGCTCGACCAGCGGCTGCAGCTGACCGCCCGAGTCGCACCGACAACTGCTGGCGAAAGTCCCCGGATCCTCGGATCCGCCGGGCTTTCGCCAGCAGTCATGTCGGGCACGGCGACGACCACTAGCATCGCCGCGTGACCACACCACCCGGCTGGTACCCCACTCCCGACGGCGTCGCCGAGCGCTGGCACGACGGGACGCGCTGGACCGGCGTGACCCGGCCCGGTCAGGGCGGGAGGCCGGCGCCGGGCACGCTCACCGCCCCGGCGGGGTGGTACGCCACCCCCGGCGGCGACCAGGAGCGCTGGTTCGACGGCGAGCGGTGGACGAAATACGCCAACGACCGGATGCGGCTGGCGGCCGGCCACGACACCACGGGCGGCGGTCGCGGATCCCGTCGCCCCCGCCGCCAGCGCAACGCCGCCCGTCCGCGACGCGGCCGAGTCTTCAAGCGGGTCGTCATCGTGGCGGTCATCCTCGCCCTGGTCGCGGCCGGGGCCGTGGCCGTTCTCGCCTTCGCGCCGGGCGACGCGGGACATGCCTTCCGGCAGGTGACGGGCATTCGGCAGCCGCAGCGCGTGCTCGCCGAGGTCACACCGGCCGTCGCGTCGAACGACTACCGATTCCTCGCCGAGGACGATGCCGGAGCCCCGACGCGGTACGACCCGTGCCGGACGATCGGCTACGTCATCAACCCTGACGGGGCGCCTGCGAACTACGAGCAGTTCATCCACTCCGCGGTGGCCGCGGCCCAGACCGCGTCCGGCTTGCAGTTCCAGTACGGCGGGCTGGTCGCGGACACGTGGGAGTCCCGGCGAAGCGGGCAGGACGAGCGTCCGGTGCTCATCACGTTCGCCACCGCGGCGCAGGTGCGCCAGCTCGGCGAGCGGGAGTTCGACAAGGACGTGGCCGGAGTCGGAGGAAGCCTCGAGGTCATCGAGCCGGACGGAGACACCCGCTACGTGACCGGCGCCATCGCCCTCTCCGGACGGGCCTTCGCGGCGATGAGCGCGGCCGGCCGGGTCGACGAGGAGCGCGCCATCGTCATGCACGAGCTCGGGCACGTCCTCGGGCTCGACCACGTCGCCAGCCCGGATGAGCTGATGTTCGCCGACAACGTCGGGAAGAAGAGCTACGGCGCTGGAGATCTCGCCGGCCTGGCGGTGGCGGGTGCCGGCACCTGCCGCTGACGCCGCTGAGCTCCCGGGGACGCCCATCGGACCGCCCGTAGGCTGGCCCGCGTGATCGAGGCGGTCGGGTACGTCGGCAGTGCGGGCGCCGCCACGATGTGGATCCCCCAGGCGCTGCGAGCCTGGAGGGCCCGGCACGAGGCGGCCGCGCTGGCGGGCATCAGCCTGACGGCGTACGCCATCGCGGTGGTGTTCAACGTCCTGCTGGTGACCTACGGGGCGACCACGGAGGCACCGCCGGTCGTGCTGGCGGGGGCGGTCAACCTGGTCTGTGCGACCGCGATCGTCGCGGTGGTGCTCGGCGCCCGGCAGCGGGCGGCCCGATGAGCGCGGTGCTCGCCTGGCTCGTCGGGATCATCGACGTCGCGCAGTTCCTGCCGCAGGCGGGCCGGACCGTCGGGCAGCGCCACGACCACCGGGCGATGCGCTCGCTGAGCATCCCAACGTGGACGATCGCGACGATCCAGGGGACGGCGTGGGTGGTCTACGGGATGGGCACCCACCACTATGCCGTGGGGGTGCCCAACCTGATCATCACGCCGATCTGCGCGACGATCCTCGCGCTGCGGCTGCGGTCCGCTCGCGCTACTCGGCGGGGTCCGTCGGAGCGGTCGGCTGCGCCTGCCCGGTGAGCGTCGCGAGCATCTGGCGGACGTTGGCGAGCTGGGCGTTGATCGAGTCGCGACGCTGGGTGGCCGCCGCGACCTCGCGGTCGGAGTCGGACTTCACCCGGGCGGCGAGCGCCTTGGCCTCGGAGACGATCGAGCTGGCCTCGAGCTCGGCGTTGTCGATCGTGCGGCGCGACTCCTGCTGAGCCTCCTTGCGGAGGTGCTCGGCCTCGGCGCGGGCGTCGTCGACCAGCTTGTTGGCGTGGTCGAGACGGGCATTGGCCTCGGCGACCGAGGCGGCGAACTCGGCCTCGTGCTGGGTGCGCCGGTCGTTGAGGGTCTTCTCGAAGTCGGCCGCGGCCTGGGCGGCGGTGGCGCGCTGCTCCTCGTAGACGGCCTGCGCCTCGTTCATCCGGGCGTCGGCGTCGCGCTTGGCGGCGTCGAGGATCTCGTCGGACTGGCGGCGGGCGTCGGCGATGGTGCGCTTGTGCTCGGTCTCGGCGTCCTGGCGCAGGCCGGCGGCGTAGGAGTCGGCCTCGCTCTTGGTGGCCGCGACGTGCGCGTCGTGCTCCGCGCGCACGGCGGCGATCTCGGCCTGGGCCCGGGCCTTGAGCTCCTCGGCCTCGTCGCGCGCCATGCCGAGGATGGTCCCGATCCGCTCGCCGAGGTGCTCGAAGGTGGCCGGCTTCGCGGGCTCCGGGGGAGCGGCCGGCGCGGTCTTCGGGAGCGTCTTCAGCTGGATGGCCAGCTGATCGCGCTGTGCCGCGAGCTCCTTGATGGCGCGCGCGAACTCGGCAAAGCGCTGGTCCACCTCCTCCGGGTCGTAGCCACGACGGACGAAGGTGAACTGCGACGGCTGCTCGGTCATCGCCGGCTTCCTCTCATTGGGGGCGGGGGACAGTGTAGGGGTGATCAGGACGGCTGGTCAGAGGTGGTGGGAACAGCCAGCGCAGAGATAACGCCCGAGAGCTGCCCGAGTTCCTTGGTGATCGCATCCCGTCTCAATCGGAGAGACTCGAGCTCGGCCTGGGTGTCCGCGACGGAGGCGTGGGCGTTCGCGATGATGACGTCCGCCTCGGCCCGTGCGGCCGTAAGGTAGTCCATCGCGTCGGCACGCGTACGCCGGGCCTCCTCCTGCAATTCGCGCTGGCGACGCGCCGACTCCTCGACGGCGTTCTGCCGGAGCAGCGTGGCGCTGGCCTCCGCCTCCTCGACCCGGCGCCGGGCGCGCGCCTCGACGGCGACGGCGGCCTGCTCCGCCTCCTCGACGAGGTGCGCGGCCCGCTGCCGTGCGGCCTCGGTGATGCGCAGGGCCTCCTCGCGCGCCAGGCGGACCGCGTCGAGCGCGGCCGCCTCCCGGGCCTGGGCACCGGCCTCGTGGCCGGCGCGGGCCTCCTCCAGGGCCTGGTGGGTCTGCGCGGTGTGCGCCTCCGCCTCGGCGTGGGCCTGTCGCAGGTGGGCCGCGGCCGCCTCGGCGCCCTCGGTGGCCAGCCGCTCCCGCTCGCGCTCCGCGTCGGCCATCAGCTCGGCCACCGCCTGCCGGCCGCGCTCCACATGCTCGGCCGCGTCGACGAGGTGGAGTCGTGCCTGCTCCCGGGCGTCCGCGATCCGCTCGGCCGCCTCGGCCCGCGCCTCGGCGAGGACGGCGGCGGCGGCGCGGTCGGCCTCGGCGCGG